>JBFFUI010000028.1:0-28789 GCA_041571435.1 Sulfurimonadaceae bacterium | reverse complement strand
GTCATGGAGAAGATCCGTTCGTATAAACGCCGCATTATCCCGGGTACGGAAGAGTTCGACATCATCCATGAAAAACTTTACAACGAAGAGCTGCAAAAGAGAGGACTTGCCTAATGAACACTGTTTGGATCTACCTTGAAAACGGTACTTTTTTAGAAGCATCATCATTTGGTGCGGAGACGACCTTGGTCGGTGAGATCGTCTTTAACACCTCGATGAGCGGTTACCAGGAGATTATGTCTGATCCTTCGTATGCGGGTCAGTTCGTCACCTTTACGGCACCGGAGATCGGTAATGTCGGTGTCAATGCAGAAGATATGGAGTCAACGCGTGCGCATGCCAAAGGGATGATCGTACGCCAATATCAGGACCGTTACTCAAACTTCCGTGCAGAGGGCTCACTTGCAGACTTTCTGAAAGAACACGGCGTGATGGGTATCTGTGACATTGACACGCGTTACCTGACCAAGATGCTTCGTGCTGAAGGTGCGATGATGATGGTCGCTTCGACAGAGATCAGCGACAAAGAGGAACTCAAAAAAGTGCTTGCATCATCGCCGCGTATTGAAGAGGTGAACTACATTCAAGAGGTCAGCACCAAAGAGGCCTATACCCATGCAAACGGAACATATGATGCCGTCAACTTCAAATACAATGATGCGCCGGCACCGCAAGCAAAGATCGCTGCGATTGACTTCGGTGTCAAGCGCAACATCCTGAACGAACTGACGCAGGCCGGCATTGAAGTCGAAGTCCTTCCCAACACGTTTGATGCAGATGCACTGATCGCTCGTGTGCAGGCTAAGGAGATCGATGGCGTCTTTCTGTCAAATGGTCCGGGAGATCCCCTGATCCTTAAAGAGGAACAAGAGCAGGTCAAAAAACTGATCGCGGCAAAGGTTCCGATGTTCGGGATCTGTCTGGGGCACCAACTGCTTTCGATCTCACACGGTCACGATACGTTTAAACTGAAGTTCGGACACCATGGTGGTAACCACCCTGTGAAGAACGTCAAGACGGGTATGGTCGAGATCACGGCCCAAAACCACAACTATAACGTGCCTGACAGTGTCACCGAAATCGCTGAAGTGACACATACTAATCTGTTTGACAACACGATTGAAGGTCTCCGCTATAACGATGCGCCGATCTTTTCGGTACAGCATCACCCGGAGTCCAGCCCGGGACCAAAAGAAAGCCGTTATATTTTCGGCGAGTTTTTAAATCTTTTAAAACAGGCGTAGCCTAGAAGAGGCGAGCGCCTCTTAACACTAATGTAACACTTCTTTGTTACACTTTTTTTTCAAAGCGTAAACTAAACCTTCAACTTATTCAGGACCTTTCATGAACGGTATAGAGTTCACCGCCATCATCACCTTTGCCCTCCTTGGTTCGATCGGACACTGTATCGGAATGTGCGGCGGCTTTATCGTCACCTATACGACAGCTAAGATCAAACCTGAGCAAAACAAGTTCACACAATCGACCTATCATCTATTTTACAACCTAGGACGTGTTGTTACCTACACGGTATTGGGTGCACTTTTCGGATACTTTGGCTCACTGTGGGACGTATCACCGCTGGCCCGTGCCATCATGTTCGCTGTCGCCGGGGTGATGATGATCCTAATGGGACTTTCATTTGCCGGGAAACTGAAATTTCTGACCTCTATCGAGTACCCGATCACACGACAGCCCTGGTTCAAAAAGATATTCACCTCTCAACTTACTTCAGCCAAACCCAGCAGTTTTTTTACACTGGGACTGCTGAACGGCCTTTTCCCATGCGGATTGGTCTATACGATGTTGGTAACAGCTACGACGACACAGTCGGCACTCTGGGGCGCCATAGTGATGGCGATCTTTGGTCTCTTCACGATACCGGCGCTATTCAGTTTTGCCTTTGCTATAGGGCTTTTTTCACAAACACGCTTTCGCTCTCTGATGATCCAGTTTGCAGCAATAACGATCATCGTTTTTGGCGGCTGGACACTGATGAAAGCCTATATGCAGTTTGATTACTGGAAAAACACCTCTATAGAGCAACAGGCCAAAGATGCTGAACTGATGGGAAAATGCGGTGCCGGCAAGTGTGGCGCCGGAAGATGCGGGATGGGCAAGTGCGGTGCACAAAGTGGCGAAAAAGCTGAAGCTAAACCAATTGATAAAGAGACCATGAAATGCGGTTCCGGCAAGTGCGGTACAGGTAAAAGCGGCTCCAAAACTGTGGAAGAAGCAGATGCTGTTCCTCTTAAGGAAGAGACGATGAAATGCGGTTCCGGCAAATGCGGCAGCGGTAAATGCGGGGGCCAATAAGAAAACCTTATTGAACTTTACTTTTGATGATTAAAGCCTCAATTTAGTCGGACTTCCCTCTATAAGGCCTTTTGTGCCTCTTTTTCAGTGTTTCTTTTTTTCCCACAATACTTAAATACTACTTAAATATATTATATAAATTGTACAACATGGCCAAACTGATGTTAATTAAGAAATATTAAACATAACAATAGCTATTATCGTAGTGTCTAAAAACCCTTTTTTCAAAAAAACGGGTTCTTACGCTTTGAATTTATTAGGAGGCTGTAAATGGAAAATCGTCCTTTAGAGTATGATTACACTGTAGCTAAAATGTTTATGCTTACAACAGTGTTGCTCGGAATTGTCGGTATGCTAGTCGGTGTTATTTTGGCTTGGCAACTTGCATTTCCAAGTGTCAATACGATCTTGGGTAGTGGTGTAGCGGAGTATACAAACTTCTCTCGTCTTCGTCCACTGCACACGGATGCGGTTATCTTTGGTTTTACCCTTAGTGGTATTTGGGCTACTTGGTACTATGTTGGTCAGCGTGTGCTTAAAGTATCAATGGCGGAGTCTAAGTTCTTGATGTTCTTGGGAAAACTTCACTTTTGGTTATACCTAGTCGGTGTAGTTGCTGTTGTTGTTTCTCTTCTTTTAGGTATTACTACTTCAAAAGAGTACGCAGAGTTCGAATGGCCAATCGATATCGCTATCGTTATTGTATGGGTTATCTGGGGTATGGGCCTCTTCGGTCTGATCGGTATGCGCCGTGAAAAATCACTCTACATCTCTATCTGGTATTACATTGCGACTTTCCTTGGTATAGCTATGCTTTACGTTTTCAACAACATGGAAATTCCAACGTACTTCGCTTCAGGCGGAATCGGTGCATGGTGGCACTCAGTATCAATGTATTCTGGTACTAACGATGCGCTAGTACAGTGGTGGTACGGTCACAATGCGGTCGCATTCGGATTTACTGTGCCTATCGTTGCGATGATCTACTACTTCCTGCCTAAAGAGTCTGGTCAGGCGGTTTTCTCATACAAGCTTTCACTACTCTCTTTCTGGGGACTTATGTTCGTTTACCTTTGGGCCGGTGGTCACCACCTTCTTTTCTCAACGGTACCTGACTGGATGCAAACAATGGGTTCAGTATTCTCGGTAGTACTGATCCTTCCGTCTTGGGGTTCTGCGATCAACATGCTTCTAACAATGAAGGGTGAGTGGCAACAAGTTGCAAGTTCACCACTGATCAAGTTTATGGTGCTTGCTTCGACATTCTATATGTTCTCTACTCTAGAAGGTCCTATCCAGGCGATCAAATCAGTAAATGCAATCGCGCACTTTACGGACTGGATCATTGGTCACGTTCATGACGGTGTTCTCGGATGGGTTGCATTCATGATTATGGCGGCACTTTTCCACATGACTCCACGTGTATTCAAACGTGAGATCTATTCTAAGTCATTGATGAACACGCAGTTCTGGGTACAGACACTGGGTGTTGTTCTTTACTTTACTTCTATGTGGATCGCGGGTATTACTCAAGGTATGATGTGGCGTGCACACGATGAGTTCGGTAACCTTGCTTACTCATTCATCGATACAGTTACTGTACTTCACCCATACTACACTATCCGTGCAGTTGGTGGTACACTTTACCTAGTGGGTATGTTCTTGTTTGCATGGAACATGTACAAAACTATGACTGCGGGTCGTCGCGTTGAAGAAAATGAACTTCAAAACGCTTCACCTATGGCAGCGTAAGGAAAGGGGATAATATGTTTCATTGGTTAGAAAAACACCCATTCTTCTTTGCAGTTGGTGTATTTGTTACTATCGCGTTTGCCGGTCTTATTGAGATCGTGCCTAACTTTGCACAGGCATCACGTCCTGTCATCGGTACAAAGCCGTACACAACTCTTGAGTTGGCTGGCCGTCACGTGTATATCAAGAACTCTTGTAATGCATGTCACTCACAGCTCATCCGTCCGTTTAAAGCAGAGACTGACCGTTATGGTGATTACTCTTTAAGTGGCGAATATGCGTATGACCGTCCATTCCTATGGGGTTCGAAGCGTACAGGTCCAGACCTTCACCGTGTAGGAAACTACCGTACAACAGACTGGCACGAGAACCACATGAGAGAACCTCAATCTGTTGTTCCTGGTTCGCTTATGCCAGGGTACCCATGGATGTTTGAAAACGAAGCAGATATTGCTACGGCTTATGCTGAGCAAGTTACTGTTAGAGATTTCTTCTCTGTACCATATAATCAAGCTGTTCCTATGAAAGACGGCACAACTGAGACTGTCGCACTTGCGGGTTCCCTTGTTGATGCAGAAGCATCTGCATTGGAAGAGGCTAAGCTGGTTGCAGCGGACATGAAAGATAAAAGTGTTCAGGATGCTGTAGCTGCTGGCAAGATCCCAGAGATCGTAGCGATTATCGCGTATATGAACAGTTTGAAATAGAGGAGTCATAGGTGGATATTGCAACATTTCAGGCGTACGGTTACTTCTTTTTCACTGTATTTATGGTAATTGCCCTATACGGGTATATCTATCATCTTTACAGTAAGAAAAAAGATGCGACCGGTGTTGATTATGAAGAGTATGGCAATATGGCACTCAATGATGACATTACCGATGAACCGGTAAACAAGGTCTCTGATAAAGAGACAAAAAAGGTAGGAGATAAAAATGAATAAGCTTACGCTTGGTGGAATTATCTTTGTCGTTCTTATGTTGGCACTGACATACTTTTCTGTTGGTGGCTCAGAAGGCGGCTTGAATAATGATATCGTCAATACGCTTGCAGTTACAGGTGCAGTAGCACTTGTTGTCATTTCAGTATTTGTTGTCATTAAATATGTACGTCAAATGCAAAATGATACTGCTACAGGTAAATTGGCAGAAGAGAACTGGGACGGTATCGGAGAGTATAAAAATGAGCTGCCTGCAGGTTGGGCACTTATTTTCTTTGGTCTGATCATTTGGGCATTGTGGTATTTCCATTTTGGTTACCCAGTAAATGCATACTCTCAAATCGGTGAGTATAATAAAGATGTGGCAGCGCACAATGATAAGTTTCAAGCAAAATATGCAGATATGGATGCTGATACTTTGGTTGAGATGGGTGAATCTGTCTTCTTGGCTGAATGTAAAGTGTGTCACGGTATAACGGCTGATGGTATTGATGGCAAGGCAGCAAACCTTAACCAGCGTCTTGAAGCAGTAGTTGTGAAGAACGTTCTAGAGAACGGTTCAAACAGCCAGCTTCTTGGTTTCGAGTTCCCGATGCCTTCAGGAACAGATCTTGGTCTTAGTGCAGCTGACATTGACGAGATCTCTGCTTATGTTGGCAATGGTCTTAAAGGTACAGAGCCTGCGATGTTTGGTGTATGTGCCGGATGTCATGGTGCTGCCGGTGAAGGTATAGAGGGTGTTGGACCGCAACTTAACGGGTTCAACAACACTTTAGTTACCAATGTACTTACACATGGTAAAAAAGGTGCTATCGGTACGATGCCTAAATTCGCAGACCGTCTGAACGCCAAACAAATCGAAGCAGTTAGTGCTTATGTCACTAGCCTAAGCAAATAAGGAGTCCATTATGAATGAAAACAGAGGTTTATTCGTTTTAGATGGTATCACTGGAATGCTGATCGCGACTGTTTTGCTACTTAGTATCTTGGCAGGTCTGACTGTCCTTGGTCTTAGTACACAGAATGCGAACGCTAACAACTTTTACAAAATAGAGAATCCGACAACGATCAAGATGATTGATCCGACATCTGGTGCTCATGTTGTAGATGTTAAATAAGGAGCTAATGATGAATCAATATATGGATAAAATTATTACAATTGCTTTGATCATTTCAGCAGCATACACACTGTATGCGGTTGTTACTCCAAATCACCTGTTCGTCGGCTAAGGTAACTTAGTTGCGTAACACACGAGGGCTAGCGGCCCTCATCTTCACTCTTCTTTTTTCCACTTCACTTTTTGCAGAGTATCTATATAAGGATGATGTTGTTCAAAGAGAAACGTTCACAGCAGAGATCGAAGAGATCGGTAAAGAGCTTTATGATAAAACAGGTGTCTCTCTCTACCTGGTGATGGTCAGAGACCTGGAAGAGAACCAGACGCTTGCAGACTATGAGCTGGAACTTGCCAAAGAGCTTAAGCAGCCGGCCGTTATACTGAGTTTTGTAGAGCTGAAGAAGCAGGTCCAGATCCTTGCCAATCCGACGGCGCTCTACAACGATTTTGACAAAGAGATGATCCTAAGCCCGAATGCCAGTTTTATCGGTGCTGTCGTCAGCTCCATCATGTTTGCAAGAAACTTTGATGATGTTAAAGAGTTTATGAGCAGTTACGGCGGCGTTATTCTTCCGATATTGGCCGAGCGGGCAAAGGGAGATGACATCGTCAACAAATATGCTGTGGCGATGTTCAACGGCTATTCCGAGATTGCAGAGCAGATCGCCGATTCAAGAGGTGTTGTGCTAGAGAGCGCGGCCGGAAGCGGAAACCAGATTGCAATTGATGTCATCCGTTATATTTTTTACGGCACAATCCTGTTTGCCATATTCGGCTACTTCCGCGGCAGACGCCGTGCGAAAAAACGAGAAGAGAGTGAGACAGATCATGAGTAAAGAGTCCCAAGGGCGCATCTGGCCATACGCCATCGTTATCTCCATCCTGTTGATTGTAGGGGCATCCGTGATGACAGTCGTGGTTGCTTTGGAAAATCCGGTAGAGATGAGTGACTTGAACATGCAAGATTATCACCATTATGATAGAAATGCGAACCACTTTATTGAGGCAAAGATCGTATTTAACAGAAAGTATAAAATTAGTTATGCCAGCGAGAAGCTTGATCTCAATGATGCGGTCGTCAGTTACAAAGTGACGGATGTTACAGGTGTGCCGGTGAATAATGCGAAAGTCAAGATCGTGTTGACACGTCCGGACAATCGTGACAGCGACATCATTATGGACAAGCCAATGGTTGAAAACGGTCTCTATACGTTTAAAGCGGGCAAACTTCCTTTGGAGGGACGCTGGAACATTATGGCACATGTGGCTATCGATGAGAATGAACGTTACTATAACCTAAAAGCGGATACACGCCAGCCAAACGCGTTCGAGTTTTAACCAATACCTTCACCGCTGTAAAGAGCACTGTTCAGGTGCTCCACCATAGGGTACTTTTCCAGACCTCTTTCCTATTGCAAAAAAATCAGGCTTATTTCTCTAAATTGATTATAATAACTGACACGCAAAAACAAGGGTAACGATGAGCGCAAAAACCACTATCTTTCCGACCTCTCGTGCTATCAGATCGCATATTATCAAAGAGCAGGCTGAAGATGGTTTTTTGCCAAACTATCTGACGATCGGCGAGTTTTTACAGCGCGTGCTGCATGTCGAGAGCTATCACCGCGTTGATGAGGATACCAGGACACTTCTGTTGCTTGAAGCCGCAGCGTTTAAAAACTTTGCTGCACTGAATATCGAGCGAAATTTCTTTACCTTTACCCAAAATGCAAGCTACCTCTTTCGTTTTTTTGAAGAGCTGACCGGAGAACTGGTCGAGATGGAGAGTCTTGAGTTTGCAGACACTTACGGGGATTATGAAGAGCATATTACGATTTTGCAGGAGCTCTACAACCGCTACAGAGATCTCTGTGAAGAGAAGAAGATCCTGGACCCGATCTTCCTGCCGCAGAAATACAGACTCAATGAAAGCTATTTGAGAACACTGGGCGACATTGAGCTTTATGCACTCGGATACCTGACTAATTTCGAGTTGAAAGTGTTGACAGAGTGTGCCGCGCTTGTGCCGCTTACGCTGCACTACAGTGCCAACCGATTTAATGCCAAACTGACAAAGAAACTGCAAGATATGGGTGTCTCTATAGCTGCGGAGAGTGCGCAACGTATCAATCTGCAGACCTTAGCCGTTGAGGGTGTCACACCTGTCAAAGAAGAGATCA
Organism: Sulfurimonadaceae bacterium; assembly: GCA_041571435.1. Lineage (GTDB taxonomy): Bacteria > Campylobacterota > Campylobacteria > Campylobacterales > Sulfurimonadaceae > Sulfonitrofixus. The sequence goes on along the minus strand of JBFFUI010000028.1, from coordinate 20,483 downwards.
ATGCAACAGTGGAGAGCTTCTCGCAGTCACTGCTGCAGGTCGGGTTTGTGAAGCAGAAAGTCTTCGCGCTGATAGAGCAGGGAATAGCACCGGAAAAGATCGTCGTCGTGCTGCCGGATGAAAGTTTTGCACAGCATCTCCGGCGTTTTGATCAGGAAGGTAATTTCAACTTTGCGATGGGAATACCACTCACACAAAGCCTCTTTATGGAGCGTCTTGAGGCGGTGATGCAGTATCTGGAAAACAGGACGGTAGAAAACACGGCCCGGCTTAACCGTGTCGGTGCTGAACTGCTCGAAAACCTCTATAGCAGCTACCGCGCACCTGTCTCCACGCTTGACTTCGCAGCATTGATGGAGCCATTTCTAGAGAAGGAACATGACAAGGCTGTGATCGACATTGTACGCGAAGAGTTGTACTATTTCGAGAAGATCATACCCGTCTTGGGCGAAGCACCGTTGAAGTCCGCTCTGCACCTCTTTACGAATCGTTTGAAATCAAAGACGATTGATGACGTGCGCGGCGGAAAAATTACCGTCATGGGGGTCTTGGAGACACGTCTGGTGGAGTATGAAGGTGTTATCGTGGTGAACTTCAATGAAGGTGTTGTGCCGCGAAAGAGCGAAAAAGATCTTTTTCTGAATTCAACGACTAGGCGCAATGCAGGCCTGCCGACGACAAGCGAGCGTGAAGATCTGCAAAAGCTCTACTACCATGCGCTCTTTACACAAGCCTCACAGGTGATGATTGCCTATGTCAGTTCGACAGACGCCGTTGCCTCGCGTTTTTTGACACAGCTAGGAGTGGATAACACTGCAACACAGAGAGATGAGCTCTATGCCCCTGTCATCATGCCGATAGAGAGCTATCAAAAAGAACCGCTGACGCCGATTGAAGGTGACTATGACTTTACAAAACGTTCGCTCTCCGCAACAGGCTTAAAGACCTTTTTAACCTGTCGACGCAAGTTCTACCATAAATATATCGAGGGCATTAAAGACCATGAGATCGCCCAGGATATGCCAAAAGAGCATGAGATCGGCACGGCACTGCATGAGGCGCTGAAGATCGTCTACGAAGAGCAGGACCATTTCAGTGATATCGAACGGCTCAAAAAAGCGGTCTCCAAAGCGCTCGATCAATGCAGCGGCAACAGTGTTCTGGACAAATACCTGCATAAACTCTGGATGAAACGTCTTGAACCGTTTTTGGCGCATGAGATAGAACGCTTCAAAGAGGTACGTGTCCATTCGTGCGAGAAGAAAGTGGAGCGAGAGGTCAACGGGATCAAGCTTGCCGGTGTGATCGACCGGATCGACAGCACGCCCGACGGTCTTGAAGTATTGGATTACAAAAGCGGCAAATATGCGACCTACACTGTCAAGACCCTTGAGAACGCGAAAGATTTTCAGCTGGAGTTCTACTACCTTCTCGCTTCGACTCTGGGGGAGGTAGAGAACTGCGGTTTTTATGATTTGAACAGCGGCAAGATCGTTTATGAACCGGTTCTGCATGAAAAACTCGAAAAGCTCTATAGTCTGCTGGATGAACTCCGGGAGACAAAGCATTTTGATTTTGAGATGACAGAGAAATTGAGTGACTGCAGTTACTGTGAATATGCCTATCTCTGTCAAAGGGGGTTGTAATGAGTGAGTTTATCCCTTTTCATGCGTATGAGGCCAGTGCCGGGGCGGGCAAGACATTCTCGCTGGTCGTGCGTTATCTATCGCTTCTTTTTATGGGCGAAGAGGCAGAAAAGGTCCTGGCCTTGACCTTTACCAACAAAGCGGCCAATGAGATGCAGGAGCGGATCATAGAGACGTTGATGCATTTTCATGAGCGTGATGAGCGTTTCGAAGTCTCTCGTGTGACCGGCATCGACGTGGAGACCTTGCTGGGGCTACGTAAGGGTGTATTGGAACAGTTTCTAAAGTCGGATGCGAAAGTGATGACCATTGACAAGTTCTTTGCCAAAATCCTGCGAAAGTTCTCTCTTCATGCAGGATTGATGCCGACCTTTTCCACCTTCGCTTCACAGCATGAGCTTAAGATCATGGCACGTTTCTTGACCCTGGTGAATGTAAAGGGAAAAGAGAGCGCACTGATCGCACTGTCGACGATGGCATCAAAACGCCTGTCGGATATCTTCTCTCTTCTCAACGAGCTCTACGGCAAACGTAAAGAGTTACAGTCACAAATCTTTCAAGAGAGCAACTACCTTGCCATTGAAAACGAGATCATGGCAAACTTTTCAAGTCTGCAGGCAATGGTATTGGCATCGAGCATGTCGGACGGCGCCAAAAAAACAATGAACTGCGAGAGTGTGGACGACATACTCTCCAAGGCCTGGATAGAGAAAGAGACGCTGGCGTATTGGCAGTATAAAAAAGGCTACGTTAGCGATATGGATGAACGGTTGCACGCCATTCAGATATTGCTTCCCGACTACATGAAGGCGAAAGAGGCCCACTTCTTCCATGCGATGTTCGGACTGCTCGACATCTATGAAGAGGCAAAGATGATGGTGGCGAAAGAGGACAGTGAACTCTCGTTTGATGACATCACCAACCTGGTCTACATGCTGCTTAAAGAGCGTGTGGATAGTGAGTTCCTGTACTTCCGCCTCGATGCGAAGATCGCCCATGTCCTGCTGGATGAGTTTCAGGATACGTCTGTCGTGCAGTTTGAGATACTCAAACCTATTATCGACGAGATCGCTTCGGGCAAAGGGATGAGTGAACGCAATTCGCTCTTTATCGTCGGGGATGTGAAACAGTCTATCTACCGTTTTAGAGGCGGCACGAAAGAGCTTTTCTACCATGTGACCGACAAGTACGGCGTGACGGTTGACAACCTGCTGACCAACTACCGCAGTGATGCCAATATCGTACACTTTGTCAACAAGGTCTTTGATCAGAAGATCAAGAACTACAGAGCGCAGCTGGTCCGTGAGAAAGCGGGTGAAGGGTATGTCGAGGTCATCAACAACGACGAGGTCCTGGAAGGGATGTCGGAGAAGCTCCTTGCACTGATCGAGAAAGGCGAGAACCCGGATAACATTGCGGTACTGACACAGACCAACAGAGACGGAAGTGCGGTTGAAGCCCTCTTGCGCGAAGCAGGTATCGATGTGGTGACTGAGACGACCTCGCTTCTGATCAACCAGAAGAACATCCGTGCTCTGATAGAGTACTTGAAATACTCCTATTTCAACGAGAGCATCTATGCCCGCAATTTTTTTGCGCTGTTGGAGTTGGAGGTCGCTCCGTTGACACCGTGCAATATTGACAGCAGAGACCTTGCGGGTGAACTGCTAAAAGTGATCGAAACGTACCGGCTTTTTGACGGTGATCTGAACCTGCTGCTCTTTTTGCAGTTGCTTGGCAATTACAGCGATATCGAGCAGTTTCTGTTTGAATACGAGCGGCTGGATGCGACAGCGGCACAGGCGGATCTCCACGGCGTGCGTGTTTTGACCGTACACAAGTCGAAAGGACTGGAGTTTGAAAATGTGATCGTCATGGACCGTCTTGGGCGTGCAAAAGCTGACACTAGTACGATCATTTACCAGTATGACGGGATTGCACTTCAGCACATCTACCTGCGGATGCAAAAACGGGCAAGTTTCGATCGGGCCTATGCCAAGGCACTGGAAGACGAAGAGCAGCTCACACATGAAGATGCGATGCATGCCTTGTATGTCGCCTTTACCCGGGCGCAGAAACGGCTCTATATTGTCCAGAAGTCAAAAGATTCCAAGTTCGAGGCACTGGCGTTGGAGGAGCAGACCTGGGGGCAGGAGATTATAGAGATGCGAGCCGCAAAGCCGCAAGAGGCCATACAGCCCTTACGTTATGAAGTACGTAATTACGGTCAACAGAGCGAGCTGCTCAAAGAGGAGAGCGTAGAGGAGAAAGACCAGCATGCGATTGAGTTCGGTCTTGCGCTGCACTACACGCTGGAGATGATGGCGGACTTTAACAGCGATGCTGTAGATGAAGCGGTAAATATCGCAATGAACAGTTACGGTGCCTATCTGGACGCAGCGGATTTTGCAAGTATTAAAAAGAGGGTGCTGCATCTCGTCAATGATGACAGGTTTAAACAGCTAAGCACCGGTGTCGTAACCAAAGAGAGAGCAATCAGCTACAAGGGGGAACTGCGTTATATCGACTTGTTGGTACAGCAGGAAAACGGCTGGGTCATCATGGACTACAAGTCGGCAAAAGGGCACAGTGAACAGTACCATAAACAGGTCGGTTTCTATAAGCAGGCAGTCGCATCGATAACAGACGGAGTTGTCTCCGGGTATCTGGTCTATATGCTGGAAGAGGGATGCGAGATCGTGGAGGTCTAGCGCCCGGTTGCTTGCTGCAAAAGGACGAAGAATCAGACTGCAGGATGAGGCGTCTGCCTCATCAAGGTGCTTCTATTGCGCAGTGATCGACATCCACTTTTGGCTAAGCAGCGCAAGGTAACCGCTCTTTTCCATACGCTCAAGGAAGTGTTCTCTGTTCAGTTGATGAAGTGCGTATCATCACCTTTGACCGCAATACCGATAGGTTCATACGTCAAACGCGAAAAGATGGAGACAAACTGGTCATCAGGGTTGGTGACGACCGTTGACTGACAGATCGGAAAGTCGGTCAATATAGCGTCTGCTTTACCGTTACGCACCATCTCGACAGCACTGTCCTGTGTCTTAGTCGAAATGATGTTCGCATTTTTCATAAGAGCTTTGGCGAAAGCTTCGCTCGTGGAACCTTCGAAGACAACAAGATTACTGCGTTTGGCTGCCAACTCATCTTTTTTTGTACTTGCAAGATCAGGAAGCTTGGTGATCAGGCATTTGCCTGCTGGCAAGATCGATATCAAGACTGACGACATCTGGCATCATATTGCCTGAAGTGCCAAGAACAAGCTCACCTTTGTATTGGACTTTGGAAATTGTTGATGTCGGTGCAGGCGCCACACCACCGCAACCGGATAAGATCAATGTCAGCGCAAGCAGTGCACCGTATAAGCTTTTAGAAAGTGTCATCGTGTTTCCTTATTGAAGTGTGTTTGCTGTACAATAACACTACTTTACACTGATAGTCCAACTTTTGATTGTATTCTGATAGAGGGCTTTTTTTGGCTGTCACTTTTTCTGCTGCTGAATTTCAGAAATAAATCTTATTTCAACCTTAAATTAAGTACCATTTAAGTTTATTCCCCTATACTTCCGCTATCAAAAAATTTATAAAGGGTGCAATATGAAATTTACAAAAATTGCAACACCTGAGCAGATCAAACCAGAGTGGATCTTGATCGATGCTGAAGGTAAGACTTTCGGTCGTATAATCACAGAGGTTGCAACACACCTACGTGGTAAAAACAAGCCGTACTATACTCCAAACGTTGATTGTGGTGATTACGTTGTAATCGTTAACGCTTCTAAAGCAAAATTCAACGGTGCTGGTAAAGTGGCTAACAAAGAGTACTTCTCTCACAGTGGTTACTTCGGTTCTACTAAGAGCGTTAAGATGACAGATCTTTTGGAGAACAACCCGGAAAAACTGTTCAGACTTGCAACTCGCGGTATGCTTCCAAAAACGAAGCTTGGCCGTGCAATGTTGAAAAAACTAAAAATTTACGCTGGTGCTGAGCACCCTCACACAGCGCAAATCGCTAAGTAAGGATTGATAGATGGCAAAAATCTACGCAACTGGACGTCGTAAAGCGTCTATCGCTAAAGTATGGTTAACACCAGGTACAGGTAACATCACGATCAACGGTCTTTCACTAGACGCATGGTTGGGTGGTCTTGAAGCGAAGAAACTTCGTGTAAAACAACCATTGGCTCTAACTAAACAAGAGACTTCTGTTGATATCGTTGCTACTACTCTAGGTGGTGGTTTCGGTGGTCAAGCGGACGCACTTCGTCACGGTATCTCTCGTGCACTGGTAAAGATGGATGACTCTTTCCGTGCGATTCTTAAACCTGAAGGTATGATGACGCGTGATTCACGTGTTGTTGAACGTAAGAAACCAGGTAAGCGCAAAGCACGCCGTTCTCCACAGTTCTCAAAACGTTAATCGTTTTATTACGGTGCCTTTGGGCACTGTACTTTTCTATTCTTTCTCCCCTCTAACCTTTTTTTACTACACAGCAATTATAAAATTAATTTTTATTTTTTATTCAATAGTTTTGATTATCTTGTTTTTAAACATTCAGATAAAATACACGAATCAGTTTTTATGCAAGGTAATAGATGAAAAGAATGATCATCCTTTCGGGGCTTCTTGCGGTATCACTTTACGGTGCTGATTCAATAGCTACTGCGTTCAGTGAAGGCAAGGCACACGGTAATATCAGATACTACTTTATCGAGACGGACAAAGAAAACAGTGCGACTGCCCTTGACAGCCGCGCCTATGCAAACTCGATCGGTGGCAAGCTAGGTTATACCACAGACAGACTCTACGGTTTCACTCTTGACGGAACCTTTATGACGACAAACCCGTTCGCACTGCCGGACAGTGTTGACACCTCGATCATCGGACGTGATAATGCCATCCAACAAGGTTTGACTCCGGGCGATCCGGTTGCGCAGGAAGGCTTTTCGGTTCTCGGTGAGATGTACTTGGACTACCAATACCAGGGACTGGATATCTGGTACGGCCGCAAGACCATCAACACGCCTCTCGTGAATGCCAAAGAGGTGAGAATGGTGCCTTCGACTGTCGAAGGGGGCGATGTGTCATACGCCTTTGAAAACGGTATCCAGATCGGTGGGGGTTACCTGGACAAGTTCAAACAGCGTACATCAAGCCGCTTTGTCAATATCGTTGAACATGCACTCGGTACGAAGACAGAGACGATTACCGGCCATACAACGGGTAATGTCCTTCCGGCCTATCTTGAGTGGCATGATGCGCACCATGCCGTCCGTCTCTACAACTACTATGCAAAAGATTTTATGAACATGACCTATTTTGATGCAACGCATAAGCGTCAGGTCAATGATGATGTCAGATGGATGGTCGGACTGCAGGGGATGCACCAGCATGGCATTGGCAATTCTGTCGATGCGATGAAAGCGGATGAAATCAGTTATGGCGGCAAGATCAATGGACGTTTCTTTGGTCTTAAAGCGAGTGTTGATTATGCTGAGAGCGGACTGATGGTCGCTTATACGAACGTTCTGGGATCACGCGATCATGAACATAACTCATTGGTCTTGCCATGGGACGGTACACCGCTCTTTACCGATACGATTACATCCAATAACCTCTTTAGCTCCAATTATGGTCAAGGTCTGACAAGCAGCGGTGGTTATATTGCCGGTACACAGGGAGTCAAAATTGCGTATACCCAGAAGTTTGATTTTACGGGTATAGAGGGGTTCAAAGCTGTTTTCGCTTATGCCCAGTATGATAACAATGACTTCGTTAAAACACAGAAAGACAAGAACCTGGTATTGGCGTACGGCATCGGCAAGTTTGATTTGGCGCTCAAAGGGATATGGGTGGCTAACAACACCAGTGCAGGTGCCGATGAGACGATCACACAGATCGATAAGTTGACACAATATCGTGTCATTGCAAACTATAACTTTTAAACAAAGGAGATAAAATGAAAAAAACCATACTACTATTGAGTGCCGTAGCGGCATTGATGATCAGCGGATGTGCTTCACACAAGACAGAGGTCAAAGCAAACGAGACTGCGGGACATGCAGCCGCAGAGTCGCATACAGAACATGCTGTAGCGCATGAAAAACATTGGGACTACTCTGAGAACGGACCGGCACATTGGGAAGAGTTCTCCAAGACGTGCGGCATCGGCCACCACCAGTCTCCTGTCAATATCATACCGGGCAAAACCGTCGAGATGAATCATCAGTATGATCTCTCTTTGGCAGAGGATGTGCATGCAACAGCGAAAGTCATTGACAACGGTCACTCAATCAAAGTCACACCGAATCAAGGTGGAACGATTACGTTGAATGGTGAAAAGTTCACACTGTTGCAGTTGCACTTTCATGGCAAGAGCGAGCATACTGTTGACGGAAAACGTTACGATATGGTGGCACACCTTGTGCACCAAAACCCTGAGACTAAACAACTTGCGGTGGTTGCTGTCTTTTTTGAAGAGGGGAAAAACAATGCTATCTTGGACAATATCCTAGGGAACATCGGTGAAGAGATCCGTATCGATCCTCAAGATATGTTACCAGAAGATACGGCGCACTATTATCACTATATCGGTTCACTGACGACACCGCCGTGTTCTGAAAATGTTCAGTGGTATCTCTTAAAGCAGCCGGTAGAAGCGTCTCATGATCAGATCGAGGCATTCCGCAAATACTATGTGGACAATGAGCGTCCGGTTCAGGAGCTATACGATCGTCAGATAGAATCAAACTAGATCATTGTTTGGAGTAGGTTCTCTACTCTATAGCGTGTTGCGCTATTCAAAGAGACGTTTGAATTATGTTTTTGTCACTGTTTATGCAAATAAGCTATACTCTTATTTGAAACTCCGGAACTGGTCAACAGTATCTATAACAAGATAAAGAGGTGTATATTGGCAGCTGAAACATTGATCAAAGGTAATGAGCTTTTTCAGTCAAGTTATTTTAAAGATAATGAAAAAGAGTTGCTCAAGCTCGCAAAAGAGGGGCAGCGTCCAAAAGCCCTCTATATTGGCTGCTCAGACTCTCGTGTCATTCCTGACTTGATGATGCAGTCAAAACCGGGGGACCTTTTTGTCATCCGTAACGTGGGCAACTTTGTCGCTCCCTACAGCCCGGACGAAGACTACCACTCCACTGCCTCAGCCATCGAGTATGCGGTCAGTGTCTTAAAAGTTGAAGAGATCATCATCTGCGGCCACTCCCACTGCGGTGCCTGTCAGGCGCTGTATGAGACCATCGATGACCCCGAGATGGTCCATACGAAGCACTGGCTGAAGCTAGGAGAAGCAGCAAAAAACATGGCGGTCGAGGCGCTGGGCGCTGACGCTGATAAAGAGCGTCTGCTACGTTTGACAGAGCAGTTTTCTATCATTAAGCAGCTTGAGCACCTTCTGACCTACCCATCAGTACAGCGCCGTGTTAAAAGCGGCGAGATCCATATCCATGGCTGGTATTATGATATTGAAAATGGGAACATAGACTATTATGACCCGGAGCAGAGCCAGTTCCGGCCGATCAGCTCACTTGAAGAGGAGCTGAAGCGTTAGTATCGGCACAACCGATCTCTGCCAGATCAGAGGGCAGAACTACAGTTTCTTTTTATCCATAAACTTTCTGTATAATCCCCCTACTTTAACGAAGGACCAACTATGTCAAAAAAGATTATTATTATTGCTGCCGTTCTTGCCGCCCTCTTTGCTGCACTGCCATTTGTAGGGAACATGGGTGTCAAGACGATAATCGACGAACGTATCGCCATGCTGGATGAGAACGGGATCAAGGTCGAACAGAGTGATAATGGTTCAAATTATCTGGAGACCAAAAGTCATTATGAATTTATGCTGGAAGATCCAGTTGCTTTCCAAAACTATTTGGCAACGCTCTCCAAAGCACAGGTCCCGGCGTATATGCAAGCCATGCTGGATGATGTGGTCATGGCTGCCGATGTACGCTATTCGAATCTGATTATTAACAGTGATATCAGTCTTGACCTCTACCCGATTGCCTTTACCAAAGAAGCGGGCGACCGGATGAAAGCCGAAGATGCAACACTGTATGAACAGATGATCAAGATGCTGGACGACAGAGCATTTATGTACCATATGGATTATGATGTCGCCACGTCAACGTTCAAAGGCTATATCAAAGATATCAACAAAGAGATCACCTTTCAAGAGGGCAAAAAAGCGAAGATCGTTTTTGAAAAGGCTCTTTTTAACGGAAAAGGGACACTGGTCGAACCGGAGAGCGTTGACCTGACGGTGAAAAATGCCGATGTTGATTTTTCGATGCCCGAGGATGCCAAGATGAAATTGACGATGACTGATCTTCAAAGCAGCAGCAGCTTTAGCGCAAAGAACAGTTTTGACATCAATTATAAAGCAAAGACGCTGCACTTCTTTTTTAAAGACAAGTCGAACCAGTTTGAGGTAGATGCTACCGATATGTCAACAGTGTCGGACTCTAAAGTGGTTGATGCAAAACTGCAGACAAAGTTGAATGCCGCAGTGGAACACTTTACGATGCAAGATCAAAACGGCTCTTTGACGTTAGAGAATTTTCATTTTGTCATGGAGGCCGATAACATTGACGAAGAAGCGTATGAAGCTTTTCAAAAAGCATCAGAGCAGGCAGGCGCCTCGTCTCAGTTCGTAATGTTGGCTGCAGTCGGTGTTGTGTCAAAAGGGTTCAACCTGCACATTACGACATTGAGTGTTGATAAGATCGCGATCAAAGAGTCCGGTCTGATGGACGGTTTTGATCATAAGATCGATATCACGGTCAAAGAGGACAGCCAGCTGATACAGAAGATGCAGATGACGCCGTTGGCCTTGCTGCAAAACATCAACATCGATGCAAAACTGAAGTTCGCTACCGCATTTTACGACTACATGAAAGCACAGGCGGGCAACCTTGCTATGGCAGATGCCTATGTCAAGCAAGAGGGCGGCAACGCTGTGTTTGATATCCTTCTTCAAGACGGTAAGGCCTCAGTGAACGGACAGCACCTTTAACAGAGGCCGGCTGCCTCTCATTGTGGTATAATTCATTTAAAAAGTGCCGCATTGAAATCTCTTTTATTTTCCCTTTTCCCCCTTCTATTATGGGCATCGACACTGCATCTAAGCACCTCTTCGAATCCCGCTCGCATCAATCCGATTTTAGCCACGGACACGGCGAGTTCCGAGATTGCAGGTTACATATTCAACGGTCTGGTCAAGTACGATAAAGACGGACAGGAGATTATAGGTGACCTGGCAGAAAAGTTCTATTTTGAAGACAATGTAACGCTGATATTTGAACTGAAAAGCGGTGTAAAATGGCAAGACGGGGAACCTTTTAGTGCAAAAGATGTTCTCTTTACCTATGAGCTGATCAACTCACCGCAGGTGGTCTCGCCATATACATCGACGTTTCGTATGGTGAAATCCGTTGAGGTACTTGATGAACTGCGTTTGAAAGTGGTTTACAAAGAGCCGTATTTCAAAGCACTTGAGCTTTGGATGAGCGGTATTTTGCCGCTACACCTGCTCAAAGACGAAGAGAACATCATGAGCTCCAGTTTTAATACGCATCCAGTCGGAACAGGTCCTTACCGGTTGACCAAATTAGAGTTTTCCAAAAATATTGAGCTCAGTGCTTACGACGGTTATTTTGAGCATAGACCGAAGATAGACAAGATCATTTATCATGTTATACCGGATGCCAATACCCGCTTTTTGATGCTGAAGACCCACAAAATAGATGTCGGTTCGTTGGCAGCGATGCAGATAGAGCGTCAGGTCGAAGCTTCATTCTTCGATAATTACAAGGTCATCGAAGAGATCGCCCATGCATATGTCTATTTGGGAATCAACCTCAGACGTGAGAAGTTCAAGGACCCACGTGTCCGAGAAGCACTCTCATTGGCTATTAACAGAGAGGAGTTGGTCGCTATCTTGTTTATGGGACATGGACAGGTCTGTACGGGCCCTTTTCTTCCGGGAGGTCCGTCCTTTAATGCGGATGTGAAAGCACCGAAACAGGACATTAAGCGGGCGAGACAGCTTTTGAAAGAGGCCGGGTATGATGAAACACATCCGTTATATTTTGAGATCGCCACCTCAAACTCCGATTCGATTCGTCCGTATGCAGCAGAGATACTCCAGCACCAGCTGGCCAGGGTCGGGGTAAAGGTGAAACTCCGCGTGATGGAGTGGCAGGCCTTTTTGAACACCGTGGTCTTCCCCAGGGAGTTCGATACAGTTCTTCTCGGCTGGTCGCTTTCGCTTTCACCGGATCCATACCTGCTGTGGCATGGTGATAGTGATAGAGATGGCGGATTTAATTTCATCGGGTATCACAACACAAAAGTTGATGCGCTGATAGAGAGGATGCAAGGCACGATCAAACGTGAGGCCTTGGCCGAGATACAGCAGCAGATCTTTGCGGAAGTGGTTGCCGACAACCCCTATCTTTTTCTGTTTATCCCCAACGCAATAGAGGTGGTCGATAAAAAGATTAAACACATCGAGCCGGCGATCAACGGTATCTGGCACAATTTTATTGAGTGGGAAATTGAAAAGGAAGAGCAGTGATCTGCACTGACAAAAGGAGAGATATTTGACGATCTTATTTGACCTGGACGGTACGCTTATCGATTCGACCGAAGCGATCCTGGAAAGCTTTCACAACTCGTTTGATGTGCATAGGCATCCGCATCCTGAAGATGAGGCCATCAAGGCACTTATCGGCTATCCGCTTGATGTGATGTACCGGGAGCTCGGTATAGAGCAAGAGAGGGTGTGGGATTTTGTCACGACCTACAAAGAGCATTACCGCATTATATCAACTGAGAAGACCGTGCTTCTGCCTTATGCCAGAGAAGCGGTCGAAGAGGCGGCCAAATTTGCACGTTTGGGCATAGTGACGACAAAAACGGGCCAGTATTCGCGTGTCTTGATGGAGCACTTTGAACTGATGCACCACTTTGAAGTTTTGATCGGACGCGAAGATGTCGAAAACCCAAAACCGCATGCAGAACCTATCGAAAAAGCGGTGGAGCGTATGGGTGTTGCCAAAGAGATGTGTTGGATCATCGGTGACACCCGTTTGGATATTGGATCGGCCAACAATGCCGGCATTAAGAGTGTTGGGGTTTTGAGCGGTTATGATAATGTAGAACAATTAAAAACATTAACGGACATTATAGAAAACAATGCCCTTGAAGCCGTGAAAAGAGTCGCGAAACTGGTAGAAAAGACACGTTAAAACCACCCTTTTTTCAAACGCAAAAAAGTGAAGCTTGATTTAAGAGCAACTTGCATAAAATAGCAGGATATTTAGTATTCTGATATTCTTTGGAATAATTTATTAAGGAGATTTAATGCTAGAAATTAGATGGCATAGCCGTGCTGGACAAGGTGCAGTAACCGGTGCAAAAGGTTTGGCTGATGTTGTTTCAACAACAGGTAAACATGTTCAGGCATTCGCGTTCTACGGTTCCGCAAAACGTGGTGCAGCCATGACAGCATACAACCGTGTAGATGACGAAATTATTCTGAATCATGAAAAATATATGAACCCGGATTATGTTCTGGTGATCGACCCTGCGTTGACGTATACAACAGACATCACGATTAATGACAAACCGGACACTGTTTATATTATTACAACGCACATGAGTACTGAAGAACTTATCGCTTCCCAACCAAGACTTGAAGGTAAAAAAGTCTATACAGTCGACTGTATCAAGATCGCTCAAGAGACTATTGGTCGCCCGATCCCGAATACACCGATGTTGGGTGCTTTAATGAAAGTCTCAGAGATGTATACAATCGATTTCTTTAAAGACAGTATCAAAAATGTACTATCGAAGTTGCCACAAAAAATCGTCGATGCCAACATGGTCGCTATTCAGCGTGCTTATGACGAAGTAAAGTAAGGAGTAATAGATGCAAAACAACGGATGGGATGAATTCGAAATCGGTGCAATGCTCCGCTCATTTGACGGTGAAGTAAAAGATATCGCGACAACGCTGCAAGAAGACCGTAATTACTCAAGCAGTAACTCGTTTACAGCAAGTGTTGCTGACTGGCGTATTGAAAAACCGGTCTTTAACAAAGACTTCTGTATCGATTGTCAGTTCTGCTGGATTTTCTGTCCGGATATCTCAATTATCTCTCGTGACAAAAAGATGATCGGTATCGATATGGACCACTGTAAAGGTTGTGGTATCTGTGTAGAGGTTTGCCCGACGAACCCTAAATCACTTCTTATGTTCCCTGAACAAGCAGATGAAGAGACGGAATTGGCTAGATGGCCTGAAAAAGAGAAAGAGGAAAAATAATGGCATTTGATAAAATGGAATTACGCGACATTGAAGTATGGGATGGAAACATGGCGGCAAGCCAAGCGCTTCGTCAAGTACAAGTCGATGTCGTTGCGGCATACCCGATTACACCTTCTACGCCAATCGTAGAAAACTATGGAAACTTCTTAGCGAACGGCTATGTTGAGGGTGAATTTGTAATGGTTGAGTCTGAGCACGCTGCAATGTCAGGGTGTATCGGTGCATCAGCAGCGGGTGGACGTGTTGCAACTGCTACTTCGTCTCAAGGGTACGCATTGATGGTCGAAACACTTTATCAGGCATCTGGTATGCGTTTGCCGATCATTCTTAACGTTGTAAACCGTGCACTTGCTGCACCGTTGAACGTTAACGGCGATCACTCAGACATGTATCTTGGACGCGACAGCGGCTGGATTCAGCTTGACGCTTTTAACCCGCAAGACGCGTACGATCTAAACTTTATCGCATTTAAAGTTGCAGAAGATCATGATGTACGTCTTCCGGCGATGATCCACCAAGACGGATTTATGACGTCGCACACTGCACAGGGTGTCGCTACAATTGAAGATGACGTAGCCTACAACTTTGTCGGCGATTTCCAGCCGATGAACGATATGCTTGACTTCGACCATCCTGTTACACACGGTGTACAGACAGAAGAAGATTGGCACTTTGAACATAAAGCACGTCAGCAACACGACCTAATGACAAAAGTCGCGCCTAAACTTGAAGCTGCATTTGATGCATTTGAAAAGTTGACCGGACGTCGTTACAACATGGTTGAAACATACAACATGGAAGACGCAGAATGTGCTGTTGTCTGTATGGGTACATCAGTGGAAACTGCTGTCGAAGTATCAAACGAGTTGCGTGCAGAAGGCAAAAAAGTAGGTGTTATCGGTATCCGTGTCCTGCGCCCATGGCCGTTTGAGGCACTTAAAGAGATATTGAAAGATGTTAAAGCCGTTGCGGCACTTGACCGTTCAGCACCACACGGTACAGTCGGTATGCTTTACAACGAGCTTGCCGGTGTTATGATCAACAGCGAATCAAGAGCTGTATTGAGCAACTACATCTACGGCCTTGGTGGACGCGATCTTACTAAAGCGCACCTTGTTGACATCTTTGCACAGCAAGAAGCGAATGCAGCTGCCGGTACACTTACAACGGCAACACAACAGTATGTCGGTACACGTGGTCCGAAACTAGAATTCCTATAGGAGAACAACATGAGTGAAATTAAAAAAATCAAAAACTTAAAAGAGTTCTCAACTTCAGCGGACCGTTTTGAAGGTGCAAACCTTCTCTGTCCGGGTTGTGCACACTCTATTATCGTACGTGAAGTACTGAATGCTACAAACGATGACCTTGTGCTTTCTGCATCGACAGGTTGTCTTGAAGTATGTACTGCAGTATATCCATATACATCATGGGATGCATCTTGGATCCATATCGGTTTTGAAAACGGTTCAACGGCTGTAGCCGGTGCCGAAGCAATGCACAAGGCATTGGCTACTAAAGGTCGCCTGAAGCAGCCGGACCGTAACCCGAAATTTGTATCGTTTGCAGGTGATGGTGCCTCTTACGATATCGGTTTCCAGTGGATCTCAGGTTGTTTCGAACGCGGTCACAACATCATGCACGTCGTTCTGGACAATGAAGTTTATGCCAATACCGGTGGACAGCGTTCTTCGTCAACACCTATCGGTTCATCAACGACGACAGCACCAGGTGGTCGTGTAAGCTACGGTGAGAAGCAAAACAAAAAAGATATGATGGCGATTATGGCAGCACACGGTTCACCGTATGTAGCACAGGTTTCTCCGAACAAGTGGAAAAACATGGTTAAGGCTATCCAGCACGGTATGGAAGTAGAAGGGCCTGTATTTATCAATGCCGTTTCTGCTTGTACGACAGAGTGGAAATTTGCTCCTGAAGACACAATGGCGCTTCAAGACCTTGCAACAGACTCACTAGTGTTCCCACTGTATGAGATCATTGACGGTACGGAGTTGAATATCACTTACCGCCCTAAAAATGTTGTGCCGGTCGAAGAGTACCTGGCAGCACAAGGACGTTTCAAGCACCTGTTCAAAGATGAGTACAAATACCTTATCAAAGAGTGGCAAGAGCGTGTAGACGCAAAATGGGACTATCTTCAAAGAAGAGAAGAAGCTCGCGTTTAAAAGCTTCACCTTCGGCGCAATTTGCACCGGAGTTCACCGCTCAACGCACAACAGTGCGCCTTCGGATTCACATCTGGTACAACTCACACCAGATCTGAAACTTTTACGTTTTTTCTAATTAATCATCAAAATTCTATTTCTTAGCTCTAAAATGAACCTCAAAACTTTTTTTACTGTCGGCATTGACACGCACATTGAATGAGAGCATGTTGCCGTTTTTCCAGCTGTATTTCTCTTTGGTCGAGATGCTGCTCTGTCCGTCCTCGCGTTTGGTGAACGGGATGAGCAGTTCCACCGTTTTACTATCGTCAGAACGGTTGGTTAGTGTATAAGAGACCCTTGCGTCATTGTAATAGCGGTCACTGCTGTTGGCGAGCATTTTACTTGTGGTAAGCAGATCGAAATTTTTGCCGAGCGTCACGTTGATCTTTTCATGTTTAGGCGTGTGGCTGATGCCACTTTCGCCAAGTAGAAGTGTAGTTCCATTCTCTTTGGAGTAGCTGCGTATGGTCCCCATCGGGAGCGCTTTCTCCAGTGATTTGATCTCAAGATATTGGGTGACAGGATGTTTACGTTCACCGTTGAAATAGAAAGGGGAGTTCAACTGTACTTTGTATTTACGTGCAACAGGAACCTTTTTTATATCTAGGAACTTAATCTGGGTGTTTTCATTGTTGGCCAGGTTCACCTTGAAAGGTATCTGATAGAGATGGTACCCTTCATGGGAGAGCTCCTGCACAGCGGCACCGTCCATCTCTGCCATGGCAGCTTTGGCCATATATCGTCTGTTAACCGGAACAGCAGCTCTATTGATGTCGCCGGCCAGTACAGTGAGCTTAGTATTATTAAAGGCTTTACCACTGTGATTGTCGATGGTGATCCATCCGCTTATATCGGCGTAGGACTTGCCAAGATTTAAAACATAGTCGCTTTTCCATGCGATATTGTTGACAAGATAGTCCATCGTGAGTGTGCTGCTGCTCTTTTTCGGTGCATCGATATTCCAGACGAGAGAGGGCTTGGTGATAAGCTCTTTTGGTATGTCGGCGAAGATGAGGGCCGAAGCCGGGACGGTGTAGATCTCATTCTGCGGCGTTCTGACGACGGCTTGGGAGGAAGCTGAAAGCAGGCGCCCGCTCTTGTACATCAGATCACTGCCGGTCTTGATGTAAAACTTGACACTTTTGCCCAGGTGGGCATTGGCAAGCTTCTGAGCAGTGATCTGATCGAAACGATACTGCTGGGAATAGAGCGTTACACCCTGGGGAAAAGTGACATTGACACTGTCCGTGACAACACTGCTGGCGACATCATTATAGACAAGGGCCTGTTTGCCGGAATCCAGTTCCATTTTTCTATTTTCATGTACCAGACCAAGATTGCCGTTGTAGACGACAAGAGAAGGATCGATCGGTTTTACAGAGACGGTGCCGGCAGAGAGCAGGGTAGATGTAATGACCAACGGGATAAATAAAGAGGGATTTGAAATCATGCTGAGCCTTTATAGTACAGTTGTATAAAGTATAGCTCAGAGTGGTAAATCTTTAGTAAGCGTTTTCTATCGCACAGTACATAAAATGACGTTGCACAGCGTACTAGAGAGGAAAACCAACCGGGGTAGCACTGAGTAAACTATCCGTATGGCTCTGCTACAATACAGAGAAGATTTATGTAAGGAAGAAGATAATGAGCAGAGCCTACTTTTTAACCATCGATGCAGGGACAGGAAGCGGTAGGGCCGTTATATTCGACACTATGGGGAGACAGGTCAGTATCGGCCAGCAGGAGTGGACGCACCTGAGTGAAGAGGGTGTGGCCAACTCTATGGGCTTTGACTATACGGAAAATTGGGATATTCTGAAAGAGTGTATCAAGACAGCCATCTTCAAGGCCGGGATCAAAGCCTCTTCCATCAAGGCTGTGACGGCGACCAGTATGCGCGAGGGAATAGTGCTCTATGACAAAGATGGCAAGGAGATTTTCGGGGTTGCCAATGTGGATGCCAGAGCGGACAGGGAGGTTGCCGATCTTAACAGGGAGTTTCCGAAAAGCGAAGCAACATTTTATGCGCAAAGCGGTCAGACCTATGCGCTTGGGGCGCTGCCGCGATTGTTATGGCTGAAACGAAACAGACCGCATCTTTATGAAAAAACGGCATCGATGAACATGATCAGCGACTGGGTCTTGACAAAACTCTCGGGTGTGATCGCAAGCGAACCGTCCAATGCCGGTACCTCAGGCATCTTTTCACTTGAAACGCGCCGGTGGGTCCCGGAGATGGCCAAAAAAGTGGGACTCAAAGATGACATCTTCCCCCCGGTCTATGAGAGCGGCAGTATCATAGGCGAAGTAACGAAACAGGCATCAGCGGAGACGGGGCTGGCAGTCGGTACGCCGGTTGTTGCGGGCGGGGGTGATGTACAGCTCGGTTCTGCAGGACTGGGTGTTGTCGAAGCCGGGGAGGTCGCTGTTTTGGGCGGCACATTCTGGCAGCAGCTGGTCAACATGCCGACGGCCAAGACCGATCCCAAGATGGACATCCGTATCAATCCGCATGTGATTCCGGGCATATCGCAGGCCGAGGGGATCACCTTTTTCTCCGGTCTGGTGATGCGCTGGTTCAGGGATGCCCTGTGCCAAGGTGAAACAGCAGAGGCAAAACGGCGGGGAATCGACACGTATGCCTATCTCGAAGAGCTCGCGGCAAAGGTTCCTGTCGGCTCAAACGGTATCTTGCCGATCTTCTCCGATGCGATGCATTACGGCAAGTGGTACCATGCCGCACCGTCATTTCTGAACCTTTCAATCGATCCTTCTTTATCATCCAAAGGGGCCATGTTCCGTTCGCTCGAAGAGAATGCGGCCGTCGTCTCGATGCTGAACCTGGAAGCGATATTTGCATTTACGGGGGTACAGAGTGAGACCATAACCTTTGCCGGCGGGGCGAGCAAAGGGAACTTATGGTCACAGATCCTGGCGGATGTGACGGGTAAAGAGGTGAAGATCCCCAATGTCAATGAAGCAACGTCACTCGGGGGTGCTTTCGCCTGCGGTGTGGCAATAGGTGAATACAGCAGTATCGACGAAGTGGCAAAAAGTCTGGTTAAATGGAAAAAAAGCTATCAGCCGGACAGCGAAAATCACAATAAATACCGTGATATTGCAGAGCAATGGAAAGCGGCGTACCGTGTTCAACTGAAATTAGTAGATGAGGGTATTACGACGTCGATGTGGAAAGCGCCGGGACTCTAGTCTCTGCTATAATCCTGTTTTCAAAAATAGATAAAGAGATAAAGATGACGATTACAAAACGTGTGACATTTATTGCCAAGCCTGACGGCATAGAGAAGATGAAAGAACTGCTGAGTGCGATGGTCATTCCATCGAAGGCGGAAGACGGCTGCCTCTTTTACGAGATAGTACAGTATAAAGAGAGACCGGAGAAGTTTATGGCCGTCGAGACATGGCGGGATGAAGCGGCATTGGACGGGCACAAAGCATCGGCCCACTATGCCATCTACAAGTCAAGTTACGAACCCTACTGTTTAGAGAAGTATACCGACGACCTGGAAGTCCTCGGCTAGGGTTTACGGGTGAAGTCGGTGTGGATTCGCTGCAGAACGTTGAGCTCTACAACAGGTTAAAAAAGGTCCCCGACGATATTGAGGTTGTCACTCGATTTTTCAGCAGTATGCACCTCGTAGTGCGCTTTGTAGTGTTGATAATGTTTGGACTGTTTATGCCCTTCAAGCGCCTCTTCATTCGCCCAAGACTCCAGCACGATAAACTTGTTCGGATTCTGCTCATACTGAAAGATGTCGTATAGCAGACACCCCTCTTCATTCCGGGATGCGTCGATCATGGTGTTTAACAGGGTGTAAAGCTGCTTTTCATGCCCCTCTTTAGCAACAAATGTGACTTTTTTCGTGATTTTCATAAATGATCCTTTTTCGTTATTTTTTTAATTTAGCCTGTTCCAATTCCCAGTATTCCATAGCAAAGATATCAGATTGTTTAAGACTTTTCCATCCGCCGAGCTGTTCAGCGATCAGCATCGCTTTGATGGTATGGTTGACAATGTCGGCGATGACCTTTGCCTCCTTCTCATCTTTGCCAAAGACAACGGCACCGAAATCCTTGATAATGGCATAGCGCGGCGCAAGGTCCAGACAGATATGCTCACTGCCGGCATTGGTATCAAAATAGTTTTTGTATTGCTCTACAAACTGTGTCAATCCTGCATTGATATCTCCTGCAATGACGGCGGGAAACGGTTTGATACG
>JBFFUI010000027.1:0-29101 GCA_041571435.1 Sulfurimonadaceae bacterium | reverse complement strand
GGCCAGGGCATTGGTCAATGAAACAAAATTTTGCGTGCGTAGTTTACCCCATTGAGCTGGAATTAATATTATATCCGCCCCCTCTAGCACTTGCCAAAACTGTTTAAAGCGGAGTTCAAAGCAGATGAGCAGGCCGAAACTGAGGCCGTCTGCCTCGAAAAGTACGATATCGTTATCTGCACCGGCAGCAAAATGGTCATGTTCACCGCCGAACTTGAACAGCTCGACTTTCGCCTGCTCATGGATCACGCTGCCTTGATGAAAAACCTTGGCGACATTATAGATCTTGCCGCCGGAACGTCGCTCAATCATTGTTGCTGCAATGATCTGCTCGCCGGCTGCCTCCAGAAGCTTTTTGGTAATGGTATCTGCATACCCCGCGGCTGTTTCGAAATGGTCATAATCAAAATTGGTAACGGCAAGTTCGGGCAGGACAATAACGGCGTTTGCAGGGGCCTCTTCGATCAGAGATAGGAGGGCGGTGAGATTCTCTTCGTAGCTGTGGTCTTCGCTGACAAAAGAGATCGAGCAGAGCGGACGCTCTTTAAAAGTCGTCAAAGTCCAATGACCCTTTAGAGTAGTTCGCGACCGTACCTTCGAAAAAGTTGGTCTTCTGGTCATTGAACGAGGCGAAATCATTGACCCATTTAATCGGGTTGGTAACATTGTAGATCGGCTCAAGCTTAACCGCACGAAGGCGCTCATCTGCAAGGAAGCGTATGTACTGCTCGATGATGTCATCAGTAAGACCCAGGATCTGTCCCTGGGTGATGTATCGGCCCCACGACACTTCAAGTTCAACAGCATCGCGGAACATCTGGTAGACCTCTTCGATCAGTTCCTCGGTAAACAGGTCTGGACGCTCACGGCGGAGCGAGTTGATAAGGTTCTGAAACAGAATAAGGTGGGTTACTTCATCACGTTGGATAAAACGGATCATCTGTGCCGAGCCGAGCATCTTTCCGGCACGGGCAAGCGTATAGATGTAGGCAAATCCGCTGTAGAAGTAGATCCCTTCCAGGATCTGGTTGGCGAAACAGGCTTTCAGGAAATTGACATCAGTCGGATTTTCAGAGAGCATCTCGTATTTTATCGCGATCGCATCATTTTTAGACTTCAGCATCACGTCACTGCGCCAGAGATCGTAGATCTCTGCCGAGTTCTGAGAGATAGAATCGACCATAACAGCATAAGACTGTGAGTGCAGCGCCTCTTCAAACGACTGGCGTACCAAAATGAGGTTGATCTCCGGCGAGGTGACATAAGGGTTCACATTGTCGATCAGGTTATTTGTCTGGAGCGAGTCCATGAAAATCAGCTGTGAAAGCGCCTTGTCATAAGCAGTCTTCTCACCATCGGTTAACTGCTTGTAATCGTTGGCATCACGGGTCATATCGACCTCTTTTGGGAACCAGGTGTTGTTCAGCATCACCTCCCAAAGGTTATAGGCCCACTGATACTTGATGTTGTTGAGTTCGAAAATACCGGTCGGATTCCCGCCGAAGATCTTGCGATCATTTACCTTCTCTTTTGATTCGGGATTATAGATCTTTTTTCTGTTGATATTTGTCATATTTTTGCCTGAATTATAAATTCGTATGAACACCGCTTATGGGTATGATTAACCAAAATTATCAATGTGTTCATCTTGTAGTTTTTACTACTAAAAGTTAAAGATTATCCCCAAAGTATCATTCATCTTTGTTGAAAAAGTGCCAATATGCAAAGAAGTTTTCAGAGGAAATGGACAGGTATAAATTTTTTGATTTCAGAGCATTATAAAACACCCTGACTTTTATAGCGGCGTCTGCTGCGACAGGTACAAAAAGAGCCTCTTCATACAAAACAGAGCTCTCTGCACTTTAAAGCGTACCGCTTAAAGTAGCTGTCTTCAGGAAGAACAGGAAAGCTTGAGGTTCTTGACACTTTTCGGGGAGGGGCCTGCAAAACTCTCCATTTCCGGATGCTCGTCAAAAGGGGCACGTGCCAATGACAACAGCTCTTCTACGCCCGTATAATCACCGCGGTTGGCCTTATCGATCGCGTACTGCAGCATATAGTTTTTTAGAACATATTTAGGGTTCGTTGCCAGCATCAGTTTGTGGCGTTCTGACGAAACCGACCCCTCTCTCTCAAGACGTTTTTCGTAATGATCAAGCCACTCTGAAAGCGGTTCTTCCAGATCACACATTGACAGCAGTTCGCTTCTGTCGCCGTCATAACGGCTCAATGTCCTGAAAAAATAGTTGTAGTCGATCCCCTCCTGCTGCATCGTCGAAAGCAGCCAGCGCAGTACGGAGACGTCGTCCTCCTCCGCCGTCACGAATCCCAGCTTCTTGCGCATGAACGTGATGTAGTAATCCCTATAGAGATCACCGAAGCGCTCCAATGCCTCCTGCATCCGATCGATGTTGATCAGTGGAGACAACGCACGCATCAGCATTCTAAAGTTCCACTTTGCGACATGCGGCTGTTGACCAAAGGCATATCGCCCCTCGGCATCCGTGTGGTTGCAGATATAATCAAAATCGTAGTCATCCAGGAAGGCGTAGGGACCATAATCAATGGTAAGGCCGGCTATCGACATGTTGTCCGTGTTCATAACACCGTGATTAAAGCCGACACCCTGCCACTTTGCAAGCAACAGAGCTGTCCGATCAACCAGCTCTTCAAACATCAGGAAATAGGCATCTTCTTCACCTTTGAGATTGGCATAGCTCTCATCGATCACATAGTCAGCCAGTGCCTCAAGCTTATCAAACTGTTTTCTGGCATAAAAGTACTCAAACGTGCCGAAACGTACCCAAGATGTCGACATACGAAGGACAACAGCCCCTTTTTCCCACCGCTCGCGTGCAACATCATGATCAGAACCGATAAGGGCAAGCGCTCTTGTCGTTGCGATATGCAGACCGCACATCGCTTCACTCATCAGATATTCACGTATGGAAGAGCGAAGCACCGCACGTCCATCGCCCTGACGCGAATAGAGGGTAGGGCCCGCACCTTTTAACTGCAGGTTCCAGCCATTCGCCGTTTTGCCCAGGTTGATCGCTCGCCCATCGCCCAAACGAGGTACAAAGTAGCCGAACTGGTGTCCGGCGTAACACATAGAGAAGGGATCACTCCCTTTCAGATATTCCTGGCCGTTCATAACAGCGACGAGAAAATCCTCACTCTCTTCTATCTCAATACCGAGAAGCTCAGCCGCATCCGGACTGTAGCTGATCAAAAAAGGATTTTTTAGGGGACTGATGTCTGTTTTGTCGTGAAACTCATCCTCTAGTTCGAGGTAGGGCATGTTGACATGTAAATCTTGTAATTTCATACCGAAGTTGTAGCAGAGAGTTTGTGAAAAGTTTCATCTGGTTTTCAAATGGTTTGTTCTATTAAGAAAAAAGGAAGACAAAAATGAGATGCTTAACAATCAGATGGCGAAGCTCATCGTCGGTAAGAATAAAAAGGGGTAGATTTGGTGTAAGTT
This sequence comes from Sulfurimonadaceae bacterium, assembly GCA_041571435.1. GTDB lineage: Bacteria > Campylobacterota > Campylobacteria > Campylobacterales > Sulfurimonadaceae > Sulfonitrofixus. The sequence continues at coordinate 25,617 of JBFFUI010000027.1, read as the reverse complement.
GTGCCGGATGTGAACCCGAAGGTGTACATCCGTACGTTGAGAGGTGAACTCCGGTGCAAATAGCGCCGAAGCTATTACTTTCTAGAGTGGCGGCGTCGCTCAGACTCTGTCAAGTACACTTTACGAACACGGATGCTATCCGGTGTTACTTCAAGAAGCTCATCGTCTTCGATCCACTCAAGAGCACGCTCCAGTGAAAGGTCGCGTGGCGGAATAAGTTTGATCGCCTCATCAGCACCTGATGAACGGACGTTTGATTGTGCTTTACCTTTGATCGGGTTAACCGCAAGGTCATTTGAACGAGAGTGCTCGCCAATGATCATACCTTCGTAGACTTTTGTCTGCGGCCCAATGAAAAGAACACCGCGGTCCTGAAGACCGAAGAGTGAGAAGGCCATAGCAGCACCATTCTCCATAGAAACAAGAGCACCGTAAGGACGAGACTCAACCGTACCCGAGAATGGACGGAACTCGATGAAAGAGTGGTTCATAACACCTTCACCTTTTGTGTCTGTCAGGAACTGTCCACGGAAACCGATCAATGAACGGGCAGGGATCTCAAACTCGATACGCTGAAAGCCTGAACCCATCGGTACCATTGACTTCATCTCAGCCTTGCGTTTACCAAGACGCTCGATAACACCACCGCCAAGCTCTTCAGGAACATCGATGACCAGGTGCTCGAACGGCTCGCATTTAACACCTTCGATCTCACGCTGAATAACTTCCGGACGGCTAATACCGAACTCGAAACCTTCACGACGCATGTTCTCTGCAAGAACCGTGATCTGAAGCTCACCACGACCTGATACACGGAACTTACCTTCACCGATACGCTCGAATTTCATCGCAACGTTTGTCACCATCTCCGCTTCAAGACGCTCCTGGATCTTGTTTGACGTTACGTGTTTACCTTCCTGACCTGCAAGCGGCGAGTTATTGACCGAGAAGATAACCGACAGTGTCGGCTCTTCGATGTGCATCGGGTCAAGTGCTACCGGGTTCGTAGGATCACAAACCGTATCGCCAACATCGACCGTCTCAAGACCGGCGAATGCAACGATGTCGCCCGCTTCGGCTCTGTCGATCTCCATACGGTTTAGTCCAAGGAAACCGATTAGTTTCGTAATACGGCCTTTAACCATCTCACCGTCCGCTTTTGCAAGAAGAACGTTGTCCCCTTTTGCAATCTCGCCGTTAAAGATACGGGCAATACCGATCTTACCGACATAGCTGTCGTAGTCAAGCGTAAAGACCTGCGCTTGCGCCGGGTTTGACTTGTCGCCCTTAGGCTCAGGGACTTTCTCAAGGATCGTATTGAAAAGGCAGGTAAAGTCACCGTCTTCCTCTTCCATATCCATCTTGGCGATACCGTCACGTGCAGCGGCATAGACGACCGTAAAGTCCTGCTGCTCGTCGCTTGCGCCCATATCGACAAAGAGGTCGAACACTTCATCGACAACGCGGTCCGGCTCGGCAGACGGCTTATCGATCTTGTTAATAACGACGATCGGTGTAATACCCATTGCCAGCATCTTCTTGACGACAAACTTGGTCTGCGGCATAACACCTTCGTAAGCATCGACAAGGATCAATGCGCCATCAACCATCTTCAGTACACGCTCGACCTCACCACCGAAATCGGCGTGGCCCGGAGTGTCAATGATGTTGATCTTGTGATCACCGTAACGGATCGCTGTGTTTTTTGAAAGGATCGTGATACCACGCTCTTTTTCGATGTCGTTTGAGTCCATCGCACGTTCATCGTGTGCTTCGTGCTCTCCGAATGTACCTGATTGTTGAAGAAGACCGTCAACAAGTGTTGTTTTACCGTGGTCAACGTGCGCGATAACGGCAATATTTCTAATCTTTTGCATGGTTGTTTCCTTAGCTTTAATCCTGTCTATTAGACTTTTCATAGCTACTCGCGCACAAGCATCTACAAAAAGTCTACATATGATCCGGTTTTAAGCAGATTTTTAATTTTCGCGATTATACCCAAAAACTAGTAAAAAGCTGTTTTCAAATAACAGAACAGATAAAGTATAAAGCTTTTTTTATATTTTTGTACACATTCTGCCCGAAAGAAACCGCTATCTGTAGTTCATTGAAAAGTGACGGATACCACATGAAAAAGAAAATTCTAAATAGACTTTAATGGGATGTGGGAAAGGAATTTCTGTTTTCTACCCCTTAGTGACCGCTATCCGATGAATTATCGCTCTACAATAAACTCAGTGAACTCATAGTCATAAGGGTTTTTTTCATCTTTTTGATGTTGTTCACTTGCGATCTTTTTGAGTGCCAGGTGGTCATATTCAGGAAAGAGTGTATCGCCTTCAACTTCCAGGTCGATAAAGGTAAGATAGAGTCTGTCGGCCAGATCGATAGTCTGCTCATAAAGAAAACCGCCGCCGATGATAAAAAGTTCATCGACATCACCGGCACATTTAACAGCCTCCTCCAGAGAACCTACGACATCACAACCCTCAGCCCTATAATCAACGTTTCTGCTGATGATGATATTGTGTCGTTTTGGCAGCGGCCGGCCGATGGATTCATAGGTCTTTCGTCCCATGATGATCGGTTTGTCCAGAGTTGTTTTTCTAAAATGCTGCAGGTCTGCCGGCAGATGCCACGGCATGTCATTATCTTTACCGATGACGCGGTTTTTGGCCATTGCCACAATGATCGAGATATTAGGTGTTTTCATTATCAGACCGAAAAAGGGTAGGCGATAGGATCATGATACTGATAACCGGAGACGCTGAAGTCGTCCATCGTTACCCAGGTTTCAAGGTCTTCAAGCGACTTGATATCGGGGTTGATATGCAGCTGAGGAGACGGGAACGGTTCACGCTTTAACTGAACATCACGCATCAACTCCAGCTGGTCTTCATAGATATGCGCATTGACGATCTTGTGGTATGCCTTGCCTGCTTTATGACCGGTTATCTGCGCCATCAGTGCCAAAAAGACAAAGACCTGTACCTGGTTGAAATTCAGACCCAACGGCACATCGCAGGAGCGCTGGTACGAGGTAAGGTGGAGGGTGTCGCCCACAAGCGAGAAGGTGTGCGTGTGCATGCAGGGACGCAAGCAACCCATGTGAAACTCACCCGGATTATAAAAACTGAGGATCTCTCCACGGTCATCTATGCCGTTTTTAAGATCGTCGACGATCTTTCTGAGCTGGTCGATCTCATTGCCTTCAGGTGTCTTCCATCCTCTGCCCTGTACCCCGTAGACACGACCCATATCATCCTCGCCTTTGCGGTAAGGGTTGTTCAGCCACGCCTCATTCAGGTTGGCATTGGCATCCCAGGTCTTGGTTCCCAAAGCACGAAAATCTGCCGCCGAGTCATAACCGCGGATATAACCGATAAACTCAGCTATTGCGGACTTGAAGTAGCTTTTGCGCGTCGTGATAAGCGGGAACTGGTTGCCGCCGACATCATACTCAAGATCGGCATTAATAAGCGTCAGACAGTTCTTGCCTGTACGTTCGTTCTTTATCCATGTGCCTTCATCAATGATTTTTTGGCAGAGATCTAAATATTGTTTCATACTTTTTTACACCTTTATGTGTCAAATTTTACCATAGAGTTCGTTATATAAGTTGAGTGCGAACCGGTCGCTCAACGACGCGATATAGTCGGCAATAACACGGTGTTTGTTTCTCATTTCTATCTGTTCTAGGTAGTAGGCTGGAAGGATCTTCTCCTCTTCCATCATAGCGGTATAGAGCCCTTTGATAGCCTGTTTGCCTGCATACATCTTACGTGCGATCTGTTTATGCTGATAGAGTTTCTGAAAGAGCAGTTTTTTCAGTTTTTTTATCTCGGTCTCAAGCTCTTTTGTAAAGCCGATCGGAAGTTCTGTTGCTGAGTCGATAACACCGGCTAACACGCGTGAGTTGTCAACCCTCTCTTTGGAGTTTTCAAGCAGGGCGTAGACAAGATAGTTGATCAGATGGGAGCTGAAACGGTAACGGAACATCTCATCGCCATCTTCTGCCGTAACACCCTCTTCGGCAACCAATGCCAAAACATCCTGAATAATTTTACTCTCTTTAAGTGTGTCGAAACTGATCAATCCCGAATTGACGCCGTCGTCAATATCATGGGTCATGTAGGCGATCTCATCCGCTCTGTCCACCACCATCGCCTCAACAGAGGGGTGGGTCTCCAGGTTGAACTTCTCATGAATGTTCTTTGGCAGAAAAGACTTTTTGTACGGGTAGGAGTGTTTGAGTATTCCTTCCAGTGTTGCATAGGTTAGGTTGAGACCCAAAAAGGGTTTATAGCGCTTCTCCAGTTTGGTAACTACCCTGAAACTCTGATAGTTGTGTTCAAAACCATTTGCAAAACCATCCGCTTTCAGACACTCGTCAAGCGTGTCGCCGCCGACATGCCCGAAAGGGGTATGCCCCATGTCATGCGAAAGCGCTATCGCCTCTGCCAAGGGCTCCTCCAGACCAAGCTGTGACGAAATGGAGCGGGCGATCTGCGAGACCTCAAGGGAGTGGGTGAGACGGGTACGAAAGAAGTCCCCCTCCTGATTCAAAAAAACCTGCGTCTTGTACTCAAGTTTTCTGAATGAACCGGAGTGAATGACACGATCTCTGTCTCGTGCATAAGGTGCACGGAAGTCATCACTGATACCATAAAATCTATCATGAGGCTGCATTTTTATCCTTTAGGTAGTCTGCTTATTGTCATGGGTGTAACCGGCTCTTTGATCAATATTGTATCACTTTGAAACAGGGTCTCACCAAGAGCAATCTCACCGCCTTTGATAACACGGGCACGCAGACCGCCCCGACCTTTCATAAGGCCATAAGCACCTTGACCGATCACTGCGTTCATCCAGGTGCAAGGATTGCAGTGTGCCATCCCTTCGAAGTGCACCCCTCCGACAGTGAAATGTCTGCCGATCAACTCACATAGGTTTACACCTGAGATAATAATATTTCTACGGAAGTCTGAAACGTCTATAGCCTTGTCCAGAGCATTTTCCATCGCTTTGGCCACCTCGAGAGAAAAAAAAGTGATCGGGTAACGTCCATGTTCGAAACGGTCACCCGCTATCCCTCTGTTTTTTGCAAGATTAAGCGACTGATGTTCTGTTGTCGGGGCATCACCCACCTCAAATTTGGGGTGGGTAAAGTAATTGTGCTGCGGAGAGCTAAAAAGTTTGTGGATCGTGACAGGGTAGCTGAACCCTCTACTTTCCGATTTCAAAATCTTTATCGACTTCAATAGGTTTTTTACCAGGAGGGTAGGTCGATTTGTCTGCATCCTCTTCTTTATAATCGCGACACTCTTGAGGAATGTTCTGCATGTTCGGATCGTTACGCATAATGTCATCGCAATTGGTTGCGTTTACACTAAAGTGTGAACAGCCTGCAATCAGCAACGTCAGGGAAATCAGTAAAACTATTTTCATTTCATATCTCTTTTGGCTCAATATCAGCAATTATACAATGTTAGATTTAAATGTGAAGCGTAACAGGTGGAACAGCGACCCTTTTGCCGTTACGCCTTCCGTTTGCAATACATAAAGCAGCTGTTCTACTTTTTATTCAGTTTAACCCGCTGAGAATGGGTGATCGCAACTGCCATCGCATCGGATATATCCAGAGGTTTGATCTCTTTTTTGATGCCCAGCAGCCGTTGCACCATAAAGGCCACCTGCTCTTTGCCCGCTTTTGCCTTGCCGGTGAGGGCCCTTTTGACCTGCAGAGGCGTGTATTCAGCAAACTGGCCAAACTCCTGCAGCAGTTTCAGCATAATAGCACCGCGAAACTGCGCCAGTTTCAAAACCGTCTGCGGGTTATGTGCATAGAAGATGTCTTCCATCGCGACTTCGTCGATGTCATGTTTTGAAAAAATCTGCTCCAACCCCTCAACCATCTGCGGTATCTGAAATTGAAGATCATCTTGTTTCATCTTGATTAGACCCGCTTCGACAAGAGAGATCCTGCCTCTATCCAAGAGGATAACAGCATAACCCATATTGCGTGTCCCCGGGTCGATCCCTAAAATTTTAATCATCGCTGCACTTTAACCCTAATATCACACTAATCGCTTTCACATCTCTACCTTTTTCACAATGTGAATAACTTTTATTCACAGGCTGATTTTAGCACAATATAGGAAAAGTAGTGTATTATTCACATACAATTTCACTATCTATTCACAGGTGAATAAACAAGGAAGCAGAGATGAATATCGGCCAGGAGATCTTACTAAAACTCAAAGATGAGATATCAGAGATCGATTACAATCGTTATATCAAACAACTCACTTTCTCTACGATAAAGTCAAAAAGCAATATTGCCGTCTATCACGCACCTAATGCTCTGATAGCAAACTATATAAAACGAAAGTTCTCGGACAAGATCGCCCATCTTTTTGAAGTCAGGACAGGGACAAAAACACTTGTCAGCATCGAACTGAAGTCTGCCAAAAAAGGAAAAATAGCTGCAAAAGCGGAACACAAAGGTGAAAAACAGCAGCACTCTCTGCTGAACCCTTCATACACGTTTGAAAACTATGTTCCGGGTTCGTCCAACCAGTTTGCCTACTCTGCCGCTAAAAGCGTCAGTGAAAAGCCGGGTGAACTGTACAATCCGCTTTTCATCTACGGGGGCGTCGGCCTTGGTAAGACCCACCTGATGCAGGCTGTCGGTAACGTGTTGCAGCACCAGGGTAAAAGTGTTATCTACACCTCGGTCGAGCAGTTCTTGAATGACTTCACATCACACATGCGCAACAAAACGATGGACCGTTTTAAAGACAAATACCGTAAATGTGACGTGCTCCTTATCGATGATATACAGTTTTTGAGCAACAAAGTCCAGACGCAGGAGGAGTTCTTCCACACCTTCGAAGCGCTTCGAAACGAGCACAAACAGATCATCATGACCGCCGACAAGAAACCAAAACAGATCGCCGGACTGGAAGACCGACTCAAGAGCCGGTTTGAATGGGGACTCGTCGCGGATATTCAACCACCTGAACTTGAGACCAAGATCGCTATTATCCAAAAGAAGTGTGAGATCAACCGTATCAACATCGACGGGGATGTGGTCAAATATATCGCAACGATCATTGAAAGCAATGTCCGTGAAATAGAGGGTATTCTCTCCAAACTTCACGCTTATGCACAACTGATGCACCAGCCGATTACGATTGAGTTTGCACAAAATGTTCTGAAAGAGACACTCCAGGAGAAACGCGACAATATCTCTATTGATTTCATTATGAGTATCGTTGCCAAAGAACTTAACGTCAAGCCCTCCGAGATCAAGTCTAAAAATCGCAGCAGAAATATTGTTTACACCCGCCGAATCGCCATCTACCTAGCCCGTGAACTTACCCCGATGTCAATGCCTGAACTTGCCAAGTATTTTGGGATGAAAGATCACACCGCTGTCAGTCACACCATGAAAAAGATCAATGAACTTCTTAAAAATGATGAGGACTTTAAAGTTAAAATCGATGAACTGACCAACAAAATAATGACCTCTACCCAAGAGTAATAGAAACGGGCAAGGCCTCTGAATTCCTCTATTAGGGTTAAAATAGTGTTTTTTCTTGTTGGAACTGTATAAAAAAAAAGATATAATCTAGCAAGTGAATAAATGTGAATTGACTCAAAGGGTTTGTTCACATCATTAAAGCCCAATATACAGGGCTCTGTAAATAGTATTCACCTTTACACAGGTCTATATTACTATTACTAAAAATTTTATTATATAAAAAGGAATTTCGATGCGAATAGCGATTGCTAAATCTGTTCTTGAAAACATGCTAGTCCATGTGCAACCTTTTCTTGAAAAGAAAGACACATCCCAGATCACCTCACATGTCTCACTAGAAGTCCAAGGTGCAAAGCTTGTTGTCAAAGCTACCGACTATGAAGTCGGTCTTGTTATAGAGAGCGATCAGGTCTCTGTTGAGATGAGCGGTTCTATCACTGCCAATGGTAAAAAACTGCTGGATATAATCCGCATCTTAAAAGATAACGAAGTTGTTTTGGAAACAGTCCAAAATACTCTTCATATTCAACAAGGCCGTTCAAACTTTAAACTGCCTACTTTTAATTCAAACGAGTTTCCTTCATTCCCTGAATATAAAGACAAACCGAAAATAGAGATAGATTCGCAACTTTTGATTGAATCGCTTAAAAAGATAACACCTTCGACAGACACCAACAATCCGAAATTTGAACTTAATGGGGCCTTGATCGATATTAAACATACCGGCATTAACTTTGTCTCAACAGACACACGTCGTCTGGCAATTGTCAATATATCTACTTCTAATGAAAGTGAACTCTCCATCATCGTTCCAAAAAAAGCGATTATAGAGATCCAAAAGCTCTTCTTCGACAATATAGAGATCTACTACGACAATACCTATCTGATCATCAAGTCAGACCAATACCTCTTTTTTACAAAACTGATCAACGGAAAGTTCCCGGACTATACACGCATTATTCCTAAAGAGATTGCTACAATGATGATGCTTCCGAAAGCACAGATGATAGATGCTATCAAACAGATCACGACAATTTCCAATGATCTGAAAGTGACATTTACACAAAGTGCTATCGAATTTGAATCGCTCAGTGATGATAATATCGAAGCAAAGACAGCGATCGAATTCTCTACAGGTTTTGATTCACCATTTATGCTCGCAGTGAATAGTCGCTATATCCTCGATTTTATCGGGCAGACCAAAAACAGTGAATTTACCATAGGACTGAATGAACCGAATATGCCTTTTGTCCTGGAAGATGAAAATTTCAAAACAATTGTCATGCCGATCGTCATCTGATTTTCACCGATTAAGCAGTTTTAACTGCTAATCACCCTCTCATCCATTTTCTCTCTTTTCCAACATAAACATCAAAATTATCATTTAAACGATTTTTAGGCTACTATGCGTTAGTATAAGAGCAAATTTTCGTATAATAAAAACGAAACTTCGAAAACATTGGAGCAGGCATGGCAGAACAAAATTACGGTGCAAGTAATATTAAGGTCCTAAAAGGACTCGAAGCAGTACGAAAACGTCCGGGAATGTATATCGGTGATACTGGTCACCGCGGTTTACACCACCTCGTTTATGAAGTCATTGACAACTCGATCGATGAGGCTATGGCCGGTCACTGTGATACGATTAATGTAACTTTGACAAAAGAGGGCACTTGTATCGTCTCTGATAACGGTCGCGGTATTCCTACTGATATGCACCCCACTGAAAACATTTCTGCTGCTACGGTTGTTTTGACCGTACTTCATGCCGGTGGTAAGTTTGATAAAGACACCTATAAAGTCTCGGGCGGTCTACACGGGGTAGGTGTCTCTGTTGTAAATGCATTGAGCGGCCATCTTAAGATGACGATTCACCGCGGTGGAGAGATCCATGAACAGAGCTTTAAAGAGGGTATTCCTCAAGAACCGCTTCAAGTGACCGGTACAACACGTAAACACGGGACAACAATCGAGTTCAGACCGGACCCGTCTATCTTTACCGAAACGATCACATTTGAATACGAATATCTTGCAAAACGTTTCAAAGAACTCGCTTATCTTAACCCGCAGATCAAGATCATTTTCAAAGATGAGCGAACTAATGTCGAAGAGACCTATCACTTCGAAGGCGGTATTCTTCAATATGTACAGGATCTCAACAAAAAAGAGCTGGTCGCCAATCCGTTCAGCTTCAGTGACAAGATCGAAGATATCGAAGTGGATATCGCCTTTATGTACAATGATGCCTATGACGAAAAACTCTACTCCTTCGTCAATAATATCCGCACGCCGAACGGTGGTACGCACGAAGCGGGTTTCCGTGCCGGTTTGACACGTGTTATCTCTATGTACAATAAAAACAACGGAAATGCGAAAGAGAAAGATATCTCTATCAGCGGTGAAGACGTTAAAGAGGGAATGATCTGTATCGTCTCTGCCCGTGTTCCGGAGCCGCAGTTCGAGGGTCAGACCAAAGGTAAACTGGGTAACACCTATGTGCGTCCGCTTGTCCAGAAGCTGACGTATGAAAAACTCACTAAATATTTTGAAGAAAATCCGAATGAGGCCAAAGCGATCGTACAGAAGGCACTTTTGGCTGCAAAAGGTCGTGAAGCAGCGAAAAAAGCACGTGACCTTACTCGCCGTAAGGACTCGATGAGCGTTGGAACACTTCCGGGTAAACTGGCAGATTGCCAAAGCAAAGATGCAACGATTTCCGAAATATACCTGGTGGAAGGGGACTCTGCGGGCGGTTCAGCCAAGCAGGGACGTGACCGTGTCTTCCAGGCGATCCTGCCACTAAAAGGTAAGATCCTTAATGTTGAAAAAGCGCGCCTGGACAAGATTCTGAAATCAGAAGAGATCACCAACATGATCACGGCGCTGGGCTGCGGTATTGGCGAAGAGTTCAATGAAGAGAAGATCCGTTATCATAAAGTCATTATCATGACCGATGCCGACGTCGACGGTTCGCACATCCAGACGCTACTGTTGACATTCTTCTTCCGCTACCTTCCTAAGATCGTTGAAAACGGGTACCTGTACCTTGCTCAGCCGCCGCTTTACCGTTATAAAAAAGGTAAAAAAGAGATCTACTTTAAAGATGATCATGAGATGAACACCTTCTTGATCGACAACGGTATCGAGTCGCTCGAAGTCGAAGGGTTCGGTCATAATGACCTGGTCTCTTTCTTCAAGATGGTCGACCACTATCAGGGTTCACTGAATGCGCTTGAACGCCGTTATGCACTTGTTGCGCTTATCCGTCACTTTGTAGAGAACCCGGATATTATCGGTATGAACTCTGACAAGATGATGACTGAGATCGAAAAGTTCCTTGCATCTCGTGGCAACAACATTCTTTCCAAGTTGGTCACGGATGAAGAGATCCACCTCTTTGTACAGACGGAAGACGGCATGGAAGAGCTGAAAGTCAATGATGACCTTTTCTCGGCACCGCACTTCACCGAAGCGATGTATGTCTATGAGAAGATCAAAGAGTGGGATGTTCCGTTTAAAGGCGACATTATAGAGGTCCTTGAAGAGGTCAAGGAGCATGCGCGTAAAGGGTCGTATATCCAGCGTTATAAAGGTCTTGGTGAGATGAACCCAGAGCAGCTTTGGGAGACAACGATGACACCTGAAAACCGTGTTCTTCTGCGTGTCAATATTGAAGATGCTGAAGCAGCCAGCGATGCCTTTACCCTCTTTATGGGTGACGAGGTCGAACCGCGCCGTAATTACATCGAGACACACGCAAAAGATGTAAAACACCTGGACGTATAGGCCATCTATGCTTCTGCCCGAGGAGAAAGAGAGAGCCCTTCGATTTAAGCTGGCCCTTCGTATGGGTCTGCCTATATTTATTCTTTTTTTGATTGTCTCTATCAGTTTCTTTTCTATCGAACAAGAAGATATCTCAAGCTACTACTTTGTCATTGCCGTCTCTGTCTTTGCAGTGATGATCTACTACATTTTCTATCTTATCTATCAAGGGCAAGAGGAACGTATTACAGACCCTATCACCCACACTTTCAGCCGTGAATATCTGAATAACTATATAGACAAGCAGATCCAAAAAGGACCGTATACCATTCTTTTGGTCTCGGTACGCAATCTGACCGAGATCAACAGCCGATACGGGCTTAAGAAAGGTGATAGAGTCCTTTATGAGGTCGGACAGTGGATCGGTGCTTTTTTAAAAGAAAAAGAGATAGAGCGCTTTCCCATAGGACACTATAAAGGCTCCGATTTTTTGATCGGTCTTCCGGGGACTAAAGAGCGTTATCAAAATCTGCTTGACCTGATGTGTCTGAAGTTCCAGAACAGAACCATAGATGAGATAGAAATAGGTCTGGCATCGGCTATTGTCGATACCAACTATTCGCGTGACATCGAACAGTTGACGACACGCCTGTTTGATATTGCAGATGAAAAATTGGCCTATAAACAGGCCTTTGAGGAAGAAGAGATTGATCCGACAGAGCTTGAGTCTTCCGTCATTCAAGCGATCAAAAAACATGCTTTCTCTCTAATGTTTCAGATTGTGGATGAAAAAGAGTCGGCCAGCATGCTAGAGGCCAGCGTCAAACTGATCAATGATGATGGCAAGATCATTCATCAAAACAAGTTTATGCCGGTCATCGATCGTCTTGGACTTAGACGTACCTATGATGAGATGATCCTAGAAAAGGTGGTCAAAGTCTCTGAAAACGTACCGCATAATCTTATACTGGCACTCTCTCTTTCACCATCATCTGTTCGAAACAACAGTTTTCTGGAGAGAGCACTGACGCTGCTGAGCAACAATGAATCAGCTCGGGGACGGATCATGTTCGTTCTGAGCGAAAATGACTATTACGACTATCCCAAGCGCTACAACGAACTGCTGCAGGCCTACCGTCGACTGGGTATTTTCATTGCGATCGACAACTTCGGTGCCTTTAAAAGCAGCATGGCCTTTTTAAAAGATCTCAAAGTCGATGTGCTTCGATTTGACAACAGCTACGGCAAACATATCAAAGAGAAAGAGTATCAGGATATCGTCAAAGGGCTGAATGTCGTGGCCCAGGGGCTGGGTCTGAGAAGCTGGATCCGTATGATAGAAGACGAATCAGAGGAGAAGATTGTGACAGCACTCGGTATCGATTTCGTTCAGGGCAACTATCTTGGTAAAATTGCATCACTAGAAGAGCTAGAAAAAATTGATTAATATAAAGGTTCATTAATGAAATATGGCGAAAAAATTGTAAACGAATTTGATGTAGAAAAAGATTTGGAGATCTGGCCAAACCAGCATAAACGTGACTACCTTATCAAGATGACACTGCCGGAGTTCTCTTGCCTGTGCCCGCGCAGCGGCTATCCGGATTATGCAACGATCTATCTGGAGTACACACCTGACGAGTATGTTGTGGAGCTGAAAGCGATCAAGCTCTATATCAACTCGTTCCGTGATAAGCATGTCTCACACGAGAACAGTGCCAATGAGATCTATGATGTGTTGGAGCGTAAACTCAAACCCAAATACATGAAGATCGTTGCCGATTACAATCCGCGCGGTAATGTTCATACGGTGATCGAAATAGACAGCTCAAAGATCACAAAAGCCTGATAACAGGCATCCTCTAAATTTCGCAACGCTTCGATACCTTAGTATCCTTTGACTTCAATAGGTTAATGGTATAATTTTCAAAATATTTTGTAACCAAAATGTTACATAAAGGTCTGGTCAAATGGATATCCACACAGTTAAGAAAATGGAAAAAAAGGCAGTCGAAAGTTCGCAAGCCGATTTTTTACGTATGGGCGTTGCTTTCGTATTTTTGGCATTCGTGCTCTGGTATGCATTTGCGATAGATGAGGGTGCTGCTAACCATGCATTTATTGCTATTGCGGCACTGTTCGGTGCCTATATGGCATTGAATATCGGTGCCAATGATGTTGCCAACAATGTGGGTCCGGCTGTCGGTTCGAAAGCTCTTACTATGGGCGGAGCCATCATTATCGCAGCTATCTTTGAGGCAGGCGGAGCCATCATTGCCGGCGGTGATGTTGTCAGTACCATTAAAAAAGGGATCATCGATCCGGAACTGTTTGTCAGTACGCAGGAGTTTATCTGGGCGATGACGGGTGCACTGTTGGCTGGCGGTGTCTGGTTGAATATCGCGACAAAGGTAGGTGCTCCGGTATCCACGACACACTCTATTGTTGGCGGTGTCATGGGCGGGGGTATTGCTGCCGCCGGTTTTAGTATTGTCTCTTGGGGGACGATGGGCAAGATCGCTTCTTCATGGGTCATCTCACCGGTTCTGGGTGCGGTTATCGCGGCACTGTTTCTCTATACGATCAAAAGAACGATACTTTATAAAGAGGACAGACTGGCGGCGATGCGCACGATGGTGCCGATCTATGTCGCCGTCATGGCCTTTGCCTTTGCAACCTATCTGACGCTCAAAGGGCTTAAAAAGATCTGGCCAAGCGTTATGGATACGGCCAATGCTCTGTTGCCTTTTGCCCTTGAGGTGACTAAAAAACCGACGCTGATGCAGGCAATGACCATTGGTCTTATCGCTGCTGTGATCACCTATATCATCGTCAAACCACAGATAGCAAAAGCCTCTAAAAAGCTTCAAAACAGTGCCAAAGACGCCAATTCACTCTTTACGATCCCGCTCATCTTTGCTGCAGCCCTGCTTAGTTTTGCACACGGTGCAAATGATGTCGCTAACGCTATTGGACCGTTGGCGGCAGTTGCCGATGCGGTACAGAGTAGCGGCATCTCATCCAAAGCAGCCATTCCGATGTGGGTCATGTTGGTGGGTGCGATCGGTATCTCTTTGGGGCTTGCGCTTTACGGTCCAAAACTTATCAGGACGGTAGGCAGCGAGATTACCGAGCTCAACCAGATCCGCGCCTACTCCATTGCCATGGCAGCCGCTATCACGGTTATTATCGCTTCGCAGCTGGGACTTCCTGTCAGCTCGACACACATCGCGATAGGCGGTATTTTTGGTGTCGGTTTTTTACGTGAGTATCTCTCTACCACAACGGAACAGGAGCGTATCGAAGCGGAAGAGCAGCAGCTGGAAGAAGACAAGCAGCAGAAGAAAACGCACAAGGTTGAACTCAAAGAGCTGAAGGCCAAAGAGGTCAAAAGCGAAGAGGATACTGCCCGCATAGCCGAACTCAAACGTCTCATCGAAGTAGAAGAGGCAAAGATCGAAGCTGAGAAAAAACAGCTCAAGCGGGCTAAAAAAGCGAAATATGTCAAACGAACGGCTATTATGAAGATCGTAGCGGCATGGCTCATTACCGTACCGGCGGCCGCGCTGCTTTCGGCCGCGATCTTCTTTATTATTCAGGGGATCATGTCGTAAGCCGGCACCTTTTCCTTCCATCATTTGCCGGAACATCCTGTTCCGGCAACCTTCATCACTATATTTTTCAAAACCATCTGCTGCTGTGATAGTGCAGCTACATCCTTTTCTTCTTTTCAGCAATGATAATAAATGACTTACGTTTTCGATCGTATTTATGTAATAATAGAGTGCTCAAAAATCTATTGAGCATGCTTTTTTATGTCTCTGTAACCTTTTTGTTACATAGGCTGGATACAATCGCGCCAATAAATGTGGATAAGGAACTTTATGTTACCAAAGTACGAACAGAAGATAAAAGACATTCAGTCGTTGATCGCAGAGCTGATGGGTCAGGTTGTCGAAGCTAATAAGATCACGCTAGAAGCGTACAAAACGCACGATCTTGAAAAATATGATGCGGTTAAAAATGTACTGAAATCGATAGAGTCCGAGGCTAATGCGATCGACAATGAGATCGTCAAGACATTTGCTCTATTTGGCCCTGAAGCTCAAGAGCTGCGTATGCTTGTCGCCTATCTGAAACTGACAAACGAGCTTCTTCGTATTGCTGAGGGAAGTAAAAAGTATGCAAAACGCATGCGTGAACATTGCGAAGGCGAATGCAATCTGGCACCGTTTGATGACATCGTAATCAAGCTGCACACGACATCACTCAATGCCATGGTCTACATCGAAGAGTGTTTCAACAAACCGGGTGAGTGCAACGTTGAAGAGCTTTACCGCATGATCATGGTCGAAGAGAGCAAAAATGATGACCTTTTCAGTATCCTCGAAAAAGAGATCATGACACAGATCATGGGCGAGCAGGAGCTTTCAGTCGAATACGTCCGTATACTTGGTACACTACGTAAACTGGAGCGTGCTTGCGACCGCGCTGTAAATATCGCCAGTTTATTGCTCTATGCAGCCAAAGGCGGAGAGATAAACATCTACTAAAGATCACACGAATTGTACGTGTTTGAGGAGTCAAGATGAGTGCTTTTATCGTTATTGTAGAAGATGAAGAAGATATCCTCGAACTCATCGAATATAACCTCGAAAAAGAGGGTTTTGAGACCATTGGGTTTACGAGTACAAAAAACGTGGCCCAGCTCCTTGAAGAAGAGCCGGTTGATCTGCTTATTATGGACCGTAATCTTCCCGGTGTGGAAGGGAGCGAGTTTGTTGCACAGATACGTGATAACGGTGTCGAGATACCGGTTATCTATCTAAGTGCCAAAAACAAAGAGAGCGATATCGAAGAGGGCTTTGAGCGTGGAGGTGATGACTACATCACCAAGCCTTTCAACATGAAAGAGCTCGTTCTGCGAATAAAAGCTGTCCTCAAACGGACAAAAAAAGACAAAAGCGAAGGCAAGGTGATCTACCGGGACATCACCCTTGACCTCGGCTCGAGAGAGCTCTTTATCGACGGTAAAAACATCGAACTAACCAAGCTGGAGTTTGACCTGCTCTACACCCTTATCAGCAACCAGAACATTGTTTTGGACCGGGACTACCTTCTCGAACATGTCTGGGGCGGTGACGCGATCTATCAGGACCGCACCGTCAATGTTGCGATCAACCGTCTTAAAGAGAAAATCGACCCTGACAAATCCAAAGAGTACATCAAAACGGTCAGAGGGGTAGGCTATACACTGTGTTAAAGCTTCACCACTTCTTTTTTGCCAATGTCGTTGGCTTGTTTACGGCCACGCTCATCACGTCATCGATCATCAGTTACTACACACTAAAATCCTTTGTCATATCTGAAAACCAGGAACAGCTTGAACAGAGCATAATCTTGATGCAGATGCAGCCCTATCATATCAGTGATCTCGACCGTATAGCCGCCAATACGCATGCGGCGATACAAGACCGCGTTACCTTTATTGCTGAGGACGGAAAAGTATTGGCTGACAGTGACAGTGACAAGTTCACGATGGAAAACCATGCCAACCGTTATGAAATCATGCAGGCCAGGAGAGATGGTGAAGGTGTTGAAACTCGTTATTCGTCTACAATGCATATCCACTATCTTTATGTCGCAAAAAAGATTTTGGTCGACGATAAGGTCATCTACCTTCGTATGGCGACACCGCTTGACAAGATCATGTCGAATTTCTATACCCTATGGTCTCGTCTAATTATTATCTTTGTCATTTTTATGGTGATCGGTCTTCTCGCGGCCTATCAGATGAGCAAACGGGTGCGCTACGACATCCAGCAGATCGTCAAATACCTTGATGAGATATCAAACAAGAACTATAAAGCCGTCATCAAAACACAGTATTTCAAAGAGTTTCTGCACATTGCGTTAAACCTCAAAGACCTCGCCAAAAAACTGGCGACAAGAGATAAACAGAAGCGCAAATACACGGCAAAACTGCGTCTGGTGAATAAGCAGCGAAATGACATTCTCTCTGCGATCTCACATGAGTTCAAAAACCCGCTTGCTTCTATCATGGGCTATGCAGACACCTTGTTGGATGATCCGAATGTCAACCCGAAGATACGGGTACGGTTTTTGGACAAGATCCTTTCCAATGCACGAAAAATTTCCTACATGATCGATCGTCTGGCACTCTCTGTAAAACTTGAAAACAATGATCTGCAAGTCCACCCGATGACCTTTAACCTGGCCGACCTTATTCAGGACGTTATTCTCAACCTTTCGACAAAATATCGTGACAGAGAGATTCATTTCGATGATAAGGACTGTATAGTCACAGCAGACAAAGATATGCTGGACAATGTCCTCACCAACCTTGTGGACAATGCGCTGAAGTACTCTGATGATGATGTGACAGTCAGTATCATTGATGATAAACTGATGGTGATAGACCATGGAATGGGTATCAGTGAAAGCGACATTGACAAAGTTGCTTCCAAGTTTTATCGCGTTGACAAAAACACCTGGGACAACTCGATGGGACTTGGTCTGGCCATTGTCAGCTATATATTGAAGCTTCATGACTCCAGCCTGATCATCGAAAGTAAAGTCGGCGAAGGCTCCCTCTTCGGGTTTTCGTTGAAAAAGATGCTGGCAAAGAAAAAATAGCGCTTCGAAGCCGTAAATACGTTAAAATGGTCTGATGATAACACTGCCTTCAGCCTTAGATGCGATCATCGCTGACCTGATACAAAAAGAGTACCGTCCGGTCGTCGTGGGCGGTTATGTGCGTGATGCGCTCTTGAACATCCCCTCCAAAGATATCGATATAGAGGTCTTTGGTATTGAGAGTCTATCGGCACTGGAGAGGGTGCTGTCTCCCTTTGGCAAGGTACACAGTGTCGGTAAAAGTTTCGGGGTGGTAAAACTTCAGCTCAGTGACATTGAGGTGGACTTTTCGCTTCCCCGTCAAGAGGAGAAGGTGACCCAGGGGCACAAAGGCTTCTGCGTCACACTTGATGGTGCATTGAGTTTTGAAGAGGCTGCCATACGACGGGACTTTACGATTAATGCGATGGGTTATGACCTTAAAAACAGGGAGCTGCTCGATCCGTTTAACGGTCAGGAGGACCTTAAAAACAGACGTCTTGATATCGTCAATGCCGAGACCTTTGTAGAGGATCCCCTGCGTCTCTATCGTGCCATACAGTTTGCAGCCCGTTTTGCGCTCGAAGTCACACCGAAGCTTCGTGATCTGGCCTGCGAAATGGTCGCGAAAAAGATGCTCGATGAGCTCCCAAAAGAGCGGGTTTTTGACGAGCTTAAAAAACTGCTATTGAAAAGCAGAAAGCCTTCTGTCGGTTTTGACTTGATGGAACAGTTTGGGATGCTGGACTGTTTTCTGGAGCTCAAAGCACTGCAGGGGGTGCCGCAAGATCCTCTCTATCATCCTGAAGGTGATGTCTGGGTGCATACCTTGATGGTACTTGACGAGGTGACAAAACTCCATGGAGAAGACGAAAAGCAGAACCTGCGTCTCTCTCTTGCAGCACTCTGCCACGATCTTGGTAAAGCGGACACGACCGAAACGATTGACGGGCGTATACGCGCCATCGGCCATGAAATGAACGGTTTAGCGTTGACGGCGCGTTTTTTTGAGAGACTCAGCGATGAGAAAGCGCTGCTTGAGAGCCTGCTACCGCTGGTCAAACACCATCTTAAGCCTATACAATTCTATGAACAAGGGGCCAAACCGGCCGCGATCCGGCGTCTTGCCAATCAGGTAAACATAGAAGAGCTTATTATGCTGGCAAAAGCGGACTTTTTAGGCCGTACCACCAAAGAGGCGCTCAGCGGTGATTTTGCAGCCGGAGAGTGGCTGCAACAAAGAGCCAAAGAGCTGAATGTCCTCAATGCTCCCGTTGCGCCGCTTCTACAGGGTCGGGACCTCCTTCATGCCGGTTTGACACCGTCAAAGGAGTTTAAAACGATCCTTCAGAAGGCTTATGAAGCACAGATGGAGGGTGAGATCACAAGTCATTCGGAAGCGGTTTTGTGGTTAAACAAAGAGCTCGAAGGTACCTAAAACAGGGCAGTTTGTTACAAATGTAACCTTCTTGTAACCAAATTATTCTAAAATCGCGTTACTAAATTTAGAGAAGAGACTGTATGACAAAAATCATAGACACTATCTTTGCCAATGCAACCCGTTTGATCGCAATCACCGTACTGCTGATCACCGCATGGATCTTCACCGTGCTGTTTCAGGAGTCCATGCTCTCGATGCAGACCTTCGGTCTTGACTTTGTAACCGAGTCAAAATGGGCGCCAAACCTTGAAAAGTTCGGTGCCTATGCCGCCATCATGGGTTCGGTTATCTCCACTTTTCTTGCAATGGTCCTTGCCGTTCCCGTTGCAATCGGGGTCGCGATCTTTCTAAGCGAGATCGCACATGCCAAGCTTAAAGCACCTGTCGGTGTCTCCATCGAGCTTCTGGCGGCTATTCCTTCCGTTATCTACGGTATGTGGGGCCTCTTTTACTTTGTGCCGATCGTCCGCGATCTGTTTGGCGGTATCGGTATCGGGATGCTGACGGCGGGGATCGTGCTTGCGATCATGATTCTGCCGTTTATGGCGGCGGTGACGCGTGATGCTATGAACACCACACCGGATATTTTAAAAGAGTCGGCCTATGCGCTTGGCGGTACCAAATGGGATGTTATTAGAGATATTGTTATCCCTTACTCAAAGGCGGGGATCATAGGTGCGCTTATTCTGGCACTGGGCCGTGCGATCGGCGAGACGATGGCCGTTACTTTCGTGATGGGTAACGTGCATAAGGTGTCGCTTGACCTGACACAGCCTGCGACCTCTATCCCGGTCACGCTGGCGAACGAGTTTACGGAGGCCGATACGGACCTCTACTTCTCGAGCCTCTTTGAGTTGGCGCTGATCCTACTGGTCATCAGCTTTACAATCATCTCAATTGCGAAGTTCTACTTCCTGCGCCGTACAAGGAGAGCCTAATGACCGCAACACAAAAACGCGTTCTTATCAATCGCCTTATTATGGCACTGTCGACCCTCTCGGCGATGATCGGGCTAGGATTTCTGTTTTGGATCCTCTTTATCCTTGTCAGCAACGGCATTGAGGCGATTAACTGGGACATCTTTATGTTCGAAGGGGCACCTCCGGGTTACGAAGAGAGCGGTCTAAAACAGGCGCTTGTAGGTCAGCTTATCATTGTCGGTGTGGCGACCGTCATCGGTGTGCCGCTTGGAATCCTGGCCGGTACCTATCTCAGCGAATACGGCCAGAAGTCAAAACTGGCTGAGACCATCCGTGACATTTCGGACATTATGATGTCGGCTCCGAGTATCGTCGTCGGCTCTTTTGTCTATGCGATCATGGTCATCCCGATGGGACACTTCAGTGCCTGGGCAGGTATCGTTGCTTTGACGATCATCATGCTGCCGATCATTCTGCGCACGACGGATGACATGCTGCATCTTGTTCCGACAACACTGCGTGAAGCGGCTTTTGCGCTGGGTGCACCGAAGTACAAAGTGATTATGCAGGTTGTCTATCGTGGTGCCAAAGCGGGCATCTTGACCGGTGTCCTGCTGGGTGTCGCCCGCGTCGCCGGTGAGACGGCACCGCTGCTCTTTACCTCGTTCAACGACAACTTTATGAGCACCGACCTGTTTGAGCCGATGGCTTCACTGACGGTTACGATGTATAATTATGCAACGAGTCCATACGAAGATTGGCAGCGCCTTGGCTGGGCCGCTGCGTTTATCCTCTCTATGTTTATTCTTGGCCTAAATATTATAGGCCGTCTTATTCTACTTACTAAAAAAGGCAAATAATGGCAACTATCTGTAATGTCACCGAAGAGAGAGCCCTCGAGATCAAGAACTTTGAGTTCACCTATGCAAGCGCTGATGAACCGAGTCTAAAACAGATCACGATGCCGATCGCCAAAAACTCGGTGACGGCGCTTATCGGACCTTCGGGCTGTGGTAAATCGACACTGCTTCGTTCGATCAACCGTATGCACGACCTCTACCCGGGAAACAAGTATGACGGTGAGATCCTTTATAACGGGCGCAATATCCTGGATGCGAAAGAGGACCTTATCAACCTGCGTGTGAACATCGGGATGATCTTCCAGAAGCCGACGGCGTTTCCGATGAGCATCTTTGACAACGTAGCGTACGGCCTGCGCCTGCAGGGGATGAAAAACAAGACGGAACTGGGTGACCGTGTTGAAAAAGCACTTAAAGATGCGGCGATCTGGAAAGAGGTGCAGGAGAGACTCAAGCATGATGCGAACGGCCTTTCGGGCGGTCAGCAGCAGCGTCTCTGTATCGCACGCGCTATTGCAGTGGAACCGGAAGTTCTCCTCTTTGACGAACCGACGTCAGCACTTGACCCTATCTCTACACAGGGGATCGAAGAGCTGGTGACGGAACTTAAAGAGAAGGTCTCGATCGTCATCGTAACGCACAACATGCAGCAGGCAGCGCGCGTAAGCGACTATACGGGCTTTATGTACCTTGGCGAGCTCATCGAGCTGGGCAAGACGGAAGAGCTCTTTGTCACACCGGCCGAACGCCTTACCGAAGAGTATATTACCGGCAAGTTCGGTTGATACTGTTTTAGAGCCTTTAAGGCTCTCACCTGCTTTCTTCAATTCTAAATATCAATACATTCCTTTTACAACACTCTCTCTTTTGTTCACCGCAGATACGGTAGCGCTTTTAACACTGTAGATTATCAGTGCAAGAGTAAAAGACCTTCTGACACAAATTTAAAGCGTTCACGCTCTGTAACCTTCTTGTTACATTGGTGTTTTACAATGCGGCCATCAAACATCCAAAAGGATTCTACATGTTGAAAAAACTAGCTACAAGCGCATTGTTGGTTGCCGTTGCCGCAACGGCTTCTATCGCAGGTGACAAGATCAGTGGTGCAGGTGCCTCTTTCCCGGCACCTCTGTATTATGACTGGGCATACCAGTACGGTAAAGAGACAAAGTCTCGCGTTAACTACCAGAGTATCGGTTCAGGCGGAGGGATCAAGCAGATCTCCAAGCGTATTGTTAACTTCGGTGCTTCGGACAAGCCTCTTAAAGCGAAAGAGCTGACTAAGGAGAAATTGCTTCAGTTCCCGGCAGTCATCGGTTCGATCGTGGTCGCGTTGAACGTACCTGGTATCGAAGATGAGCAGCTTCACCTTAAAAATGAAGTCGTTGCAGATATTTTTGCAGGCAAGATCACAATGTGGAACGATGCGGCTATCGCAGCGGACAACAAAGGCCTGAAGCTGCCTAACCAGAAGATCATCGTAGTACACCGTTCAGACGGCTCTGGTACGACATACAACTTTACATACTACCTGAACAAAAGCTCAAAGAACTGGGCAGACAACTACGGTGTAGGTAAGGCGATCGACTGGGCGACAGGTATCGGCGGCAAAGGTAACGAAGGTGTGGCTTCACTTGTAAAGCAGACGCCATACGCTATCGGTTACATCGAGAACGCTTATAAAGAGAAAAACCACCTTGCAGCTGCGACGCTTCAGACAGCAAGCGGAAAATGGGTTACAGCAACAGAAGAGAACTTCAAAGCTGCCGCTAAATATGCATCTTGGACAAAAGAGGGTCACTTCTACGCAATGTTGGCACTTCAGCCGGGTGATACTTCATACCCGATCGTTGCAGCGACATTCATTCTTCTTCCGGCAGAAAAGCCAGAGATGAACAAAAAAGTTATCGCGTTCTATGACTACGCTTTCAAGAACGGTGATGCAGCGGCCAAAAAGCTTGGGTACATTGCACTTCCGGAAGCAACTAAGAATATGATCCGCGAATATTGGGCAGCAAACATCAAGTAAATGCTCTCCTTCCCTGCTGCATAAGCAGGGAATCCACACTCTCCAATCCCCATTTTTTTTACTTCTATTTCATAATTTAAAACGTAAGAGTAACGCTATAAAACGGTAGTTATACTGTTGTGAATAGCACACTAGTGCAGTTCAAAGCGCACTAAATAGCAGAACTAGAACGTCACCCGTCTCTATAGTAGGTAAAAAGTATCGGTTAATAAAACGTCATCGACAGCTGTGGTGACGACTTAGGGGCAGTGGTTTCCTCCTTGTCATATGGCAGCATATGACGGGCAAAGGCACTGGACGCAAGTAGTGTTAACGCTGAAAGTATGATGAATAGCTTTTTCATGGTTACCCCTTAATGTTTGAATGCATAATTGTAGCTTGAGAGCGTAAGCGCAGTATTAGCATGCTGGAGGGGGCAGTCATACTTTATTAAAAGCGAATTATTACTGTTCTGTAACCTTTGTGTAACCAAAGTGTTCTAAAGTTCGCCCATCAAACGTTCAGGAGAATAACAATGAACAAAGTCATATTATCAACTTTAGCAGCCTTAGCGCTGAGTACCGCAGCCTCTGCCGAGGCAGTAACACTCTATACCGATCCTGTGACCGGTCAGATTTTTACCAAGGCAGGTGAAGGTCGTGAGATGTTGGATCAATCTGCAAGCAGTGAGATTTTAGGAAAGACTACAGAGGGTCCTACCGTGGAAAACCCGAAATCGGTCGAGTTTATGATGGGCAAAGAGACTGGCCCGAACATGAAGTTCACCGCTTCTGACAATCCGGATATGTGGATCAAGCTTGGTGTGCGTATCCAGGGTACATTCGAAAACTATCAGCGTGATTATTCTTCTACTCAAGAAGCACTAGGCAACGCAGATACAAACAATTGGGATGCTTACCTGCGCCGTACCCGTTTAGAGGTCGCAGCCGGTTTCACGAAACACATCTCTTATGTGATGGATATCCGTGATGACAAGGTAAACTATCAGGACAAGGGAGAGCAGACATTCAACGTAGGCGATGCCTACCTGCAGATTAAGAAACCGTTCGGGACTTCATTGGTCAACTACAAGCTTTACCGTGGCAAGATCGACGTATCTCGTACCGAGACGGTCAAGTCGGCCTATGTCCTGCACTACGACCGTCCGCATGTCGCTGACGAAGCGGCACAGTACATCACGCACAACCGTCGTGGTACCAACGCCAAGATGTACGGTGACTGGAAGAAGAAGATCCACTACGAAGTGGCTTTCGGTGACGGTGTCTATTCGGGCAAGACAGTCGATGCGTCAGGTACCAAGTTCAACCAAAGCAACTTTTCTCAAGAAAACTTCTTTTACGGTGGAAAGGTCGTTCTCTCCCCGTTCAGCGGATGGGAGGAGACAAAGCGTACCGAGACCTACTTTGCCCAGGGCAAACACTTCGAGATCGGTGCTGCATATTGGATGAGCCCGGATATTACCTATGATTTGGGTGGCGTCAAGCAGAGTATTGATCACGAATTGATCAACCTGGAGATGTCGGCGCACTACAAGGGTGCTTTCGTCCAGGCGGAGTACTTCCAGTTTGACGGTGTTGTCAAAGACTGGGCCAACCCTGAAACAGGCAAGTCAAACGGCTGGTACGCAACAGGTGAATATGTCATCGAGCAGCTGGGTTACCTAGCACCGTTTATCCGCTATGAGAAGTGGGATAAGTACGAAGATGCCGCTCCTGGCGAGGATTACGAACTTGAGTCTAAGATTGCCGGTCTAAACTGGTACTTTAGAGGTAACACCAGCAAAGTGGGCCTTGTTTATCAAGAGGATACGCTGGGTGATAGCATTGGTGGATACACTGATACCCGTATGAAACTGACCACACAGTGGTTCTTCTAAGCCCTCTCTTTTTTTTGCATCCCTGACGGGGATGCGTGACCACCCTTTCATTCTTCCACTTCATTTTCTGATCTCATTAGACGGTTAAGAGAAACATTTCTGTAACCTTTGCGTAACCAAAATGTTTTATTATTCTACCGACATAACATTCGGGAGAATACAAATGAAAAAAATGCTACTTTCTACACTAGCTGCTATGACATTTAGCGGTGCAGCTTTTGCTGACACGATGACACTCTACACAGATCCTGCAACAGGCCAGGTCTTTACACAGAGCGGTGAAGGCCGTGAAGAGATGGGAAGTTTTGTCAGTGCGGACGCACCAACGAAAGAGGTGCCGTGGTACTCAAATGCAAGCCAATTCAAATTTGGTGGTTTGACTTACCTTGGGTTTACCCATAAGGATTTCAAAGATGATGCTATCCGTGACACAGACAAGTTTGAGATGCGCCGTGCCTACGTGCAGATCAAAGCCTATCTTCTTGATGATCCTAAATCATACTTCCGCGTGACACTGGACATGGAGCATGTGACCAGCGATGCG
>JBFFUI010000026.1:0-30868 GCA_041571435.1 Sulfurimonadaceae bacterium | reverse complement strand
TTGGAAACAAGCGATTTCAATATGTTGAAGCATCGTGCACTATCTGCTGTCAAGTGCGGAGTGCAACGCCGCGTCCGTCACATTCTCTCTTATTTTCATGTTCAGTCTCTTCTAACTATAATCTGGTATAAATGCCACGATGATTTCACAATCGGCCGATATGATTAGTGGATAAAAGGAGAAAAAATGAAAACAGTACTTTTGGCATTGACAACACTGATGTTGTTCAGCGGATGCTTCCACAAGGGGCCAAGATCAATAGAACATGTAAGGGCGTACGGTTATCCGATACCGGTCTATCAAAAAGAGCATGTGATAAACAACAACAAATACAAAGAGAAGCATAAAAAGCAGCATAAAACGCATCCGAATCCCGGCTATGCGAAGCATCAAAAGTCGAAGGTGAAAAAGAACAAGAGTGTCGCAAAGAAGGTGCACCCACAGTACAAGAAGAGTGAAAAGCACGCTGACAATAGAACAGAGCGAAAGCAGAAGCAAAATCTAGGCAATGCGAAGCATCAAAAGTCAACCGTGAAAAAGAACAAGAATGCTGCAAAGAAGGTGCACCCACAGTACCAGGAGAGTGAAAAACACTCTGACAATAAAAAAGAGCGAAAGCAGAAGAGGGCACAGGGCTAGAGGTCCTATGTCTGGACCACTACGCAGCAGGGCGGTCTAAATTATTATTTCTTATGCCATTAACCGCATATTCTATTTTATTACTGTAACATTGTAGTAATAAATGAAAAAGGTTTGTCTAGTGCTGTCTGATCTGTATAATGAACTTACAAGTGTTGAATTTCAATACCATGAGTTAAGCTCATTTGGCGATGAGTGTATCGGTCTTGTTACCAAAAAAAATGAGCCGGACAGTGTTTTAGAAGTGATCCAAATCAAAGCGTTGGCAGACAAATACAATCTCATAACAACATGGAACGGGAAAGATATTACAATAAAGCGTATGGGTACCTCTGCCGAGTGTAATTGACTTTGTCCATATGTCGCATGGCAAGGTCTAACAATAGATCGCGAAGCATTTTAGGGAAGTAGTAAATGTGCTGTTCCCTGCGTTGAAGGAACAGCACGAAGCCAGAGTGTTAGTTTCTTGCTTCGACCGGGATCGGTTGAGGGACAACATCTTCCGATACAGCTGGTTCAGCTTCTGTTTTCTGACCTTCAAACATAGCGATTGCTGAACGCATATTGCCAAGCTCTATCCAGTACATGATCCAGGCTATGAAGCCGACAATACTTGTAAAGATGTTGAGGACAGGGACAAAGAAGAGCAGAAATGAAATATAGGTAACAAGTCCTTTTGTCTGTCCGCCATTGTGCAGAGCAAGCTCTTTGATTCCATGTTTCTGTACATAGAGTTTAAAGTCACCTGACAATTTCGTCACCACGACTAAAGCAACG
This sequence comes from Sulfurimonadaceae bacterium, assembly GCA_041571435.1. Lineage (GTDB taxonomy): Bacteria > Campylobacterota > Campylobacteria > Campylobacterales > Sulfurimonadaceae > Sulfonitrofixus. The sequence goes on along the minus strand of JBFFUI010000026.1, from coordinate 29,452 downwards.
ATCCAACCGATTACCGGTACAAGAATAAACCACGGTAAAACAGTCGATGAACGTGAGTGCTCAGTTTTTACGGCGTTGATAGTTTTGACTATTGACAAGAGATACATGATCTGGATGATGAAGCTTGCTATCATAATGACGGCAAAAAAGCCGCCGAGCGTGTTTGCTATCGTGTCCAAATCACTGCTCATCGAAGAAGCGAACACACTAGAGGCCAACAGGGTTACCAATACAAGAATTTTTGACATTCCATTTCCTTACTTAACTGAAGTTGATGTCAATATTAATAACTTATTTCTTCAAAAATACTTAAAAACAAGTATATTCTATTATTATCTGTTTGTATATATTAATCTGAATCAACATGATTATCTAACTGTCAAGGTCATTCGTATGGTCAGGTATAGATGCCTGTTGTCGCACACCTATCAGAGCAGTCTGATCGTCCTTATCCCTACATTATGAAAACAGGACAGACATATTGTCTTCAGCCTTTTCTAGTATCTTTATCTTATAATTCTTCGCAATAAATCTATCTGTAAAGTTTATACTATGCGACTCTTCTATTATGTACACACCGGCCACCGTATCGGACTTGACCGTTTTCGCCGTGCGGCGACTGTTATTCGCGCCTTGGGGGATGTCGATATCACCCTATTGACATCGGATTACCGCATTGCCTCGGTTGCAAGGGATTTTGGGATTAAGCGCTCCGTCGGTATCGACGTTGTCCGTAACATCCCGCAGATCGCGCATCACGGCGACAAGATCATCTTTGACTCGGACGAACTTAACCCGACACTGCATGCCGACATGGTCAAATATTTTTCGACCTTTATCCGTGTTAGCGATGATCCCGATGCCGTTCAGATGGAAGGCGAACTGCTCATCTCTCCCTATCTCGAAGGAGAGGGGATATGCAAGGGCGTTGCGGTTGACGACAAATATTTTGAAGCGATGCCAAAGACGATAGAAAAAAGTTTTTTCTTTGGCGATGATGATTACGAAGAGGACCTTTTAGCCAATCTGGATATGTTTAAAGAGCTGGAGATGGAGATGATCATAGGCTTCTACTACTTCATAAACTACGAGGAGAAGCTGACCCCTGCATTTGCAAAACAGCATGAATTCGAAGAGTATGATGAGGTGCTGCAAAGCTCGAAGGTCTTTGTCACCTCCTCACCGCAGGCAGTCCTTGAAAACCTGGCCTCGGGCGGCCGACCTGTTTACATTCAGCGCCCGGATTACGTCCGCGATTTTATTCCGCTCTTTGAAAGTCTGAACATCCCTGTTGTGGACGGTTATAATAAGGCGGAATTGGCAGCTGTATTAAATAAAGTATCATCACACACTTATCACCCGCTCGAACAATCGACGCAAAAAATAGCCGAATTCCTTAAAGAGAGCTTGTCTTTATAAGATATTAATCTCCTTTCACCTACTATAGCCTTTGAAAATTTCACACAGAGTGAGTAAAGAGATGAACCAGACAAGAAGAGGCTTTATGGGTAAAGCTTTCGGTGCCGTTGCCGGTGTCGGAGCTGTAGGTGCTTTATATGCCATGAAAAAATCATGGGATCCGCTTCCAAGTGTTAAAGCAGCAGGGTTTACAACTATCGACATGTCGGTATGTACACCGAACAAACTGATCGTTGAGAAATGGCGCGGTAAGCCTGTCTTCGTTTTACGAAAGACAGCAGAGATGGTGGCTGCCCAAACGCCGAAGCAGACAGCACGTGACGTTGTGATCGGTGACGACCACTACTTGATCGCGATCGGCCTCTGTACGCACCTTGGCTGTATTCCGGCATACCGTGAAGGGAAGCATGATTTCAAATGTGCCTGCCATGGTGGTGAATTCGATTCATCCGGTATTGACACAAAGTCACCGCCTCCAAGTCCTCTCATCATCCCCCCTTTCAAGATCAATGGTACAACTGTTGTTTTGGGTGAAGAAGGTCCGGAATATTCCAAGATGAAAGAGTCGGGCATTATTGCCTAGCTATAGAGGAGAAATTTTATGGCACATTTTGAAAAAGCAAACAGTGTAAACGAGTGGATGGATCAGCGTTTAGCTGTCAATACACTTCGTCGGGTACTGGCTAAAGAGTATTGGATCCCGAAAGACATCAACTTCCTTTGGGCAATGGGTATGGTTCTTGCCGTTACATTCGGTATCTTACTGATTTCGGGGATATTCTTGTTGATGTACTATCAGCCAAATGTCGCAACGGCATTTGACAGTGTAAACTACACGATAATGCAGGAGGTCGAGTTTGGGTGGTTGTGGCGTCATGTGCATGCCGTTGCGGCATCAGTCGTCTTCTTGATCATCTATATTCACATGTTCACAGGTATCTATTACGGTTCATACAAAAAAGGCCGTGAGATGATCTGGATCTCGGGTATGCTCCTTTTCGTTACCTTCTCTGCAGAGGCGTTCTCTGGATACATGCTGCCTTGGGGTCAGATGTCATACTGGGCGGGAATGGTTATTACCAACCTGTTCAGTGCCGGTTCGCTTGAACTCAACGGTGTTGTTGAGTGGATCCGCGGTGACTACGTTCCTGCGCAAGCCTTCCTGACACGTTTCTTTATGCTTCACGTCCTGCTGCTTCCATTGGCAATTCTGGTACTGATTGGTATTCACTTCGGAGCACTTCGTATTCCGCACGTCAACAACCAGAACGGTGAAGAGATCGATTTCAAAGCGGAAGCAGAAAAATACAAAGCAGGTAACAAAGCCGCTTCCAAAGTGATTGCATTTGCAAATGACTTTATGAGTAAGGACCTTTTCGTTGTTGCGATCTACCTTGTCTTCTTCTTCTATCTTGTTTTCTGGAACTATGCATTTGCAATGGACCCGGTCAACTTTGACCCGGCAGACGGTCTTGTAACACCGGCACACATCTACCCTGAGTGGTACTTCCTGTGGTCTTATGAGATCCTTCGCCCGTTCTCAAAAGATATCGGTCTGATCGCCTTTGGCTTTGCGCAGGTCATCTTCTTCCTGCTGCCGTTCCTCGACAGAAGTCCAAACGCCGTTCCGGCAAACCGTCGTGGACTCTTCAGTATCTGGTTCTGGGTCATGCTGGTCGATATGATCGTATTGACGGCAATGGGTAAACTGCCTCCGTCAGGTGACTACAGCACTATCGGTAAGGTTGCGGCCCTTGTCTTCATCGGTCTGTGGGTCCTCCTGCCGATCATCACAAAACTAGAAAAAAAGTTATAGGGAGAAGAAAATGAAAGAATTTGTAATATTAGCGGTAGTAGTATTCTTTTCTCTACTAACATATTGGCTGGTAGAGCCGTTTGCTCACGGTCAGATGCACGCTCATGTCGAAAGCGAACAGTTCGCTTATGCTGATCTTCCAGCACTTGAGAAAAAAGGTGACGCGACACGCGGTGCCGATACCTTTATGGCCGGCGGCTGTATCGGTTGTCACAATGTCAAAGTACTCGGTATGGAGACAGGAATGTCTGCCAAGGATTCGGCTGCAGCATATGGCGTCAACCCGCCGGACCTGAGTAATGCAGGTGCGATCTACGATGCAAAATTCCTTGCAGCCCTGATCAAGAACCCGGCACACGCTACGGCTGTTGAGCACAAGTTCAGCGACACGCGTATGCACCCGATGCCTTCATTTTACGGTGCGGGCGGTGACGACATCGATCAGGAGATCGCGGACATCGTTGCTTATTTGCAGTCTATCGCGGTAAAAGCGGAAGAGGTGACACCGACAATGGCATTTGAAAATGCCTGTGGCCGTTGTCACGCTGTCCGTTACACCAAGTGGACACAGCTGGGTGAGATGCCAAAGTTTAAATACAAAAAAGATGAGCTGCGTTACCAGGCAGATGTCATGGACTATCAGGACGCAGTAAAAGCCTATCTGGGTAAACTGCCGCCGGACCTTTCGATGTATATCCGTTCACGCAGTGAACACTTTTTGTCTACATTTATCGAAAACCCGCAGAGCCAGCTGCACGGTACGGCGATGCCTCGTACAGGTGTGACAGCCGAATCAGCTGAAAAAGTGATCGACTACATGAAAATGGCAGGCGATCCTAAAGCCGAGGAGCGTAATGCCGTCGGTATGAACGTTATGATCTACCTGATCTTCTTCGTACTCGCTGCTTACCTCTGGAAGCGCCAGATCTGGAAAGAGCTGCACTAACAGCTTAATCCATCGGTTAAGAGAGACGCCTCTCTTAACCCTTTTTTACGCCTAACTATAATCTCAGCCTTAATCTACATCAAGAATTTCCAACCAACTTAGCGGTATAATGCGCTCAAACAATAAATAAGATATTATTCCGATAATAGAAGCAAATAATAGAAGCAAATTTGAGGTCTCCTGAAAAAATGAATAAATTAATAGACAGTTACGGCCGGGAAGTAAATTACATCCGTGTCTCAGTGACAGAACGCTGTAACTTTAGATGCCAGTACTGTATGCCGGAAAAACCGTTTTCGTGGAAGCCCAAAGAGAACCTGCTCAGTTTTGAAGATATGTTTGCATTTATGAAGGTCGCTATCGACGAGGGGGTCAACAAGATCCGCATTACGGGCGGAGAGCCATTGCTCCGCGAAGACCTGGACAAGTTTATCAAGATGATCTACGACTATAAACCCGACATCGATCTTGCCATGACTACGAATGCTTTTCTTCTCAAGGGGGCCGCACAGAAGCTAAAAGATGCCGGACTTAAACGCATCAACGTCTCTATTGACTCGCTGATCCCCGATGTTGCAGAGAAGATCGCGCAGAAAGATGTCTTGCAGCAGGTGCTTGAGGGCGTCGATGAGGCCCTGAATGTCGGCATGAAGGTCAAAGTCAACATGGTGCCGATGAAAGGGCTCAATGAGAATGAGATCCTTGATGTGCTGGAGTACTGCAAAGAGCGCGGCATGAGCGTACGCTTTATCGAGTACATGGAGAACGTCCATGCCGCAGTCGACATCAAAGGGATGAAGAGCGACGAGCTTTTGGCGCTTATCGGTGAGAAGTACCCGTATATCGATGAAGGGCTGGAAGCACAATCGCCGTCACACTACTACTCCCTCAGCGACGGGTACCGTTTCGGTATCATCGAACCGTACAAAGATGACTTCTGCTCGACGTGCAACCGTATCCGCATCACGGCAGAAGGTGACCTGATCCCTTGTCTCTATTTTGATGAAGCGATGAGTATCCGTGATGCCGTGCGTAAAGGGGACATCAAGACAGCCTCCGCTGTCCTTAAAGAAGTGGTCCGTACCAAACCGGAAAAAAACCGCTGGTCGGAAGAGGACGGCGAGTCTTCGTCCAGAGCGTTTTACGAAACTGGCGGCTGATGATTTACCTGGTCGAGCATTTCTTCTCTATTCAAGGTGAAGGACGGTATGTCGGTGTACCGTCGCTCTTTTTTCGTTTTGGCGGCTGCAACATGCGCTGTGAAGGCTTTGGATGCGAACAAGAAGCGCCCAACGGAGAGACCATCGTGGGATGCGATACGGTCTATGCGGTCAACCGGGAACACTTTGCCGTCAACTGGATCGAGATAAAAGAGCTCCAGCAGCTGCTCGGCGTGTTTGAGCTGTATGCCCTTCCGGATAATGTCGATGTGGTCCTGACAGGCGGTGAGCCGTTGATGTATGCGGAGGACCCGATCTTCATCGCATTTCTGGAGGCAATGGTAAAACGGGGACTTCGCGTCACATTTGAGACCAACGGCTCTATCTCTGTCGATTTTGAGCGCTTTCCTGTCTACAAAAAGTGCGTGTTCGCCCTGTCGGTCAAACTCGAGAACAGTGGAGAGTCCTACAGCAAACGGATCCGGCCTAACACGATCTTCTCCCTGGCGACAAACGCCAAAGAGGCCTTTTTTAAATTTTCCATCGATGCCGACTCGATCGATATCAGTCTCGATGAACAGATAGAAGAGATCATCGCCCATGCCCCGAACACGCAGGTCTACTGCATGCCGGTCGGCGGTTCCAAAGCCGAGGTGGAACGCAATGCCGAGCCGCTGATCGAGTATTGCAAGGTTAAAGGGTATACCTACAGTGACCGGCTGCACATACGGATTTGGGACGAAGTCCACGGCGTCTGAGTAACAGTGTCGGCTTCGGCACATCTTGCGTCCAACTCAGACGCTCGACGTACTGATGTACGCCTTCGGTCAGAGTTGAACACAATCTGCACCAAATCCAAAACTTTTACATGAAAGAGCTTTTTTTATCACTCCATTTATTAACAATGCTATAATCACCCTATGATAATCAGAAAACAGTTTAAATTTGAAAATGCCCACATTGTGCGGGGCTGCTCTTCACAGCGCTGCCGTGCATCGATTCACGGGCACTCCTACATCATTGAAATACTTTTTGAATCCAATTTTTTGGACCATGGCCAGATGGTCTATGACTTCGGTCTCATGAAACGGAACATGAAAGACCTTATCGACAGTTTTGACCATGCGACAACGCTGTGGGATGAGGATGACATAGAGTACATCAACGACATGAAAAAGCATTCTGACCGCTGGGTACAGCTTCCGGTATCGCCTTCTGCAGAGCAGTTTTGTCGCGTGATTTTTATCATGATAGATACGCTTTTGAAACTGACTTCGATGGTCAATGGCGAAATGAATGTGAAACTCAACAGTGTGATTGTCCATGAAACGGCAACGGGGTACGCGCAGGGGTTCGAAGAAGACGCCTATTCAGAACAGATGGGCCGCATCGATCTTGAGAGGATCATCTTCAGTGACGCGGTGCGTGCAGACTGGCATGAGCCAAAGTTGTGGGAGAAGATAAAAAACGGGGAGACGTTTATCAATCCAGACACGGTTTGATCTTATACAATCAACTCTTTTCTATCTGACTGCCCGCTCTTGAACTAAACCACTTCTTTCACTCTTGTTGTCAAGCCGTCGTAAACAGTGATGTCTTCTCCGAAGAATTAAAACTGAAGCGGGTAGGAATCACTTTGACAGCGGCTCCCGCCTCCAGTTCACTGACACTCTCATCGACAAAAATCAATCCATTCGATTTGGCAAGCGGTGAGATCATCCCCGGAGCATATTTGTCACAGACTTCGAAGGTCTCGCCGTCATAAAACCCGGGTACCAGTGTGTTGCGCCCCGGTCGTGTCTTATACGCTTTTTTGAGTATAGTATGCAAGGTAGAGAGGTACTTCTCTTTGACGGCAGAGAGTGCGTTGACAGTGCTTTGGCCAAAGATCTCAAAGATCAGTGCAGCGGCAAGCGGGTTGCCGGGGAGGTTCAACACATAGGTGTTTGCTATACGGCCAAAGGTCGTTGGCTTGCCGGGTTTGATCTCTACTTTTTCAAAGAGGCATTCATAGTCAAAAGCGCTAAATGCCTCTTTGGTGTAGTCGGCATCACCGACACTGACGCCGCCGGATGTGATGATCAGATCGGCATCAAGAGCAGATGTGATAAGCTCGTTGATCGCTTCGAGGCTGTCGACTGCCGTGCCGATAAACTCTACGTCACAGCCGAGTTCCTGACAGCGTGCCAGGATCGTCGGGGTGTTGGTATTGTAAAGCTGATATTCTGTCACCTGTTCACAATGCATCTTCAGTTCACTGCCGGAAGCGAAAAGTGCGACACGGGGTCTTTTATAGACCTGGACCTGAGAGATGCCCTGAGAGGCGAGCAGGGTGATGTGATGGGCATGAAGACGTTCGCCACATTCGAGCAGCAGGTCGCCACACTGGATATCTTCACCCGTCAGACGAATATGTTGCGATGCGGTCACATTCTTGGGCATGATGATCTTGTCCCCGTCAACAGTCGTCTCTTCAACCGGGACAACTGCTTCACAGCCGTGGGGAATGCGTGCGCCCGTCATGATCTTGATGCAGTTTCTGTCCAGGAGTTTGATCTCCTCTTTGTCACCTGCGAAGATGGTGTGTTCGCAGTCCAGGACCTCCCCGGCACCCTCAATTTTAATAGCATAACCGTCCATTGCCGAGTTGTCAAAAGGGGGCAGATTGTGGGTAGCGATAATCTCCTCCGCTAACACATGACCCAAGGCCATTTCGATGGGTAAGAGCTGTTTCGATTTTGGTCTAACCTCTTTAAAAATTAATGAAAGTGCCTCGTCAACAGTAACCGCCATAAGAATCCTTGCGTTGATAGTAGAAAGATTATAGATGAATTTGTGTAAAATTTTGGTTATGAATGAAATGTATGAAATGAGTCTTGGCGCTCACGCAATCGGCGTTATATTGTTGTTAGTGATCTTTTTGGCAAGCCTATGGCAACTGGCACGCGCAAGAGATGTCATGGCGTATCTTCGCAAGATACGCATCCAGGGCCCGCTGATCTTTATGGCGATGTTTGTTCCCATCTTTACCGGCACGGTGATGATGGCCGCCAAGCACCTTGCATTTACCGTCCCCAATATCATCATGATCCTTGTATCGATCATCCTTATCTTTTTTGAGATCAAACGTTCACGTCCGCTGAAGTATGCTTCTATCGCCGAAGAGGGTGCCTTTGAAAAGTACAAAAAAGACGCGCAGAAGATCCTGGTCAGCGAGATAGCACTGATCATTCTCATCAGTATCTGGATGTACCTGTGAGGTTTCTTTTTGACGAGAATGCCGGAAAAGAGACGTTTTCGCTGAAGGGCGAATCGTTTAAATATATCATCAAAGTGCGACGTCATAAAGTCGGTGACGAACTGGGCTTTCGTAAACAGAACTCAAGTGAGATACTTTACCGTTACAAGATCGTTGATGTTGACGGGCGCAGTGCTACACTTGAACTGGTTACAGCAGCGTTTGAGGAGGTAAAAGCCTCCAAGAAGTTGCATATCGGCTGGTGTGTCGTGGACAGCAAGTCTGTTGAAAAGGTGCTCCCTTTGCTAAATGAACTCGGTGTCGCGAAGATAACCTTTATCTACTGTGATCGTTCGCAGAAAAACTTCAAGCCGGACTTTAAACGATACGAGCGCATACTGGAAAGTTCGATGCAGCAGTGCGGCCGCTCTGAGATAATGCGCTTCGATGAGATGAAAAACATCGAAGCCTTTGTCAAACAGAACCCGCAGACCGTCGTCTTTGACTTCTGCGATGAGGTCCTTGAAGAGAGCAGCGAGATCGATACCGTCCTCATCGGCAGTGAAGGGGGACTCAGCAAAGCCGAACGGGCACTGCTGGAAAACCAGAAAATGTTTCGTCTGGACACGCCGATGATCCTCCGTTCAGAAACGGCAGTGACGGCGATCGCCTCCAAGATACTGCTCTGATGATGTGACCTCATAAGAGGTTGCGACGCTGCCAAATAATCTTCGAAACAGGGTTTCTACGATGAGAAATCGCCACTATATTGTAATTCTCAACTTATTTGGATATAATTCGCGTCTTAATAATCCGCACCCGTACGGATTTTAAAAATATACCGTGACTACGTACTTGACGTGGCACAAAAGGCAAAGTTATGAAAAAAGAGATTCACCCGACATCAGTTGAATGTGCTGTATCTTGTGCATGTGGTAACGAATTTGTTACTAAAAGTACAAAATCTGAACTACGTGTTGACATCTGTAATGCATGTCACCCATTCTTCACAGGTTCTGAGAAGATCGTAGATACTGCCGGACGTATTGAGAAATTCAAAGCACGTTACGCAGCGAAATAATCCAAGAGTAAGCATTGCTTACACTTGTCCCTACTCCCATCGGCAATATCGGCGATATCTCGCTGCGTGCCATGGAAGCCCTCTCCAAAGCAGATATACTACTCTGTGAAGATACCCGAGTCACCAAAAAACTTCTGAACATTCTGGATACGCGTTACAATCTTGAACGTCGTGAACAAGAGTTTATCGCCCTGCATTCGCATAACGAAACAGATTTTGTTGCGAAACTGGAACCCTTGTTTTTTGAACAGAATGTTGTCTATGTCAGTGACGCCGGGATGCCGGGGATCAGTGACCCGGGCCAGACGCTGGTCCGATACTGCATTGATAACGGTCTTGAGTACGATGTGCTGCCTGGAGCAAATGCCGTCTTGACAGCCTTCGTCGCCAGCGGTTTTGTCGCGACACAAATGCTTTTTTTTGGCTTTTTGGCCCATAAGGGAAGTGAACGCAGCAACGGACTTCAAGAGGCACTGTTTAACGGTTACACAACGGTATTGTATGAAGCACCGCACCGTTTGGCAAAACTGCTGGACGAGTTGGCTTTGGAAGTGCCTGAACGCCGTCTATTCCTGGCGAAAGAACTGACAAAGAAGTACCAGACCTATCTGCATGGGACTGCGAGTGAGATCAAAGCGCAGCTCACAGGACAGATAAAAGGGGAGTGGGTCGTTGTCATCGAAGCAGGCGAAGCGCACCACTCCACAATAAGTGAACGCGATATTTTGGCCTTTGATCTGCCAAAAAAAGTAGCCTCCAAACTGATCGCAAAGATCACGGGAGAAAATCCTAAAGCCTGTTATCAACGACTTCTAGAAGAAGAGAAATAGAGAAAATTTCTCTTTGATTTTTTGAGATTTTACTCTCTGTTGAGTGGCTGTACACGCCCTGTTTCAGGCCTCGAATAATTTTTAATCATTTCCTCACATTTATAAAAGAATTTTTTGGATAAAATCACTGCATGTTAATCTATGGCAAACAACCGGTTTATTACCTTATTGAGAAGTACCCGAACCGCATTGAGACGCTCTATCTAGCGAAAGACCTAGAAAAAAAAGAGTACTCGCGTCTTATGCGAATGGGCATTACTATCAAACGCATACCCCCCGAGGCTGCCCAGAAAATGGCCAAAAGCGGAAATCACCAAGGATTTCTGGCGGACATTGACGGTGTGGAAGTCAAAAGTCTGGATGCGTTGCGTACAAAACCGTTTCTTGTTGTCTTGAGCGGTGTGACAGACATCGGTAACATCGGTGCCATTGTCCGCAGTGCATATGCTTTGGGTGTCGATGGCATTATCGTCTGTGGGATAAAACATCTCAACATTGAGGGCGTCGTTCGCAGTTCGGCGGGTGCGATCTTCGACATGCCTATCTGTGTCGTCAACAATGTGCTGGATGTCATCAATGATCTGAAAACTTCCGGTACCTATCTTTACGGTGCCGTAATGGACGGTGAGGATATCAATGAAGCGAATATAACGTACAAAAGAGCTTTGATCTTGGGAAATGAGTCTGAAGGACTGACCAACAGAGTGATTTCAAAGCTTGATTACCCGGTCAGTATCAAGATGGCACATGGCTTTGATTCGCTCAATGTAAGTGCCGCGGGTGCAATTTTAATGGATAGGATGCGATAGTGATGGAAGAATTTGACAAACTTCAGGAGATCGGGAGTAAAGAGATCTCCAGAGCAACACATATTCCTATGGCGCATATCGAAAGAATGTTGAACAAAGAGTTTGATAGTTTCCAGCAGCCGCAGTTCTTCGGCTTTCTTTCGATTCTGGAACGTGAGTACAAGATAGACCTTTCTGCTCTTAAACAAGAGTTCCTTTTTGCCAGAGCGAAAGAGGTGATCGCAAAAGAGAGCAGTTACGATATCACTGAAACCGGTTCAAAACTGCTGGCAAACAAGAAGCAGTTTTTAAAAAGTAAAAAGGTGATGTACGGTGCTGCAGGAGGCGTGGCTGTTCTTCTGCTGGCCGGTCTTCTCAGTATGATAGATCTTTCGTCGACGGCAGAAGAGAAAGTAGAGATCAACAACACGGCCATCGATCAGGCCAAAAAGAATCTCAATATTGCGCCGGCACATGTTGCCAACGTCGAAGAGATGATGCGTAACAGCGATGTTGAATCTGCCGAGTTTGGACAGGACGTGCAAGAGGCGAACAGCACGGATACCGAAGCTGAACAAGCGGCCGCTGAAAGCGCCCCGCAGCAGGCTGCGGAGAGTACGGTAGAGAGCAAGGAACCGGTACGCAATACGGAGCCGATGATGTCACTTTATCTGCGTATTGTCCCGAGAGGAACACTTTGGGTAGGTATCATCGATACAGAGACACATCGACGAAGAGCAGAGACGATTACCGAACCTCTTCTGCTGGATGCCGAAAAAAGTTGGTTGATCGTAACCGGTTATGGTCATCTTGACATGGAGTGTGGTGACACGACACACAAATATCGCGAAAACAATAAACTGATGTTTTTATATGAAGCGGGTGTCTGTCAGGTCATCGACAGTGAAGAGTTCAAAGCACGCAACAAGGGTAAACTGTGGTAACAAAGCTGGTATGGCTGCTTTTGTTGGCATCCTCTTTGTACAGTGCAGACGTATTGACTGCACATACAGAAGAGAATAACGTATCAACACAGCAAGAAGAGACCGGAGAGACAAAACCACTGACAAAACAAGAGCTTCTAGATGCGAAGATCCTCTCTTTTATCGGTGAAGAGTCGTATGAAAGAAATCGTGACTACATTCACATCAACTTTCAAAAGGTTGACGATTTTTACATCAAAGAGAACATCAATGTTGTAAAAGTTGTAGAGACGTTGGAGGAGAACGGTCTGCTCCACCTCTTTTTCGAAGAGCCGCAGCAGTATGAGATGACCTTCCATTCAACCGGCGATCCGCTTTTTTTCGTCAAATTGATGGGTGATACACTCCGTGATATCGGATACTACCGTTATGTGACGAAAGAGTCTGTCAATGACGGGAGTGGATTCGAGTGGAAGATCTCGCTTGAAGCGGAGTATGTAACAGATCCGGTACTTTTGCGAAAAGAACTCGCAACACGCGGATGTGAGATTATCGATATTGTCCGTAATTCTGCGACGGATTGGTACTACAGTATCGACACATCCAAAGCACATCTGAAAGTTGACAAACTGAAAAATGGGCAAACGAAGAAATACAAACGTATTCAATATGCAAAATGGCTGGATGTTGCCCACATTAAAGCGATAAACATTAAGAGCCACAGAGCCAACTTCTGGTATCCGTACATTGCTCTTTATGACAGCTCGCTGCGCCTTTTGAAAGTGATAAAAGAAGATCAGCAGACGGCACAATTCAGTTTGAAACTGCCGGAAGAGACACGCTATATCAGTGTCAGTGACCTTTACACCATTACCAATATTAGATATGGACTGGAATTCAGTCCCTCTGGGAAGAGATAGGAGAAAATATGTTTGATGAAATAGAATTTGACCGTATTAAGAGATTGCCAAAGTATGTCTTTGCTGAAGTTAATGACCTTAAGATGGCAGAACGCCGTGCCGGTGCCGATGTTATCGATTTCTCAATGGGAAATCCTGATGGTGATACACCGGAGCATATCCGTGCAAAACTTGTTGAGTCTGCGCAGAAAACAAAGACACACGGTTACTCGACATCCAAAGGTATCCCGAAACTGCTGATGGCAATTTCCGACTGGTATAAAAGACGTTACAACTGTGATCTTGATCCGATGACAGAGTGTGTTGCGACGATGGGTTCAAAAGAGGGTTATGCCCACCTCTGTTATGCCATCACAAATCCGGGTGATGTGGCGGTCGTCCCTGATCCGACCTACCCGATTCACAGTTATGCGTTTATCCTGGCTGGCGGAAATGTCGTGAAGTTCGGTTTGGAGTTCGACGAAGATTATAAGATCGATGAAGATAAGTTCCTGGAAGATCTGGCGCGTGTTTTTAAGGAGAGCTCACCACGACCGAAATATGTTCTGGTCAACTTTCCTCACAATCCGACCACGGCCACAGTCACGCTTGATTTTTACAAGCGTCTTGTTGCGATGGCGAAAAAAGAGCGTTTTTACATCATCTCCGATATCGCTTATGGCGACATCACGTTTGATGGTTATGTCACGCCGTCGATTATGGAGGTTGAAGGGGCTAAAGATGTGGCTGTCGAATCGTTTACGCTCTCTAAAAGCTACAACATGGCCGGCTGGCGTGTAGGATTCTTTGTAGGTAATAAAAAACTGATCGGGGCGCTGCAGAAGATCAAATCATGGCTGGATTACGGCATGTTTACACCGATCCAGGTAGCGGCTACAGTCGCACTTAACGGTGATCAGCAGTGTGTGCGTGACATTACTGACAAGTACGACCACCGCCAGAATGTTCTAATTGAAGCGTTTGATAGAGCCGGCTGGCATATCAGACGCAACCAGGCAAGTATGTTTGTCTGGGCGAAGATCCCTGAGTGTGCTGAACACTTGGGCTCGCTGGAGTTTTCAAAGCGCCTTTTGGTCGAAGCACAGGTCGCAGTTGCACCGGGTATCGGTTTTGGCGAATATGGCGAGAACTACGTCCGTATCGCCCTGATCGAAAATGACAACCGTATCCGTCAGGCGGCACGCAATATCAAAGAGTTTCTGAAACAGTTTCAAGAGGAAGAGAATTAATGCTTAAAGTCGGTGTGATCGGTGTCGGTACCGTCGGAACGTCTGTTGTGAAGATACTCAATGACAATAAAGAGATGATAACAGCACGTGCGGGTCTTGAAGTCGTGGTAACGTCCGGTGTCGTTAAAAACCTGTCAAAAGATCGCGGTCTGGATATCAAGCTGACCGATAATCCTTATGATATTGTCAATGACCCGGAGATCGATGTTGTCGTTGAACTGATGGGCGGTGTCGAAGAGCCTTTTGAAGTAGTCAAAACTGCATTGCAAAACGGTAAAGCAGTCGTTACGGCAAACAAGGCGCTTTTGGCCTATCACCGCTATGAGCTGCAGGATATCGCCAAAGACCTTCCATTCGAGTTCGAGGCGAGCGTGGCGGGCGGCATCCCGATCATTAACGCCCTTCGTGACGGCCTCTCAGCAAATCATATTGAATCGATCGTCGGTATCATGAACGGTACGTCCAACTATATGATGACCAAGATGACCGAGGAGGGCGTGGCCTACGATGCGATCTTGAAAGAGGCGCAGGAACTGGGGTACGCCGAGGCTGATCCGACCTTTGACGTCGGCGGTTTTGACGCGGCGCATAAGCTGCTGATCCTCGCCTCCATTGCCTACGGCATCGATGCCAAACCCGAAGATATCCTCATCGAAGGCATCGAGAACGTAACGCAGGACGATATCGCCTTTGCCAAGGAGTTCGGCTATGCCGTAAAGCTACTCGCTATTGCGAAACGCGACGGCGACGAAGTGGAGCTGCGTGTCCATGCGGCCCTGATCTCCAAAGATGAGATGATCGCCAAGATCGACGGTGTTATGAACGGTATCAGTGTCGTCGGTGACAAAGTGGGCGAAACACTCTTTTACGGACCGGGTGCCGGCGGCGACGCAACAGCGAGTGCTGTCGTGGCCAATATCATCGATATCGCCCGCTCTGGCAAATCATCACCGATGCTGGGCTTTGACAAGCCGCTTGAGCATGGACTTTCGCTCAAAGACAAAGATGCGATCTGTTCAAAATACTACCTTCGTTTCAGTGTTAAGGAGAGACCGGGTGTCTTGGCTGAGATCACTAAGCTGTTCAGCGAACATAACATCTCCATCGAGACGATTCTGCAGCGCCCCTCAACCACAGAGTCCGTTAACTTGCTTCTCTCCACACATATGGCAGTTGAGCGTAATATTCAGGATGTTATCTCCATCAGTGAAAAACTGGAATTTGTACTTGCAAAACCGGTGATGATCCGCATCGTATAATCAATTTTTGCTCATAACGTTTTTGTACGTTATGAACATTGGTTTCTCTTCAAAAAGATAGCATTTATTTCTTCTCTTTTACGCTTATAAACGCTTTAAATCCTCCCGTTTTTAAAACCCTTTCAAACTTATTAAGTGACGAGACTGTACACTAGCCTAGTAAAATAGTGAACAATAAAATCGTGTCGAAAAGATTCTATCGTTAACTATTTTAATCATAAAACTAGGCAGAACAATGGAAACAATTGATAGCGTATGTACGTATTGCGGGGTGGGTTGCGATATTGCGGCACATGTCGAAGAGAACAAGATCGTCAAGATCTTTGCACATCCCGACGGGGTCGTCTCACAAGGTAAACTCTGCATCAAGGGAAAGTACGGTTATGACTTTGTCGATTCTCCGGACAGACTGAGAATTCCACGTATCAGAAAGAGCTTTTTAGAAAAAAACCCGAAGATCAAAGAGGCGGTGAGCGGTGCCCTAAGCGAGCTGGATGAGATCTGGTATGAATGTGATCTGGAGAGTGCGACAACGGCCTGTGCGATGAAACTTCGGGAGATCCAGGCTGCGTATGGCCGTAAATCGGTCGCTTCCATCGGCGGGGCGAGAACCTCATGCGAATCATCGTATCTTTTTCAAAAGTTCACCCGTCATACGCTAAATTCACCGCATGTCGACAACTGTGCCAGGGTCTGTCACTCACCTTCACTGAAAGGGATGCGTGCAACGATAGGCGAAGGTGCGGCGACCAACCCCTACAACGATATCTATAATGTCGAATTTATGATCGTGATCGGCTCCAACACGACAGAAGCACACCCTATCATCTCCAACCGTATCCTGGATGTGGCGCGCGAACATGACAACCTGGCTGTCTTCGATGTCCGTGAGATCAAGCTGCACCGTTTTGCGAAATACAAGGCGATCATGCCGCATGAAGCGAACCTACTTGTACTTAATATGCTGGCCTACACGATTATCGAGGAAGAGCTTTATGATGAGAGTTTTATTGCCGACAGAACAAAAGGGTTCTTGGAGTTCAAAGAGAAGATACTAAGCGATCCGTATGCCAATCCGGACTTCTTTAACCAGATAGAGGGGTATGAATACCTCTCGAAAATGATCCGTAAAGTAGCACGTGAATATGCACTCAAAAAATCGATGATCTTCTGGGGCCTCGGGATTACGGAACATCTTGATGGCTCTTACGCGGTCATGGCGATCACCCACCTGGCATTGATGACCGGCAATGTCGGCAAAAGCGGTGCTGGCCTGATGCCGCTTCGCGGGCAAAACAATGTTCAAGGGACCTGCGATATGGGAATGCTTCCGTACTATGATCCGGACTATCAGGAACCAAAAGAGGTCGGCTTGATGACGCCGGAGCTTGTTGACGAGATGCTCGAGGGACGCTTGAAAGCGGTGCTGAACATCGGCGAAGACCTGACGCATATCCATCCAAATCTTAACAAAGTGGATAGAGCCTTCAATGAGTTGGAGATGCTGTTTGTGCAGGAGCTGTTTATGACGGATGTTGCCAACCGAGCCGATATCGTGGTGGGGGTCAAGAGCGCTTATGAAAAAACAGGGGTCTATGTCAATGCGATGCGTCGACTCCACCTCTCCCAACCGCTTGTAAAAAGTGATCTCCCGGATGATTGGGAAGTGCTGCAGATACTGGACAACAAAATGGGCGGTAATGCTTCGTATGAAAGTTCCAAAGATGTCTGGGACGAGGTAAGAGAAGTGGCGTACCGCCGCTTCAGCGGTGCCGAGTACTCCCGACTTGAACGCCACCGAAAGCGGGGTCTTCAATGGCCTGTCCACACGGAAGATACACCGATCCTGCATCAGCTCGACTTCAGAACAGACGATGGGTACGGCTATTTCAAATACCATCAGTACAGACTTCGCGGTATGATCCAGGAGATCACAGAAAAGCGCTTGAGCGGCTACTACCTTACAACAGGTCGAACCCTGGCCCACTATAACAATGCAGCGCAGACGAAACAGTCACCTAAACTCAATGACCGCTATGATGAAGATATCCTGCTGGTCTGCGAAGAGGATGCTGCCGCATTTACCAGTGAGAAAGTGATCCTGAAAAGTGAATTCGGCGAAACAACACCGCTGACGGTCAAAATAACGGACAAGGTGCAGCCAAAGACACTGTTTGTCACCTTCCACCACGCCAAGTCGAAGATCAACAACCTTTTTGGCGATGCGAGGGATGAGTTGATCTTAACGGCTGCGTTTAAGTCGATTAAAGTCGAAGTCCTCCCGGTCTTATAGAAGCTATCTTATGAGTCGCGCGAAAGGAAATGCCGGTGAAGAAAAAGCTTGCAGCTATCTTCGCTCGGTTGGTTTTGACATTATAGACCGTAATGTCTACAGCCGGTTTGGAGAGATCGATATTATCGCGATGAAAGACGAGGTCCTTCATTTTATCGAGGTCAAAAGCGCCAATGACTACGAATCCGCTGTCCAAAATATAACACCGACCAAAATGCAGCGTTTTATGAAGACGGTTGCCAGTTATCAAAAGAAACATCAGTTGGAGCTGGACTACTGTATTGACGGAGCGATCGTCACTCCGAACGAAGTGACGCTCTTGGAAAATATAACGCTTTGATAAAATCTTTTCTGAAACTTAAAAAAAACATATAATTTTCTTTGACATTGATTGCGGTTTTTAAATAAGATAAAATTACTCCGATTTATATCTTAGAAAGTTGTGCAAATATTAGTTTTAAGACAAGCTTATAGTATTTGTAAAGAAAAGTTAACTGATGAAGAGATATAATAGTTACATTAAATTTAAAAAAGAGGTAATCTTATGGCTAAATATATTGAGGCAACATCTGCAGATTTCGACGCAACAATCGCTGAAGGCGTAACAATGGTAGACTTTTGGGCACCATGGTGTGGGCCTTGCCGCATGATCGCACCGGTCGTAGAAGAGCTGGCAGAAGAGTTTGACGGTAAAGCTAAGATCGTTAAAGTTAACACGGACGAAGAGCAAGACATTGCTGTTAAATTCGGTGTACGTTCTATCCCGACTATCATCTTCTTCAAAGATGGTGAACAAGTCGATACAATGGTAGGTGCTGCTTCTAAAGATGCATTTGCTGCTAAGATCAACGGTCTTTTATAACGATTCAAGCTTCGGGGCTTTTGCACCCGAAGTTATGACATCAAGTGCAATAGTGCATTTTGAGTCTTGCTCCACAAAACTTCTTCAAACTTTACATACAACTTGATTTTGATACTACGCATACTAACCAATTACCTAGCTTTACGCAATCTTATGAATCGATCTTACAAAGAGACTATTTAGTACTAAACGGGTATTATTTTATACAAAAAATAAACGGTGATTTTATTTCTGATGGTGAAGGAACAAATATGTTAGATTGTGCGATTATTGGTGGTGGACCGGCAGGATTAACAGCTGGTATGTATGCAACACGCGGTGGTCTGTCAAATGTAACAATGTTCGAAAAAGGGATGCCGGGCGGTCAGATCACAGGCAGTTCTGAGATCGAAAACTATCCCGGTGTGACAGGGGAGATCACAGGTATGGATTTGATGATGCCGTGGCCTGAGCAGTGCCAGCGTTTTGGGCTGAAACACGCCATGGTTGAGGTGATGAAAGTTGATCACAACAGTGATGGCACCTTCACGATACACAAAGGTGATGGTACAAGCGAAGAGGCCCTCTCTGTGATCATCTGTACTGGATCAACGCCTAAACGCGTCGGTTTTAAAGGTGAAGACGAGCTTTTTGGCAAAGGGGTCTCAACATGTGCAACATGTGACGGCTTTTTCTACAAAGGCAAAGAGGTTGCCGTTATCGGCGGTGGCGACACGGCATTGGAAGAGGCGATCTATCTGGCGAACATCTGTTCAAAGGTCTATCTGGTTCACCGACGTGATACTTTTCGTGCTGCACCGAACACGATAGCGCGGGTGCATGCGACAGAGAACATTGAACTTGTTCTCAATGCAACACCGCAAGAGGTGTATGGCGATGCGATGGGTGTCACCGGTCTGAAGGTGAGTACACCTGATGGAATTCGCGATATTGAAGTTCCGGGTGTCTTTACCTTTGTCGGGATGAATGTCAACAATGATGTTCTGAAA
The DNA here is from genome assembly GCA_041571435.1 of Sulfurimonadaceae bacterium. Classification (GTDB taxonomy): domain Bacteria; phylum Campylobacterota; class Campylobacteria; order Campylobacterales; family Sulfurimonadaceae; genus Sulfonitrofixus. Next base: position 9,699 of record JBFFUI010000026.1, on the reverse strand, counting down.
CAAGAGGACGGCAGCTTTATCTGTGATGTGAATGCAGCAGGAGAGGTGATCGTCAATCTTCGTATGCAGACATCGACACCGGGCCTTTTTGCAGCAGGGGATATCCGGATCGATGCGCCCAAACAGGTTGTTGCCGCTGCGGGTGACGGTGCCGTTGCTGCGGTAAATATCATCCCATATGTAGATGAACTAAAAAACAGTAGAGAGAAGTAGATGATTAAAGCAGGTGTATACGGGGCCAGCGGACGTGTTGGCCGTCTTTTGATAGAGGACTTGGCGAAAACTGAAGGCATAGAACTTACAGTGATCCATATCCGTAAAGAGTTGAACTTTCCTTTGGCGGAGGGTATTGCAGTGACGAACGACGCTGCAACTTTTTTGGAAAAATGTGACATAGTCATCGATTTTTCACTGCCGGAAGCGGCACAGATCCTTTTTGAAGAGGCTTTGAAAAACCCTAAACCTATTGTCTCGGGTACAACGGGTTTCGATACCCATCAGCTGAACCTTTTGAAAACAGTCAGCGAGCAGATGCCGGTACTCCATGCCACGAATATGTCACTGGGTGTGGCGATGTTGAGCAAGCTTGTGAATACGGCAGCTAAAAAACTTGACGGTTTTGATATCGAAGTGGTCGAGATGCACCACCGCCACAAAAAAGATGCACCAAGCGGGACCGCCCTGACGCTGGCGGAGTCTGCTGCTGCCGGCCGCGGATTGGACCTTGATCATGTCCGTGTCAGCGGACGTAACGGCAACATCGGTGAACGTACAGAAGATGAGATCGCCGTGATGGCATTGCGTGGCGGTGACATCGTCGGCCGTCATACGGTCGGTTTTTACAATGATGGCGAATTCATTGAACTCAACCACACAGCGACAAGTCGTAATACCTTCTCCAAAGGTGCGATCCGTGCAGCTCAATGGCTGGCAAATAAAGAGAGCGGACTTTATAGTATCGCTGACTGTTTAGAATTATAAGAGGAAGATCATGCGCGAAAATTTAAATGAAAAATGTGCTGTTGTCGGCATTTTTAATCACCAGGAAGCATCAAAACTAGCTTACTTCTCACTTCACGCCCTGCAGCATCGCGGGCAGGAAGCAGCCGGGATCAGTTCGGGTGACGGCACGCGTCTGCATACCATCAAAGACCGCGGACTCGTGACGCAGGTCTTTGACGAACAGAAACTGGAGACGCTGAAAGGGCATATGGCGATCGGCCACACCCGTTACTCAACGGCAGGCGATGACTCGATTTTGGATGCACAGCCGGTCCATGCAAACTACGATCTTGGACAACTCTCTATTGTCCATAACGGTAACCTTACAAACCATCAAGAGGTGCGCCAAGAGCTTATCAAACAAGGTGCCATTTTCCAGAGTTCAATGGACACTGAGAACCTGATCCATCTCATTGCAAGAAGCGAGCAGAAGAAGTTGAAAGACCGTATTATCGATGCGGTCAAGAAGATCGAGGGGGCTTTCTCCCTAGTCTTCTTGAGCCGTTCTAAAATGTTCGCAATGCGTGACCGTTTCGGCTTCCGTCCACTCAGTCTTGGTAAGATCGGTGACGGTTATGTGGTTGCTTCCGAAACATGTGCTTTTGATCTAATCGGCGCAGAGTATATTCGTGAAGTGGAACCGGGTGAGATGCTGATTTTTGAAAAAGGCAAAGAGCCGGAATCAATCAAAGTCTATGAAGCAACGCCGAAACACTGTATTTTCGAGTATGTCTATTTTGCACGTCCAGACTCGATGGTTTTCGGACAGAATGTCTATCAAAAACGTAAAAATATGGGTGTTGAGCTGGCCAAAGAACAGCCTGTTGAGGCTGACATGGTCGTGCCTGTGCCTGATGGCGGTGTCCCGGCAGCCATAGGTTACGCACAAGAGAGCGGTATTCCCTATGAGATGGGGATTATGCGCAACCACTACATCGGCCGTACCTTTATCGAGCCGACACAGGAGATGCGTGATCTGAAAGTGAAGATGAAGCTTTCGCCGATCACGAACCTGATCAAAGGCAAGCGCATTATTGTCATCGATGACTCGATCGTACGCGGGACGACCTCTCGCCGTATTATCCGTATGTTGAAAGAGGCGGGCGCAGCCGAGGTGCACATGCGTATCTCGAGCCCGCCGACAACGGACCCATGTTTTTACGGCGTTGATACACCGGACAAGGATAAACTGATCGCGGCCAACATGAGTACAGAAGAGATCTGCAAATATATCGAAGCGGACTCATTGGCCTACCTGAGCCATGAGGCCTTGATGCGCAGTGTCAATACGACAAGCGATAACTACTGTACGGCCTGTTTTACCGGCGATTATATCGTTTAACAAGTTGCTTTTTTGAAAACAGCACAGATCTATACCTTCGGCGCCTATCTCCGTAACAAGTTTGGCGAGAAGGTGTATAAAGTCGGCATCAACATATCGGGTTTTACATGCCCGAATATTGATGGAACGGTTGCCAAGGGCGGTTGTACTTTTTGTGAAAACGACTCTTTTAGTGCCAGTACCGGCGAGGTCAAAGAGCTGAAAGGTTTCTACCTAAATCTCGAATCCAAAGAGAACCCTTATCTGGACAAACAGCTTCTTCAGCTCGAAATGCAGTTTGATGCATTAAGTGCAAGACTACGCAAAGAGTACGGTGCCAAAAAGTTTCTGGTCTACTTTCAATCGTTTACAAACACCTATGCGCCGTTCGAGACTTTGAAAGCGCTGTACGACAAGGCGCTGACATTTGAAGATGTGGTCGGTCTGAGTATCGGAACGCGTTCTGACTCGATAACAGAAGAGACGCTTGCATATTTGGCCGATCTTGCGACTAAAAAAGAGATCTGGATCGAGTTCGGGATCCAATCGATCTATGATCAGACCTTGGAGCGTATTAACCGGGGACACGATTCAAAGAATGTCAAAGATTGGATCATAAAGTCCAAAGCGGCCGGGTTGAATGTCTGCGGCCATCTTATCTTCGGTCTGCCGGGTGAAGACAAAAAGATGATGCTTGAGACAGCTAAAGCGGCCTACGAATGGGGTATAGACTCCGTGAAGTATCACTCGCTTTATGTTGTTAAGAGAACAGCATTAGCCAACGAGTATGCACGCGGGGAATTCATACCAATCAGTGAAGAGGACTATCTTGATGTTTTGGTACAAGCGTTGCAGATGAAACCTGAAAATGTCAGTGTTCAACGTATGACAGCCGGTATCGATGACAACAGTCTCATCTCGCCGGACTGGTGCCGCGACAAGAACAAGCAGATCAGAAATATCAATGCGGCTCTAAAAAAGGTCGGTCTTAAATATTAGTCGATGCGTTGATTAGGGTCCGTCTACAAGTGCTATTCATCACATAACAGAGTGCTCATTACCTTTTGTTGTACGCTGCTTATCATATACGTTCAGAACACTGCTAATGCCCATATATTCCTCTTTTTTTTTACCCTATCAGAACCTGCGCCAACCGATTATTAACAAGAAGATAATCATATTTTAGCTAAAATCAAACCCACTATATAAAGATTAAAACTACAACAGGAATGCACTTATGGATGCAGCTAAATACATCTGGATGAACGGTGAGTTCATCCCTTGGGATGATGCAAAGACCCATGTTCTTTCACACACTATCCACTACGGAAACGGTGTTATCGAAGGGACAAAAGCATATAAAACAGACAAAGGTTATGCGATCTTCCGTCTGAACGATCACACCAAGCGTTTATTGGAATCAGCGAAGATGACTCTGATCAATATTCCTTACACGGTTGAAGAGTTGAACGAGGCGCAGATTGAGCTGGTCCGTAAAAACGAGTTTTCTGGCGATAATGTCTACCTTCGTCCTTTTGCTTTTTTAGGTTACGGCGTTATGGGTGTATATCATAAAGATGCCCCCGTTGAGACCGTACTAGCTGCATGGGAGTGGGGTGCGTATCTTGGGGAAGAGGGACTTAAACGCGGTATCCGTCTTAAGATCGCTTCGATCAACCGTCCATCCAACACCTCTAACATGGGTAAGGCGAAGGCGACTGCAAACTACCTTAACTCACAGATGGCAAAATATGAAGCGATCGAGTGTGGCTATGATGAAGGACTGCTTCTTGATGATCAAGGGTATGTTGCCGAGGCTACGGGTGCCGCTTTCTTTATGATCCGTGACGGTGTACTGATTACACCGCCAAGCGACAATGCACTTGAATCGATCACACAGAAGATGGTTATCGAGCTGGCAACCGATATGGGCATAGAGGTCCAGCGCCGCCGCATTACGCGCGAAGAGATCTATATTGCCGACGAAGCCTTCCTTACCGGAACGGCAGCCGAGGTTACACCAGTTCGTGAGGTCGACGGGCGTATCATCGGTATCGGTTCCCGAGGACCGATTACCGAGAAGATCCAGAGCACCTATTTTGACATGGTCTTCGGCCGTATTGAGAAATACAACCACTATTTAACGTATGTTTAACATGCAGAAAAATAACACAGATAATGGAGTCTTGATGGCATCAGATATGAATGATTACTTTAATAAGAAGAAGGGTGGCGGCGGCAGCGGCTCAAACAATAACAATAACGGTTTCAACGTCCCTAAACCACCGAAAATGGATTTCAATTTCGGCGGCGGAAAAGCGGGCCTGATCTACTTTATCGGTGGTATTATCCTGTTGTTAATCCTCGCAAAGCCTTTTGTGGTCATCACCGAGGGTGAACGCGGTATCTTGGCAACAAACGGTAAGTATGAAGCACAGGCCCTTCTTCCGGGTCTTCACTTTATCATGCCGGTGATCCAGAAGGTCTATATTGTCGATACGAAAGTCCGTATCATCAACTACGCCAGCCGTATCGAGCGTACTGCGACAACCGGTGACGGTATCGAGATCAAGCCGGCGATCACGGTACTTGACAAACGGGGTCTGCCGGTCTCGATCGAGTTGACCGTTCAATACCGTCTTAATGCAGAATATGCAGCGCAGACGATCTCGAACTGGGGCTTTAGCTGGGAAGAGAAGATCATCAACCCGGTCGTCCGTGATGTTGTTCGAAATGTCATCGGTAACTATGAGGCGGAAGCACTGCCGACAAAACGTAATGCCATTGCGACGGCGATCGAGCAGGGAATGCTGGAGAGTATTCAAACGCTTAAAAATGCACCGGCTGAGCTTCAGTCTGTACAGCTCCGTGAGATCGTTCTTCCGCAGAAGGTAAAAGATCAGATCGAGCGTGTCCAGTTGGCGAAACAGCAGGTTCAGCAAGCTGAACAGGAAGTGCAAAAAGCAAAACAGGATGCATTGAAACGTGCCGCCGAAGCACAAGGTCAGGCGGATGCGGTAAGAATCGCTGCCGAAGGTAAAGCACAGGCGATTACGATTGAAGCGGATGCGACGGCAAAAGCCAATAGACTGATCTCCAGTTCATTGACGCCAAGACTGCTTCAGTTGGAGCAGATCCAGGTCCAGGGGAAGTTCAATGAAGCACTGAGTGTCAATAAAGATGCGAAGATCTTCCTGACACCTGGCGGTTCAACACCGAATATCTGGGTCGATACGAAGAACCCGAAATATCAAAGCAGCATGCAATAGAGGTATAAAGGGCACTGCCCTTTATACTTCTCCTCCACACCATTACCAAGATGGTATAATCACATAACAATATAACATTCAGGAATCTATATGCAAGAGATACTCAACCGTGTCGATTGGGAAAAATCAGAACTGCTGCCGGTGATCGTTCAGGATGAGACGACAAATGAAGTATTGATGATGGCTTATATGAACAGAGAAGCCCTTCAGCTTTCACTTGAGACCAAACTGGCTCACTACTTCTCCCGGTCAAAACAGCGTATCTGGAAAAAAGGCGAGAGCTCCAACCACCTTCAGCATATCAGTTCATTTATGATCGACTGCGATAACGATACCTTGTTGCTTAAAGTCAAACAAGATGGCGTGGCGTGCCATACAGGTCGCAAGTCATGTTTCTTTACCGAGCTGGATTCGGGGGAGGTAACGATTGAAAAGAGTGTCGAGACGGATGCGATGTACGGTGTTATCGATACTCTCTACCATACGATCCTGGAGCGTAAGAGTGCAGACCCTGAGACCTCATGGACGGCAAAACTGCTCTCCAAAGGCGACAATGACATCTTGAAAAAGGTGGTCGAAGAGGCAGGTGAGTTCAGCTTCGCCGTGAAAGACAAAGATGAAGATGAGATCATCTATGAGTGCGCGGACCTGACATACCATGTTTTGGTGGCCTTGGGTCACATGAACATCTCTCCGGACCGTGTCAAGCAGGAGCTCGCACGTCGTTTCGGGATGAGTGGTATCGCAGAAAAAGCCTCCCGCACCAAGTAAAAAGTTCCGGCTTCAACGGATCTTTTACTGACGTTCACTTCGCAACGCATGCCCATGCGTTTTCGGGCAGATCCCGGCACAATTCACATCATATCTGTATTATTATGCGTTCAGTTCTCTGCAGTTGATCAAGGTCGTTTAGATGGGTTTCGCCATCTTGCATTAGTGTTTAAAATTTAAAGACGTTGTTGCTCGGGACGTTGACCATATGCTTTGAAAAGACTTCAAGGTATCGCCAGAACGATTCGATGTTCTCTTCGCTGACACCCTCATCAACGAGCTCAGCAAGGAGCTGAGCATAGAGCTCAAGCCAGACGACACGTGCTTCTGCCGTGATCGCAAAAGGGGCATGGCGGTTACCCATCATCGGGGCACCACGGGAGGCCTGAAAGTACATCGGTCCGCCGCAAATCTGGATAAAAAAGTCGGCGGCATGCTTTTTTGCAAGCTCAAAGGCTTGGGGGTCATCTATAGGGAAGAGATGTTTGATGGAGCTCTCTTTGATAAGTTCATAGTGATCGGAGATCAGTTTTCTGAAACGCTCCTCCCCGACCTGCTGATAAAACTCGGGATGGGCTTTCGTTACAGGCGGTTTGTCGCCAAGACGTGATGGGGTGATAATCAAGTTCATAAAGATACCTTGTAGTTAAGTAATGAAATTTTAGAGTTTACTTAGTAAGAGAGATGTTAAAAATAAGATATAACCATTAAATGGTAGAATTACAGTAATAACTTTTACAGGATTGATGATGCAGGCAAAAATATTTTATGGCTCGACGGAAGCCGAAACAGCGACACACAGCGAGCGTCTGAGCCCCTATGATAACAGCGTCGTTTCAACGGCACCTGTCTGTGGTGTAGAAGAGACCGAAAAAGCGTTGGCAATCGCTCAGGCTGCGACAAAAGATGCCAAGGCATCGACACTTTCACAACGCTGTTCATGGCTGCTTGATGTGGCGCAGAAGCTGCGAGATAACCGAGAAGATATGGCGCAGACGATTACGGCAGAGGTCGGCAAGCCTATTGTCTTTGCACGTGTGGAAGTGGATCGCTGTATCGAGACGGTGACACTTTCGGCTGAGACGATGCGCACGATGCACGGTGAGACCATCAACACCGATGCAATGCCGAGCGGTAAAAAGACGATGGCTTTTTTCAGACGTGAGCCGGTAGGTGTTGTCGCTGCGATCACCCCGTTCAATTTTCCGCTGAACCTGGTCGCCCATAAACTGGCACCTGCACTTGTGGCCGGGAACACGGTTGTACTGAAACCGACACCCGAAGCCCCAATGACGGCGTATAAATTTGCCAAGATGTTCATCGAGAGCGAATACGCAATAAAAGATGCCTTGAGTGTCGTCTACGGTGATGCTGAGGTTGGTTCGACCCTGGTCGGTTCGGACATTCCCCGTGTCATCAGTTTTACAGGTTCGGTTCCGGTCGGTAACATCATTACCAAATCAGCCGGCATCAAAAAAGTGAGTCTCGAGCTTGGCGGAAACGCAGCGACCTATATCGACAAAAGTGCCGACCTTGACCTGGCTGCCAACCGCTGCGCCCTGGGTGCCTTTGTCAACTCCGGTCAGGTCTGTATCTCACTGCAGCGTATCTATGTCGATGCTGACGTTTATGATACATTTGCAGAAAAGATGGCAGCAGAGACAAAAAAACTGGTCGTCGGTTCACCCTATGATGAGAAGACCTTTATGGGACCGCTGATCGATGAAGATTCAGCGCAGAGAGCACTCGGCTGGGTACAGTCCGCTATCGATGAAGGGGCCCGTGCCGTGACCAAGGTGAAATGTGAAGGGACGATGTTCTATCCGACGGTGATGGCCGATGTCACCGACGATATGGCAATCGTCTGTGAAGAGGTCTTTGCCCCGATCGTCTCTCTGGTCAAAGTCGACGGGTTTGACGATGCGGCGCCGCGTATGAACAACTCGCCGTACGGCCTGCAGTTCTCGCTCTTTACGAATGACCTTGCCTTGACACAAAGAGCGATCGATGAACTGGAGGCGGGCGGTATAGTGATCAACGATATGCCGACACTCCGTTTCGATATCCAGCCGTACGGCGGTGTCAAGCTGAGCGGCGTCGGCCGCGAGGGGCCGAAGTTCGCTATTGAAGAGATGACAGAGATCAAATCTGTAGTCATCTGTTAACAATGCCCAAGAAAAAGGCGATTGTCTCGGCATGCCTCCTGGGAGAATTTGTTCGGTACGACGGCGAGACGAAGATCAATGATGCCGTGATAGAGGCACTTAAAGAGTATGAGATCATCCCTTTTTGTCCGGAGGATCCGGTGATGGGTACACCCCGCGAACGTATCTCCGTCATCGAGGTCGAGGACGATTGCAAGGTCATGACCGACAAGAGCAAAATCGAAGTGACCACCGCGCTTAAACTACAGACAGAGAAGATGATAGCAGCGCATCCCGATGCCGATATCATCGTCCTCAAATCCAAATCCCCAAGCTGCGGTCTGGGGACAACCCCGATCTTGAACAGCGACCGAGAAGAGATCAGAAAAGGCAACGGTATCGCAGCAGAACTTTTCAGCCAGAAGTTCGCCGGCAGGGTCTTCGACGAGGAGAACCTGGAATGTTAGAGACACTGATCGCCTTTTTGCTCTCGGTGACGGAGAGTATGGGCTACGTCGGTATCTACCTCTATATGGTGATGGTCGGTACCTTTGTGCCGGTCCCGAGCGAACTGGTCCTGGTCCCGGCCGGGTATCTTGCGTCGCAGGGGCAGATGCATTACGGGCTTCTGCTGCTCAGCGGATCACTGGGCAGTCTGAGCGGTGCGCTGATCAACTACTTTTTTGCCAAGCTGATCATTAAAAAGATGCTGTCGCATAAAGTGGCTTTTATAGAGAAAGTCACCAACTTTTTCAACGCCCATGGCAAGATCTCCGTCTTTGTCGCCCCGTTGACACCCGGACTTGGTCAGTATATCTCCTTGCCGGCAGGTCTGTCGCATATGCCTTTTCGCTACTTTATCCCCTTCACCTACGCGGCCAACATCATCTGGGTCGGTTTTATGCTGGCTGTCGGCTATATGTTCGGCTCAAACAAGGGTGATAGCCACGGGATCGTGGTCGAGGGGAGCCTTTTTCTCTTCGGGATGGCTATATTGATCGCGGTGGTGTATGTGGTCGTGACCTTTAGAAGAAAAAGTGCATAATCGATATAATGCACTATTAGAAAAGCAAAAATATAGAAGAAGGAAAGAGACTATGTTGGAAATAGGAACCAAAGCACCGGAGTTTTGTCTCCCGAATCAGGATGAGGTTGAGATCTGCCTTCGCGATCTTAAAGGGAAGTGGATCGT
>JBFFUI010000025.1:0-32683 GCA_041571435.1 Sulfurimonadaceae bacterium | reverse complement strand
GCGGAGTGCGGCGGCGTCGTCTCAAGAGTGATGTATGTCGAGTTTTGCAGTTTATCGATAAGTTGTTCAAACAAAAAGGGCTTCCTACGCTATAATTGCGAGATTATAACGAAAGATGAGTAATTATTTATGAAATTATGTGTGTTTGATTTTGATTCTACGTTGATGGATGGCGAAACGATCGACTTTTTTGCAGAAGCACTGGGTATAGGTGAACAGGTTTCCGATATCACGGAACGGGCTATGGCCGGAGAGTTGGATTTTTTCGAGTCGCTTCAGGAGAGAGTGGGGCTCTTAAAAGGACTTGAATTTTCAAAGGTGGAAGAGATCAGCCACTCCTTACCGTATATGCCGGGCGCAATCGAGACGATTGCAGAATTGAAAAAGCGCGGCATGACGGTCGTCTGTTTCAGCGGCGGTTTCAGAACAGCAACAACCTATGCTAAAGATATCCTGGGTTACGACGCAGACTTTTCGAACGCCCTGCATGTCAAAGATGGCAAATTGACCGGCCTGGTCGGCGGTGACATGATGTTTGACTTCTCCAAAGGCGACATGCTGGTACGTCTCCAGAATATTCTGGGTGTCAGTAAAGAGGAGACGATGGTCTGCGGGGATGGAGCGAATGATCTGAGTATGTTCGCACATGCGGGTACACGCGTCGCCTTTTGTGCAAGAGAGATCTTGAAAAAAGAGGCCAATATAATAATAGAGGAAAAAGATCTCTCACTGATCTTGAAGGAAATATAAATATGTTAGAAAATTCTATCTGGTACAAATACAACGGCGAGAAGTCGATCCGTGCTACACTGGCCGAGTTCTATAAATGCGAGACATCGCTGATAAGCAGTAATGAAGTTGAGCTTTATAACATCCTCAAAAAGAACATGACCAAGCGTGAACTGAAGCTCTATATCCTTCAGGTGGCAGGTTTTGATGATGATGCGATTAAGAAAGAGATGGGCATCGACGATGAAAAAGTGTTTGAAAAGCTCAAACACACGAGTAACCGTAAAATGCGCCAGGACAAAATACGTCAAGCGGTCAAGACAGTAGAAAGCGATGAAGACGAGTTTGACGAGATGGGCGAATAGGTAACGCGAGAGTAAACTCTTTACATTAGTTTGGATATTTATCTTTACTTGGCTTTTTCCATGCTACAATGGCACAAATTTAACACAAGGAATCATAGGATGAAAAAATCAACTTCAGTTCTATTAGCATCAGTAGTTGCACTAGGTATGTTCGCTTCAACAGCAAACGCAGATATCAAAAAAGGGCAAAAAGCATACCTTAAGCAGTGTAAAAAATGTCATGGTAACGGTACTAAAGGTGCTGCTATGAAAACTCAAGAAGAGTGGGCAGCTGCATTCGCTGATAATGGTGCTGGTTTCAAAGCATGGCACAAAGGTACTAAAGGCGAAAAATACGCTGAAGGTAAAAAATTCCAAAAATATGCTGAGCACCTTAAAGATTTCCTTTACGAGTATGCTTCTGATTCAGGAAACGTTCCTTCTTGTGGCTAAAAAGAGCTAGCTTCGACGTTCGCTGCGTCGTCTGCTGACTCGGCGTACGTAACGTACGCCTCCTCATCTCTCCCCAACACAATCTTCATCAATTCTAGACTTTTACTGTATACAAACTCTGTATTATTTGTTGGCTTTTGCGCTTACCTTTTAATATACCACTGGCTATAATTAATGTAAATCCAAACGGTCACGAAATAGATAATGAAACCATATGCCTATATTTTTTTACTCTTCTCATCACTTGTCCCTTTACTGTACGCCGGTATGGCGATTGTTCCGGGTGACGAACAGTATTACAAGATGGAACAAGAGGATGTGGAGGTCATCTTTACCGAGCAGAACAGGTATGCAGCTGAGCAGGCGATAGCACTCGAACCCATGATCAACAGAGAGTATAAGTACTCTTTCGGTTATGAGATGGATGCGCTTCTGCATGTCGGGATCATCTCCCAGCAAAACCAGATCGCGAACGGCTTTTCAACACAATACCCCTATAATCTGCAGATCAACTACATCGGCGGTGCATTGAAGACGGACTACTTTACATCGACGTCATGGCTCAATACGCTTTTGTATCATGAGACCGCACACAACTATCATATCAACGCCAAAGCCAGCGCTGTCACACGGGGATTGCATAGTGTTCTGGGTAACGGCCTGATGACGGCCGGGTACTTTCCGCTTTTCACACTGCCGAATATGACGATCAGCTCCTATCTTCTGGAGGGAAATGCGGTGCTGAACGAGTCGTGGCACGGTAACGGCGGGCGTCTCTACAGCGGCCGTTTCAAGGCAGAGAGCATCATGCAGGCCAGAGCTGGACAGATCAATCCACAATTTCTCTACAACCAGACGACACATGACTTTCCCTATTATGACAGGCACTATATTGTCGGCGGATTCTTTCAACTCTATCTGGCAGAAAAATACGGGCTGGAGAAGGTCAATAGCTTCTTTTACAACCACTCCAAGTCCTGGCTATGGCCCTTTAGGATCAACCATATTTTCAGGATGACTTTTGGCGAGAGTTACGAAGAGGCGATGGCCGGCTATAATCTCTGGCTTCTGGAGCAGTCGCAGGCGTTTGTCGAGGCTGAGGGGGAGAACGTGGCGACGTCGAAGATATTTACGCCGCTCAACAGCGATAGTGAAACGATCTATTTCATGGTCTCGGATGCCCAGCGTGCGCCGGAAGTGGTGCAGTTTTCAAAAAAAGAGAAGGTGCTTACCAGGGAGCGAAAGAGTTTTTTCCAAAACAGGCTCATCCGCAAAGACGACAGCTACTTCACGCAGGCCAGCGGGTTTTCGGGAGCGACAACGATTCAAATAGGTCTGTATGACGACAACGGCAAGATCAAAAATGGGAGTGGGTCGAAGGTGATCCAGGGCTACCTTCAAGACGGCTCGGAGGTCTATTTCGATATCCCCTCTTCGTTCGATCAGCCGCAGCTCTATGTGGGGGAGAGTTTCTACGCGCAAGTAAACTCATCGGTCTATATCGATGCAGAGGATAACCTCTACTACTTTGTGCAAAAGGGGAAGCAGCGTATCCTCTATAAAAACAGGACACCGCTCTATGCGTATCAGGGGTATTACGGTCTTGTGAGCGGTCTGGACAGCAGGGGAAATGTCTATTTTGTAGCAAACAGTAAAAATGGAAGCAGCCTTTACCGTTTCGCCAACGGGAATGTGCAGCGCGTCTCTTCTTCCGACAACGTGGTCGAAGCACGTCTAATCAATGACGAGGAGGTGCTCATCGCGGCGATAGGAAGTGAAGCGTACTACTACGTCACCAATAGGATTGAGAGTCGTGAGGAGAGCCCCTACAATACGACACTCTTTTTTGAAGATAAACCCTATTTCGGCCGGGTTGCTTTTGCTGACGGAAGCGGAGATAGGATCGAAGAGAGAAGCCCAATGACACTGGATACTCCCTATTACGGTCCGATGGACCTCCACTACGCAGGGACACTGCTCAGTTTTGGGCTCGGCAGCAAAAACGGCGATACCATTTTCAATTATGCGGTCGCTGCCAGTTTTGTCGATCCGCTCTTGAGCAACGCCTTCGTACTCTTTGCCCAGAGCGGTATGGATGAGGTAGGAACGGCTGGACTCACCTATCTGAACGACGCTCATCTGCTGGAGTTCGGTGCCACGTTTTATGGTGTCTACAATAGCGGGGATGACAACAGCTATCACCTGTATGATGCATCGACGAACCGTTACAGCGAAATTGCGTACACGATTGCTAAAGAGAGCCGCGACTACGGTCTTTCAGCCTATATGCAGCTTCCGCTTGTAAAGAGCGGTTACGACCGCAGTGATCTACGGCTGAACTATTATCAGGACTATGACGACAATGCCCGTTCGCCGCTCTCTCTTGAGGCAAGCTTTTCGCACAGCGAACATTTCGGCCAGTCGATGTTTGTCAACTATCTCAATGCGCTCTCGTTATTTGGGAGCTATGATCGGGGCGATCCGGCGTACGGGTTTGATTACAGGTTAGCGCACGACATGCCCGGAAAGTTTTTTATAGGGATGGGTCTTAAAGGGGTGCGCTCGGAGTATGATCGAGAAAGCGTTCTTACGAGTGTGCGTGATTTTACACGCGGCGTGAAGTTCAGCAGTTTTCAAAGTGCGCTTGCTAATGACCCGGCAACGGTCGTCATGCCCTCTCTGGAGTACACCCGTTTTGTCAAACAGGCCGGTGTCGGTGAGCTCGCTTTGCAAAAACAGTTTGATGCCCGCCTTCTTTTCTTCACGTTCCCGCTCTCTTTGACAAGAGAAGCCCTCTATCTCAAACAGCGCTACTACAATATAGAGGATTTCGGACAGCCCAATGCGTGGCGCGCCCACACGCGTTATAACGAGTCTACAGCCGGTCTGACCCTGGAGATCATCGTGATGAACCGCTTAAGTGTCCCTCTGAATTTTGAGTATATCTATAATGACAATACACAAGAGAAACACAATTTCAGATTTGTGTTGGGCGGCTTCTCTTTTTAAAAGATACGGGTGGTATCAATCCTCTTTGATCGGCATCGCTCCGTATTCAAGCAGCAACTCCACCATCTTGATGCGTTTATGCTCCTGTGCGATCTTAAGCGCAGTCAAACCTTGCGGTGAGAGCAGGTTGGGGTTGACACCGCTCTCAAGCATAAAGGTCACGACGTCGATATGGTTGTAGTAGACCCCGAACATCAAGGCACTCCAGCCAAAATTGTCGATCGTGTCAACGTCGGCGTAATTTTTCATCAGTATCTCGACGGAGGCGAGTCGGCCCATGGACGCGGCGAGCATCAGTGGGGTCCGGCCGTTGATATCAAGATAGTTGACGTCGGCACCGAGCTGCAATAGGAGACGGATGTGATCTCTGTTGGGCTGGTCCTGTACTTTGGTTACGGTAGTGCACAGCGGGGTCCAGCCGAGCGAGTTCAGAGAGACATCGACCTTCGCCCCTTTGCTTAAGAGAAGTGTTTCAAGCTCCCGGTATGACTGGGCATTGTCATGATATTGGAGCAGGGCGATGTGGGTGAGGGTCAAAGGGGTATGGGCGTTATCCGCAATGTTGATGTTGGCACCCCGTTTGATCAACACCTTCGCCCCCTCCGGGTTGTTGTTGCGTATAGCGACGCTCAGGGCACTGTGCCCCTTGGCAGAGATATGTTCGATCGTGGCATGACGATCAAGCAGTAAAATCGCTATGTTCAAGTAACGCACATGGCTCATCGCGATGATCAACGGTGTAAGAGAGTCGTTGTCTTCGGCATCGATGTCGAGCCCTTTGTTGAGCAGGTACAACACGGCTTTGATGTTATTGCTGAGGATGGCCAGATGCAGCAGAGACTGACCGTCCTCATTGGTACTGAAGAGCTGCTTGTGTCTGTGGACGCTGTGAACAAGACGGTTAAGGTCACCTGAACGGGCAGTTTCAAAGATGTCGTGCTCACTGGTATCGACCAAAGAGACAACCTTGCTGATCATCTCCCTTTGCTCTTTTGACGCCAAGTCGAAGGGGGAGAGCCCTTCATTGTTGGCAATTTTGACATCACCGCCGTAATGCAGGAGTGTCGTCATCAGTTCATGGTATTCAAATTTCAGAGCAAAATGGAGCGGGGTGTTGCCTTCTCTGTCCTGGATGTTGACATTGGCGCCATAAAGCAGCAGGGTCTCGATGATCTCTTTTTTGTTGTACTTGATCGCAAAGATCAACGGAGGGGTTTTTCCGAGTTCATGAAAGTCTACATCAAAACCCTCAATGATCATCTGCACCATCTGCGCACTCTGATTGTTGATAATGGTCTCATAGAAGATCTCGTGTGTATGCTCGATAATATAGGCTTCATGTGGATTATACATCGGCGTTTTCAAGATCAATGCACTGTGCAGACGTTCCATAAAAGGCATCCCAATCTCCTTATGTAACCATATTAGCATAAAGAACTTTGCATGTAAAGGGGTCGTTTGTCTTATAAATAGACAGTAAGGTCAGTCTCAGTAGAGGGGTGTTTGGTTGTGTGGAAAGTAGCGAAGCTTAAGCTTCGCCAGGGGTCTTACTTGATGTTTTCGAAAGGGTTGTTTACAACCGCTTTACGTGTAACAGTGTAAGGGATGATCGCTGCTGCACGAGAACGTTTGATAGCTGTAGTCACCATCTCTTGGTGACGTTTACAGTTACCTGTCAAACGACGTGGCATGATCTTGTAACGCTCAGAGAGAGAGAATCTCAATGAACCTGCATCTTTGTAATCAATGAAGTCAACTTTTGCTTCACAGTATTTACAATAACGTTTTTTGTATTTTCTTCTTTCAGCCATAATTAAATCCTTATGCGTTTATTACTTGTTTAAGAGTGGGCTTCACTCTAAAATGGAATCTCATCTTCATCGATGTCGATAGACGGAAGGTCTGCCGGCATGTTCTGCTTCGGTGCCTGCTGCTGTTGCGGCTGTCCGTATGACGGCTGCTGGTACTGCTGCTGCGGCGCATTGTATGAAGATTGAGACTGCTGCTGTTGCGGCTGTCCGTAACCACCCTGCGGTTGCTGTTGCTGCGGTGCATTGTAGTTGCTCTGAGGGGCACTGCCATTTTGGTTCTCCCCTTTAGAGTCTAACATCTGCATTGTCTCAACGGCAACAGAGTGTTTAGAACGTTTACCACCATTCTGGTCAACCCATTGGTCAAATTGAAGACGCCCTTCAACTAGGATTTTCGAACCTTTACGAAGATATTGATTCGCTACCTCGGCAGAGCGTCCGAAAAAAGTAATGTCAATAAACATGACCTCCTCTTTCTTCTCGCCGTTGGTAGTAAACTTACGACTAGTTGCGATCGCAGTTTTGGCGATTGCCATACCGGATTGGCTATAGCGTAGTTCAATATCACGTGTCAGGTTTCCTACAAGGACGACTTTATTGTACATCTGGGCTTTCCTTTACTTATTCAGCTGCCGGAGCTTCTGTTGCTGCTGGCGCTTCTGTAGCCGGAGCTTCTTCTGCCGGAGCTTCAGTCTTAGCTGCTGCTTTCTTTTCAGTTTTAGCAACCAGGTCTTTCCAGGCAGTTACTTCACGTTTAGAATCGTATTTGATCGTAACGAAACGAAGAAGGTCTTCGTTGATACGGAAACGACGTTCGACTTCAGCGATTGAAGATGGTGCCATTGTGTAATAAACAACATGGAAATAACCACGTTCGTTCTTAGCGATAGGGTAAGCTAGTTTTTTAGTACCCATTTCGTCACGTGCAACGATCTCAGCACCGTTAGAAGTAAGAACTTCTTCGATAGCTGCGATTGAAGCTTTTGTCTCTTCTTCAGTTAGTGTTGGTTTAACGATTACAAGGTTTTCGTAATGTCTCATAGCGTATTTCTCCTTTTGGTTTTGGTCCCTTATGGATCGAGATCAGTGGATTGATCAGTCATATGCTTAAACGTTATGCTTTTGCACAAAGAGTAAGGAACGCGTGATTATATCGAAGTGGAACTTAATTGCGTTTAAAGAAGAAGCTCTTTTACAGATGGGCAGACCGGATACGGCCTACATCCTCTTTTTTGTCCGGTTGGTTGCCTGTGCCGTGAACGGATCATCCGGCCAATAGTGTTTTTTATATCTGCCGCGAAGCTCTTTTTTGACCTCGTCATAGGTGTTTTCCCAAAAGCTTCGCAGATCTTTCGTCACCTGCATCGGACGGTGGGCCGGAGAGAGAAGCGCAAGGGTGATGCGTACCGAGCCGTTGATCAGCGTAGGTGTTTCGACCATACCGAACAGCTCTTGCAGTCGAACCGCTAGTGTGGGCGCCTCAACGTCTTCGTAGTTGAGGGCAATAGTGGAGCCGCTCGGCACCTTTAGTTTCGGAGGCGCCAGTGTGTCGATACGCTGTTGTTGCTCCCAGCTGAGCAGACTCAGAAGCATCGGATAGAGATCGAGTTTATGACACGCTTTAAAGCTTTTGACCCCTTCAAGATGAGGCAGAAGCCACTGTTCAAGGTGCTCAAGCAGCCAGCTGTCACTAAGATCGGGCAGTGTGCCGATGGTCCTGGCGGTAGGGGGCTCTTTTTCCCTCCAGTGGTTTAAAAAGCCCACGCGTTGTCGCAAGGTGCGCGCCTGCTGCGACCAGGAGAGGGCTTCAAGCCCCTTTTCTCTGATTGCACCGAGCAGTGCCCTGGCGAGATCGGCACTGTCGATGTTCTGCACCGGCCGCTCCGTCAGTGTGATCGCACCGAGTCGGGTGATCTCTCTCGCCTCGACGCGCTCTGTTGTGTCGTTCCACTTTGTCAACCGCTCTTTGATGATCCGGTCGCTAAAGTACGTTTCGATCTGTTCTTCGGTGATGGGGGCTGCAGTGAATATGCGGGCATCGGTTTGTGCACCATCGAGATGGGCGACAACAAGATAAGGGTGACCAAAAAGTTCATCTTCGACGTTAAGTCTGGCCCCTTTGCCGCCGCTGAGCAGGTAACGGCTCTCTTTAAGGCCGCGGCTTTTGGCAATGCGGTCAGGGTAGGCGAAACCGAGGAGTATGCCGATCATCGCTGAGCTGTCGGCAGGTTGAGACTGCGTACTCTGGCATTTTTTACGGAAGTCCGAAGCGGTTGTCAATACACGCTGAAACGCACCTCTGTCGATGTGATCATCATTATGGCGCTCCTGCAGTGCAGTGATCCTCAGAGAGAGGTCGGCAGCGTGTCTGGCACTGCCGGTGAAGATCTCTTTTTCGCTGAGCAGTGCCGCGATCTGACAGGCGGTCTCCTCAAGATCCAGCGCCGATGCTTTGAGGATCATCTGTGCCAGACGGGGATGGGTTCCCAGTGACAGCATCGCTCTGCCGTGTTCGGTAATTGTGGTGTCTTGCAGCGCACCGAGCTCTCTTAACAGATCGCGGGCATGTTCTATGGCTGAGGGGGGCGGCAGGTCAAGCCAGTGCAATTCATCGGTATTGTCGACACCCCAGTTGGCGAGTTCGAGCATCATCGGCGTCAGGTCGCTTGTCAGTATCTCGGGGACGCTGTGGCGTGCAAGTTGACGATGCTCATGCCAAAGACGGTAGCATCTGCCGGGACTTAAGCGCCCCGCACGGCCGCTTCGCTGCGTGGCGGCGTCCTGGGAGATAGCGACGGTGTGCAGACGGTTCATGCCTGACCCGCTGTCAAAAGTCGAGACCCGCTGCAGACCGGCATCGATGACAACGGTGATCCCTTCAATGGTCAGACTCGTTTCGGCGATGTTGGTCGCCAGTACGATCTTGCGCTTTCCGTCTCCGGCGGGCCTGATGGCCATATCCTGGGCCTCACTACTCATGTCGCCATAGAGCGGGGCGATGGTGACCGAACCCTTTTTGATCGATTCCAGCAACTTGGATTCAACGTTTTTGATCTCCCGGACCCCGGGAAGAAAGATTAGAATACTGCCGTTCTCATTGCGGATGATATCGTTTACGACCCTGGAGATAAGCGTGCTCAGCTGCGTCGGTGAGGGATGCGGCGTTTTGTTGGGAAGGTAGATGTTCTCGACAGGAAAACTGCGCCCTTCGCTGGTGATGACGGGTGCACCATCAAGCAGGTCTGCAATCGCATCCGTGTTCAGGGTTGCGGACATCACCATGATCTTTAAGTCGTCGCGCAAGAGCTCTTGAGACTGCAGGCTGAGGGCCAGGGCCAGGTCACCGTGGAGGTTTCGCTCGTGAAACTCGTCAAAGATCAGCAGTGCGACATTTTCGAGAGCGGGATCGCTCTGCAGCATACGGGTCAAGATCCCTTCGGTCACGACAATGATCTTTGTCGTCTTTCCGACACATCGCTCAGCACGGATCTGAAAGCCGACGGTCTCGCCGACCTTTTCTCCCTGCAGCTCTGCCATGCGTGCTGCAGCGTTTCTGGCTGCTAGGCGTCGCGGTTCGAGCATAATGATCTGTCTGCCCTCAAGCCATGGCTTATCCAGCAGGGCAATAGGTACCGCTGTGGTCTTACCCGCGCCCGGAGGTGCCTGCAGGACAAGACGGTTGTTCGTCTGCAAGGCGGTAGTGATCTGGGGTAGGACCTGATGGATGGGTAGGGTTTGCATGCCGTATTATAGCGCGTGTCAAACCCCGTCTGCGGGAGGCGTTTCTCTATTCGTGTTTAAAAGCGTGGAAATGGTGGTCAAGCGTGCGTCTGTACTCCTCGGCCACCTCTCTGGCCGTCATGCCGTTTTTGCCGATCTTAAGTATCTCTCTGACAAAGTCGATCGGATACTCGACCGCGTTTCCGGTGTCAAGCCTGATGATCTCGTTAAGTGTCTTATAGAGGCTTTCATAGCTCTCGCTGTCCACTGTTTTGACACACTGCAGAAGCTCTTCGGCCCGCAGAAGCGAGGCGTCGTTAAACTCGCCGCGTTCATGGATGTCTTTTCTGATCTCAACATAATCCTTGAGGCTTTTTCGGTTGACAACGTGGTCTCTGAATATGTCGATAAGTGAATTTGTATGCATCTTTCCTGCCTCCTGAAATATTCTTTCTTGTCCATTATACGCTCGGAATATAGCAATAGTATAGCAATACAATAGCCCAATAAACTCTGAAATCCTTGTATAATGATGAAAACATTTAAGAGAGCATGATGCGAAAAACCGCCAAAGGGCTGCACCCGCGCAACCTGCACAATGCACGTTATGACTTCGATCTGCTGATAAAGAGCGAACCGAAACTCGCCCCGTTAGTGAGTGCAAACAGCTACGGCGACCTCTCTATCGATTTTGCAGATCCTCAAGCGGTTTTGATGCTGAACAAAGCGTTGCTCTCGCATTTTTACAGTGTCTCAAAGTGGACGATCCCCGAGAACTACCTCTGCCCGCCGATACCGGGCAGGGCGGACTATATCCACTACCTTGCAGACCTCTTGGCTTTGGTCAACGGCGGTGAAATACCGGTCGGTGAGAAGATAGTAGGACTGGATATCGGCGTCGGTGCCAACTGCATCTATCCTATCGTCGGCAGCAGGGTCTACGGTTGGCGTTTTGTCGGTTCGGACATTGACAAGGTCTCCATCAAGTCGGCCGTGTCCCTGGTTGAGAACAACAGCGTGCTTCAAGGCAGGATAGAGATAAGAGAACAGACCAATCCCGACAACATCTTTACCGGGATCATCGGCAAAGAGGATCGTTTTGACTTCACCCTATGCAACCCGCCTTTTCACCGTTCGCCGCAAGAGGCAAGCAGCGGTACCGCACGCAAAAACCGGAACCTCGGCACAAACAAAGACATGAGAGAGCGACTGAATTTCGGCGGGCAGTCCAATGAGCTTTGGTGCCCGGGCGGGGAGGTCGCTTTTATAAAAAAGATGATCAGACAGAGCGTAGTCCATGCCAAAAAGGTCTTTTGGTTTACGACACTTGTCTCGAAAAAAGAGAACCTTCCGGCAATCTATAAAGCGCTCAAACAGTTCAATCCTGCCGAGGTACGGACCATCGAGATGAAACAGGGACAGAAAGTGACACGGTTCGTAGCATGGACATTCTTGAGCCCATCACAGCAGAAGGTGTGGCAAAATGAGCGCTGGTAAACATCTGTTATAATTGACAAAAAAGTTGACACCTGAACGGTTTTTTACCATAAGATATGTTCAAACCGTTCGGTAGAACGGCACCACAGAAACAGAAGGAACAGAGATGACAGCAGGGTTTTTCGCAGTTTTTGACGACATCGCAATGCTATTGGACGATGCAGCAGCGATGAGCAAGATCGCCACCAAAAAAACAGCAGGGGTACTGGGCGATGACCTGGCCGTCGGTGCGGAGAAGGCATCGGGTTTTGCCTCTTCGAGAGAGCTCCCTGTTTTATGGGCTATTACCAAAGGCTCGTTCCGCAACAAGCTCATCATCTTGCCAATCGCTTTTTTGTTGAGTGCCTTTGCACCGTGGAGCATTGTCCCTATTTTGATGGTCGGCGGGCTCTACCTGGCATTTGAGGGAGCCGAAAAGGTCTATGACTATTTCGTTCCTCATCCGCCTGTCGTACAAGAACAGCGTTCTCTTTCGAAAGAGGAAATACTTGAGGTTGAAGCGAAGAAGATTAAGTCCGCCATAGTGACCGACTTTATTCTTTCGGCTGAGATCATCATCATTGCGCTGGGAACGGTAGTAGAGAAGTCGCTTCCGATACAGGTCATCGTTGTGTCGTTTGTAGCGTTTATCGCGACCATCGGTGTCTATGGATTTGTCGCTATGCTGGTGAGAATGGACGACACGGGTTTTAAACTGATCGAGATGGCAGAAGGAAAAAACAGTCCCATGAAGGCCGTCGGAGAGGTCCTGGTCGTGGCCCTTCCCAAAGTGATCAGGGTATTAACCGTTGTGGGGACCCTGGCGATGCTTTTGGTGGCAGGCGGCATCTTTGTCCACAACGTCCATCAGCTCCATGAGGCACTGCATGCGCTGCCAAGCTTATTGGCAGAGCTTTTGGCGGGCCTGGTCATCGGGACAGCCGTCTTAGGCATAGAAAAACTGTTCGTGAAAGTCAAAGGGAGCATCTCTTAACAAGAGATTAGATGATCCAAAGGCAGGTTCACCAAGCGGATTACCTGTAGAGGGAAAGTATAATAGCTGTCATATGAAAAAGTTAACCGTACTGTTGTTCTTGTCGGTATCATTGTTTGCTGCGCAAAAGGTGGTCGTTCAGCTCAGCTGGCTGAATCAGTTCCAGTTTGCCGGCTACTATGTCGCAAAAGAGCACGGCTACTACCGAGATGTCGGTATCGATGTCGATATCAGAGAGTTCGATTTTAACACCGACCTTTCAACCGTTATCGAAAAGGGCAAAGCGGACTTTGCTGTCGGCCGTTCTTCGTTGATCATGGACAAGATCAAGGGCCGGGACGTTGTAGCGTTAGGCGCTATCTTCCAAGAGTCGCCACTTGTGCTGTTGGTGCGTGACGATACCCATATTGCTTCGGTCAAAGATCTGAAAAACAGACGGATCATGATGACCAAGGATGCAAAAGATACCGCTTCTATAATGGCGATGCTCTCCGCGAACGGTCTGAGTGAAAATGATGTAGAGATCGTGCCGCACAGTTTCAATATCGATGACCTGATCGATAAAAAGGTCGATGCCATGGCATCGTATGTCTCTAATGAACCGATCAGGATGGCGGAAAGAGGTGTTGGCTATAAAGTCTTTGATCCTCAGGATTTCGGATTTTATTTTTACAGTGATATCCTTTTCTCCTCTTCTGCATTTATCAAAGCGAACCCGAAACTGACCAAAGACTTTTACGAAGCCACGATGAGAGGATGGAAATATGCATTCGACAACATCACTGAAACTGCCGAGCTGATTTATGCACACTACAACACGCAAAACAGGACACTTATCCAGCTTATTAAAGAGGGTGAGGCCTTAAAACGGATCGCGTATAAAGACGACGGTAAGCTCGGTTATCTCGACAGGGGCCAGATCGAGGATATTGTGAAAGTTTACAAAGTGCTGGGACTTGTTACAAAAGATATCGATCTCGACAGCTTTATCTACAAGGAGAACCATCCGGATGAGGTGGCGTTCAGACTCCGTTATGACGAGATATTCAATGCCGCTCTTATTGCGGTTCTGTTCATGGTGAGTCTGGGTTCGAGCCTTCTTTTTGTCAGTTTTAGAAAGCGTTGGCTTCTCACCAAACATGGTCTTAAGGAGGAGATCAACCGTCAAAACGCGGAGATCGAAAAACAGAACAGAGTGATCATAGAGCAGTCAAAGATAGCTGCAGTCGGCGAGATGTTAAGCAACATTGCGCACCAGTGGCGACAGCCTCTGAACATCATATCGCTCAACGTCGTAAAAATCGAGACGGGTCTCCTTCTGGAGAAGACGATGAACAGAGACGATCTGCTTCAGATCACCGAAGATATTAACCGACAGACCCAATACCTTTCGCAGACCATTGATGATTTCCGAAGCTTTTTCAATGCCAACATCGAGAATATCGCACCGTTTGAGATTAATGATGCAATCAAAAAGTTGAACGAACTGACGAAGGATCTCTTTGCAAACAGCAAGATTGAGATGGTTGTTCTGACAGAAGCGTGCACGGTCACCTACAACGAAAGTCTTTTGATCCAATCCCTGCTCAACATCTATAACAATGCCATCGATGTCATTATGGAGAAGCAATCGCAGCATCGGTACTTTTTTACAGAGGTCACGTGCGGCAGCGACAGTGTTGTCATCCGCCTAAAAGACTCCGGCGGCGGGATCGATGAGGAGATCATCTCAAAAGTCTTTGAACCCTACTACACGACGAAGTACAAATCAAAGGGGACCGGTCTTGGACTCTATATTGCCTACAGGATCATCACAGAACACTTCGGGGGTACCGTCTCTGTTCATAATGTTGAGTACGTATACAATGGTCTAAATCTCAGCGGGGCAGAGTTCGTCATAACGATTCCGAAGGTGTAGAGCAGAGTTTGTTCAGAGGAAAAGCACTGTATGGGGGCTAAATCAGTGCAATATGTTGATGTAAAAAGGGCAGTTCTAAAAGCATCAATTGCATGAAGCGCAAAAGGCTTATTTCTACTCCGCGCAGCTGTGTTCAATGAGAAGATCGCATGACCACTCAAAGCACGTTCTGTCACAGAGCTGTTAAAAGATTTAGAATTACCCTTGAAAATTGTAAAAAGCCAAGGTAAATATTTTGTTAACAATGGCCCCTGATCTTGTATAATACTTCATGCAAAACTTACCCTTAGACAACATATTTATACCCTCAAAAGTTCCCTCCAAAAAAGTGATGATCATTATGCATGGCCGCGGCGACTCCTCGGAAGGCTTTACGATGCTGCCGGATTATTTGAAGATCGATGAGATGAACTATCTTCTTCTGGATGCCCCGTTTGAGTACTTCAGCGGTCTCTCATGGTATCAGCTGCCGCCGGACCAGCTTCCGGGGATCAGGCACTCAAGCCAGCTTCTTACCGAGACTCTGGACATGCTCTTTGAAGAAGAGTTCAATGCCGATGAGAGTTTTTTGTTCGGCTTCTCGCAGGGTTCGCTGCTGACATTCGAGTTCGGTGCGCGTTATCACAGGGTACTTGCCGGTTATATCGCCGTCAGCGGCTATATCTATGATGCGGAAAAACTGCTGGTTGAGATGAACAAAGAGGCGGCGGCCTCACACTGGCTATGTACACACGGCATCGATGACAATGTTCTGCCGTTTGAGAGCTCAAAAGAGCAGGTCGAGAGACTCCAGGAGGGTGGTTTTGAGATCGAGTTTAAAGCCTATGAAAAAGATCATAGTATTGATAGGGATGAGTTGGCGATGATCGCATCCTGGGTGAAGGCAATTATCCGCAAGTAGGACCGTTTTACACGGCGCTTGAGCAAGAACAGGACGTTTTTTTTGCTATGATAATAAACAGTGTTAAAAAATACGCTTGTCGTGAAAGGGTACATTGTGAATTTCCCGGAAGATATACAAAAACATCTTGGACAGATCGCCGAAACACTTAACCTCGATGCGGCGGAGATGACGATAGTTAAAATGCGGCCAGGCATCGATGCACGGCATAAGGAGCTTGAACTGCTCCAGGGAAATTGGGATGAAAAACACCCCTGGGTCATTATCGATGAAAACAACCACTCCTATACGCTGACGTCAGCTCCGGCACTGTCGAAAATGATCGAAATATTTGCCTCGACCCAGGATGAGAGCTTTCGTTTAAAGCTTGAGAAAGCGATATTGAAATGGTACCCGATCGACTATTACGATGTGTTGGCCGTAGCAATGGACAAGATCAAACGACTGGCAGAAACGCATGCCGAGGGAAGGATCGTGAAGCTTGATCTCGACTGGCTGATCAGCGAGATCAAACAGGAGTACCCGAACCTCTTTTACCATCTTGATCAGCTGATGTTGCAGAGTGAAGAGTAGAGAAGGTGCCCAAATAGACCAAAACAGGTTCTTTTGTGCGGTGAAATGACCTCTACAGCGCCGCAAGCTTTTTGTCGTGCTCTGCCATCAGCTCATCGAGCTCCAGCTGCGCAACTTCCATCCGCTCGAACTTTGCTTCGACTTCGGCTTCGAGCTTAGAGACAAGTTGCGAAAGCTCCATCACTTTGGAATTGTCATTGGTATTGGAGGCTTCGACAAGTTCCTGATGGTATTTGGCGATCTGTGTCTCGCTCTCCATGATGAACTTCTCCGCCTTTTCGATCTCTTTACGTAGCGGTGACGTCGCACGTGAACGCTCTTTGGTGATGATGTTTTTGAGCTTTTTGTTCTCCTTGCTCATCGGGTTGGATGTTTTTTTCTTTTTTGGTTGGGTCTCTTCGACCTCCTCCTCGTCCCATCCCCTCTTTTCCAGGAACAGATCGTACCCGCCGTCAAACAGTTCGGCGCCATCTTTTGAAAAGATGATGAGGCGGTCTGCGACACGGCGCAGCAGCTCTTCGGAGTGGGAGACGATAACAGAAGAGCCTGGAAAGTTCTTGATCGCAACCGTCAGGGCTTCAATGGAGTCGATGTCAAGGTGGTGCGTCGGCTCATCGAGAAAGAGCAGGTTGGAAGGACAGGACAGGATCTGCCCCAGCATTACCCGGCTCTTCTCTCCACCCGAGAGAAGTGAAACCTTCTTTTCGGCACGGTCGCCGCTGAACATCATCGCCCCGCAGATACTGCGTACGCTTGCGGCTGAGAGCTGTGGATTTGCTGCGTAGATCTCATCCATGATGGTGCTGTCGGGATTAAGACGCGCTATATTGGTCTGACCAAAATGTCCAACTGCCGTAGTGCCGTGGTATTCGACTTTACCGCTTAAAGGGGTAAGCTCTTTGGCAAGTGTGTTGAGCAGGGTTGATTTACCGACACCGTTTTTACCGATAATGGCAAGACAGTGCCCCTTTTCGATGGTAAAGGAGATATTCTTGAAGAGAATATTATCCGGGGTGTACCCAAAGCTGATATCCTGAACATCAAGCAAGACCTTGGCCGGCGTATCCTTGAACTGAAAGTCGAAGGCAAGGGTACTGTCAAAACCGATGTCTTCCATACGGTCCATCTTCTCCAACTGTTTGACTTTGGATTGTGCCAGTGCTGCTGTCGATGCTCGTGCCTTGTTTTTGGCGATGAACTCTTCGAGCTCTTTGACCTTTTTGTCCTGGGAGGCTTTCTGTTTGGCGTAGAGTTCTTCATTTTCGGCGAGCTGGGCATAGAACTTGTGGGTGTCACCCGGGATCATAAAGAGATCACGCCGGATAATACCCATGGTGTGGGTACAGACACCGTCCATAAAGTCGCGATCGTGGGTAATGAGGATGACCTCGCCCTGAAAGGCTTTTAGAAACGACTTGAGCCAGCGAAGTGAAAGGATGTCGAGGTAGTTGGTCGGTTCATCCAGCAGCAGCAGGTTCGGTTCGGTCACCAGCAGTTTGGCAAGGTTGATACGGATCTGGTACCCGCCCGAAAAGGAGAGGGGATCTTTGTCGAGGTCTTCATGGTCGAAGCCGAGACCAAAGAGTATCTTCTCGACACGGTAGGTGTCCCACTTCATGTCATCTTCCAGGGCCAGGGCAGCCTCTTCGCGCAGTGTCTTTTCCGTAAAGACAAGGTGCTGACGCAAGGCACCGATCTTATAGTTTTTTGGGATGATCACACTCCCTTCACTTGGCTCCTCTTCGCCCAGAATAAGTTTGAACATGGTCGATTTACCGCTACCGTTACGACCGACAAGGCCCATTTTGTTACCGGGGTTGAGTTTGAAGGTGAGGTTGTTAAAAAGCTCGTGGCTTCCGTAGGCTTTGGAGACGTTCGAAAATTGTATCATTTTGATTCTTCTTGATTGGTTTTTTTGTTTTGGATGTTAAATATAGCTCTGCAGCTTGATCAGGGTTGCCAGCAGAAGGGCGTTTTTGTCGAGGCCGCCGCTGGACTTCATTTTCAACTCATTGTCCAGCAGCAGGTTTAATATCGCGTCATATTGATGCTGCTTGAACTTGATGCTCTGCTGTGCACGCTCCTGCTCTATCTTTTGCGGCAGCTTGTAGCCCAGTATTGCTCTTGAATCGGCAATGCCATGGATCTTGATATGGGCAAAAAAGAGGTAGAGCTGGGTCATAAAATTGCTTAGCGTGGTGATGATACGTATCTCATCCTCGCCGCCCTCTAAAATGCGCTGCAGCTCCTCTCTGAAATCTCTTTTGGCAAGGAGGTGGTTGATGAACTGGTCGGTCTTGATCTCCCCGACACCATAGACCAGAGCATCGATATCTTTGGCTGATAAGGGGCGTCCCAGGATCTGCAGTTTGGAGAGCTCGTTAAAGGCAAGGCCGAGGTCATTGTTCTGCGATTCGAGAAGGTGCGCGGCGGTGTAGCCGTCAAGCTGTATACCCAAACGCTGTGCCTCCTGGATCAGCATGTTTTTCGCCTCGCCTTCAAAAGGTGGGAACATTCTGACTTCGATACCGCCCGACTTCTTGTTAAAGGCCTTTGCGGAGGTCTTCATATCGGTGCCATAGTAGGCGTAAATTAAGGTGTTATCGGGGTTCTTTTTCACCAGTTCCAGCAGGGTGTCCAGATCTTTTTTCGGCACCTTTTTTTCATTTTTGATGATAAGCAGGTTCTGGTCGCCAAAGAGTGAGCCCTGCGAAAGGTGGGCTTTGGCCGCATTGAAGTCATACTCATCATGGTAGAGGCTTAAGACATTGGCATCGGGGATGTTACTGAAAAACTTGAGATAGTGATCGATGAGAAAGTGGCTCTCGCCATAGAGCATGATCGCCGGTACTTTACTGCCGCCTCTGATGAGGTTGTCGAGTTCTTTGCGGTACATCTAGTTTAGCTCCATCGGGTCGTGGTCCAGTTTTTTGACCAGAGAGGCATTGATCTTTGCCGACGCGAGATCGACATTATCGATGCGCAGGATGATGTCGTCAAAAAGGGTGACGGAGGTCGCAACACTGAGGTTGACCTCGGCACCGCGGATAGGCTCAAGTATCTCAGCCGTAAAGAACGGATCGGTGCTGTTGACGCGGGCTTTGAACTCCCGTCCTTTTTGCGTGTCTGCCCAGCGTGCGAACTTGCGCTGCATAAAACGGATCTCGATAGCAGATGCCTCACGCTCCTTTTCACTGATACTGAAACAGAGGGCATCGATGTTGCGCAGCACGTAAGAGCTCTCTTCCGTGTCTTTGGCAAGCAGCGCCTTGAGGTGGCGGTGCACGATAAGATCGGAGTAGCGGCGGATCGGCGAGGTAAAGTGGGTATAGGCTTCAAACCCGAGCCCGAAGTGGCCGACATTTTCCGGCGCATAACGGGCCTGCATCTGGGCACGGATGATGAGGGTGTCGACTTCACTGACCAGGTCACGCTTTTTCGCTTCGGCCTGAATGAAGTCTATGGTCTCTTTCATCGACTCTTTGGGCTCAACAATGATCCCGATGCCGGCCAGCTCCTGATAGAGGCTCTGCAGCTTTATCGGGCTGGACTGTTCATGGATACGGAAGACGCCATGGGAATACCGCGAAGCCGCGGCCTTGTTGGCAAGAAGCATACAGTCTTCGATCAGCCCGTGCGAAGGGGTCTCTTCGCTGACCGTCGTCGAGAGGATCATCTGGTCTTCGTCGAGTTCCATCTCCAGCTCTTCGGAGTGGAAGTCATACCCTGTTTTGAGCCGTTCTACTTTGAGTGCATCGGTCAGCTCCCTAAGTTTTGGAAGGTAGGCCATGACCACCTCTTCGTCACTGTTCTGCGGCTGCAGGTCGCCTTCAAAAAAGAGATCGACCTCTTCATAGGTAAAACGGCGCTTGGAATGGATGATCGCTTCGTAGAGTTCGGTATGGACGACCTTGAGGCCGTCAAGGTGCAGCTCGAAGACAAAGGCGAGCCGGTCAACATGCGGCTGCAAGGAACAGAGGGTCTCAGAGAGTTGGCGCGGCAGCATCGGAATGGAACGGTGCGGCAGGTAGATCGAAAAACTGCGGTAGATCGCCTCGGCATCGATCGGGCCGAAAGGCTCGACGTACGTGCTGACATCAGCAATGGCGACATAGAGGATGTTCTTTTCGGGAAGGTAGCAGATGGCGTCGTCAAAGTCTTTGGCGGTGACGGGATCGATGGTGCAGAACGGCAGGTCGCGCAGGTCTTTGCGGTCGGGGTAACGTGCGGCATCCACATTCTTGTCAAAACTCTCTGCAAGTGCCAAGACATCGTCTTCAAATGCATCATGTTTGTTGAACTGGGCTAAAACGATCTTTTCGTCGACTTTCGGATCACGGATGTTTCCGATCATCTCCATGATCTCGCCATTTTGGTTGTTGATCTTGAAGAGGTCCCCTTCGCTATATTTGGCAAGCTCATCTGCCGTCAGCTCGACGCCGGCAGGGAAGTTGTTGCGGATGTCCACCAGGCTCTTGTGCCCTTCTTTGACAGCCAGGATCGCCACGCTGTAGCTCTCCGCTTTTCCGATGACTTCAACAACTTTGGCACTTGGACCGCCGCGTTTGCCCAAAAGACGCTGTGCGATGACAAGGTCGCCGTGTTTTGCACCGCCCAGAGAGTGCTCGTCGATATAGAGGTCACGAACATTGGCACCGACGACCTGCAGGAAGCCGGAAGCGCCTTGGGTCATCATGATGGTGCCGGCACGATATTTTGACGGAAGCCTGTAGATGTTCTCTTCTTTGACCAGGTACCCCTGACCGAGCCATTTTTGGACATACTCCATCTCATTCTCGGAAATATCCTGTTCGTAGAGTCCTAAAGTTAGTCGTATTAAAAGGTTCTTCACGCGCTCTGTTTCACTTATATTAAATTGTTTTGATGTATTATAACTAAGATATGAAGTCAGAAGGTAACGTATGCGGATCGTAATTTTATTATTAATGGGCCTGTCGCTGTTCGGAAGTGATTATACCTCCATGAAAGCGTCGTTTGAAAAGGGCGATGTTGAGCGTGCGATTATGATCACTCGCAACGACGCGATGAAAGGCAATATCGAGGCGATGTATGATCTTGGGCTTCTCTACTACGCGAAGGGTTCTGTCAAAGAGGCGAAGACATGGCTCCAGCGCTCGGTAAAAAATGACGGTAAAGGGCAGCTGGGTCTCTCTCTGATCCTCTTTACACAAAGCCGAAACAGTGCTGATTATACGAAGGTAACAGAGTCTCTGATTAATGAACCCCACGGTGAGATCCGTGATGCCTTGATGGCGGTAAGCAAAGACTTGGCATCGAATCGGCAGGAGGCACCGGCAGAGAGCTATCGTGTGCTGGGTGAACTCTTTTATGCGGATCAGATCGTAAGACCCAACATGCGGATAGCACTTTTTTTGATCGAAAGAGCCGCTCAAAAAGGCGATGCTGAAGCGATGGAGCTGCTGGGAGACGCTTACTGGCGCAGTAACTATACCGTCGACACGTTGATGGTCGCTCCGCAGACGGGTAATGCGTTGAACATTGCATTGGAGTATTACAGAGACGCTGCCGCGCTTGGCAACCTGGATGCTTCTGCAAAGTTGGGAAAACTACATATTGTCGGCCCCCGAAACCTTCGGAGGATACAGGAGGGGGTGGCTCTTATCCTGACCTCCGCTAAAGGCGGCAGTGCTCTGGGTGCAAAGATGGCGGCTGAGCTCTACATGAGCGGTCAGGGTGTCAGGGCAGACCGCCAACAGGCACTTGAGTGGTACCTCAAAGCGACTGAGATATGTGAGGTCAATAAGATCCTTGCCAACATGTATGGCCGGGGCGAAGAGGCTGAGAAGTATGCGGAGGCTTTTGAAAAGTGTGCAAAAGAGAACAGGTCAGCGCAGCGTTACCACATTCTTTTTGAACCGTTTTAAGAGTAAATACATTCTATGTTAAAATCTTTGTCTTAAAATTTAGAAGGCTCTCTAGTGGGTGCCGACAAGGTGAGAAATGAATAGTGAAGCGATGTTGAAACAACTTGGTTATGCACCAAATGAAGCGTTATTGAGCCAATTTGACAGAATTGTAAAGAACACAAAGTCTTTTGACAAGATC
This sequence comes from Sulfurimonadaceae bacterium, assembly GCA_041571435.1. Taxonomy (GTDB): domain Bacteria; phylum Campylobacterota; class Campylobacteria; order Campylobacterales; family Sulfurimonadaceae; genus Sulfonitrofixus. Next base: position 10,668 of record JBFFUI010000025.1, on the reverse strand, counting down.
CAAAAACATATTCTTGATCTGCATGAACACCTTAAAGTCGATGATTCCCATGTCGCCATGTCTAATAGTGAAGACTACTTCAAGATCAAGATTGAAGCACCAAGCCCGGAACGTACCGAAGAGGCGATGGAAAAAGTCAACCATTTTGCAGAGAAATACAAGGTTGCACTGCAGCAGGTCGCAGGCAAAAACACATTTTATATCTTAGGTTTTGACAAATAGGCCGCACATATGCCGGTTGAACCCATAACACAAGAGGGTTATGACCTTCTGACCAGAGAGTTCAAGTACCTCAAAGAGGTTGAAAAACCAAAGGTAAGCCGGGAAAAAGAGGTGGCTGCCGCCTTGGGCGACCGCAGTGAAAATGCCGATTACCATGCCGCCAAAGAGAAACTCCGCCACATTGACAAGCGTCTATTCTTCCTCAACGGACTGCTTGAAAAGACACAGATCATCGATCCGGCGTCACTTGAGCATAGCCGCGTACATTTCGGTTCGACCGTTACGCTGACCAACCTTGACAGTGATGAAGAGGAGGTCTATACGATCTGCGGCCTCTACGAAAGCGAACCGGAAAACGGCCTCATTACGATCCATGCCCCTCTTTCCAAAAAGATGATGGGCAAGCAGGTCGGCGATGTATTTACAATTGAACTTCCTGGCGGTAAAAAAGAGTATGAAGTCGAGAACGTGGCGTACATCGGCGTTTTTGCACTTAAAAAGAGCATCAAGAGCGAAAAAGATTTCGGCTTCAGTTAAAAGTGCCGGCTTAGGCACAATCGACACCGACTATGACATTTTGACTGCCCCGGATCGCTTGAAGATGCGCGGCAGATTTTTCCTGACTATGAAAAGAGGCATGGTATACTTTCGCAAACAAAAAAAAACAAGGAAATCCACATGGCAAGAGCAGCAGCAAGACATATTCTTGTAGACACTGAAGAGCAGTGTCTAGAACTTAAACAAGAGATCGAAAAAGGGACGAAGTTCGAGACCGTCGCACAGGCACATTCAAAATGCCCGTCAGGCCGCGATGGTGGAGACTTGGGTGAGTTTGGACCTGGTCAGATGGTGCCGGAATTTGACAAAGCTGTCTTCTCTTCTGACGTCGGTGTTGTCGTCGGACCGATCCGAACGCAGTTCGGTTATCACCTTTTGGAGGTGACTAAACGCGTTTAAGTCGCGTTTGGTTAGATAAGGGCGGGGTCTATCTCGGCGAGTGTTGTGTTTACCAGCATCTTCTCAAGGGCATTTTTTGGAATGCGGTAGAAGTCGTGAAGTGCGCATGGGTTGTGCTCGTCGCATTCACTTTCGGTAAAGGCGCAATTGGTGCAGTTGTTTTCACCTATTGCGGTCAACACATCGCCTAGAAAGATCTCGTCGAGATTGCGGCTGAGGGTAAACCCCCCGTTTCGTCCGCGTGCTACCGTTAAGAGGTCAGCTTTTGCCAACTTCGTCATCAGCATAGTGAGATACTTATAAGGGATGCCTGTCTGTTCGTGAATAAAGGCGGCAGAGAAGAGCCGCTCCGTATCACTGGACATGAAAATTACAATGCGGAAGGCATATTGTGCTGTTTTTGAAAAAATAGGACACTCCTGAATTGTCGAATATGCTAAATATTGTAGGGTTTACTTTCTTAAGGCCACCTCTATAAATCCTATAAGATTCTAGTGTTAAGTTAACTTGCGTTTTCGGACAGCGTGATTGTATGGTTTGTAGCAAGAGTCCGGCAAAAAAGCAGCGGTTTTATAGCGATTGAAAACTGGGATAAAATTGTTTTTTGGTATAATCGCGACTTAAAACCAAAAAATTTGTATTTCGTACAAGGAACTACCGTGAGCACACCCCTAGAAAACATCGACGACGTCTTAAGTCAGCACAAACTATCACAGCTTGAATATGCCAACATCAAAAACATCTTGGGACGCGAGCCTAACCTTGTCGAGATCGGTATCTTCTCTGCAATGTGGTCTGAACACTGTTCGTACAAGTCGTCAAAAAAACATCTAAACGGTTTTCCTACCAAAGCACCATGGGTTATCCAGGGACCGGGTGAAAATGCCGGTGTCATCGACATCGGTGATGGTTATGCAGCTGTTTTCAAAATGGAGAGCCACAACCACCCATCGTTTATTGAGCCGTACCAGGGTGCTGCGACCGGTGTCGGTGGGATTATGCGTGATGTCTTTACCATGGGTGCTCGTCCGGTAGCAAGCCTTAATGCCCTGCGTTTTGGAAACGTTACCAATGATGACAAGACAAGCAAGCACCAGCGTTTCTTGGTACGCGGTGTTGTCGAAGGGATCGGCGGCTACGGAAACTGTATGGGTGTACCGACAATCGGCGGCGAGATCAGCTTTGATGAGTGCTATAACGGCAACATCCTGGTCAATGCCTTTAACCTCGGTATTGCCAAGTCTGATGAGATCTTCTACGGTAAAGCTGAAGGTATCGGCAACCCGGTTATGTATGTCGGTTCAAAAACAGGCCGTGACGGCCTTGGCGGCGCGGTCATGAGTTCGGACTCTTTTACAGAAGAGTCCAAATCACTTCGTCCGACGGTTCAGGTCGGTGATCCGTTCACCGAAAAACTGCTTCTTGAGGCGTGTCTTGAACTGTTCAAGACAGATTACGTTGTCGGTATTCAGGATATGGGTGCAGCGGGTCTGACATCATCTTCGTTTGAGATGGCAGGGCGTTCGGGTTCAGGAATGATCATGTATCTTGACAAAGTCCCGGCGCGTGAAGAGGGGATGACCCCTTACGACTTCATGCTTTCAGAGTCGCAGGAGCGTATGCTGATCTGTGCCAAAAAAGGTTCGGAGCAAGCAATCATCGAGATCTTTGAAAAATGGGACCTTGATGCCGCGGTGATCGGTGAAGTCACGAACACGGGCAACATGGAACTGTTCTGGCACGGCGAGAAGTGTGCGGAAGTACCGGTTGACCCTGTTTCTGAAGAAGCACCGATTTTAGACCGTCCGACAGCACGTCCACAATACCTTGACGGCATTGCCGATACAACGATCGATGATTTTGCAAAGGTCTCCAACCAGGAGGCATTTGAGACAATGATCGCTTCAATGGAAGTGGTCGACAAGGCATGGGTCTACGAACAGTATGATTCAATGGTTCAGACCAATACCGTCAAAAAAGGCGGTCAGCTTGATGCGTCTGTCATCCGTGTCAAAGAGAACGGTAAAGCGCTTGCCATGAGTTCGGACTGTAACGTCCGTTTCTGTTACGTCGATCCTAAAGGCGGTGCAGCAGCAGCGGTCATCGAAGCGGGGCGTAATGTCGCCATGTCCGGTGCACGTCCGTTGGCGATCACCGACTGTCTGAACTACGGTAATCCGGAAAATCCGGAGGTCATGTGGCAGTTTGCTGAAGGTTGTCTGGGGATCAAAGAGGCATGTGCTGAACTGAACACACCCGTTATCGGCGGTAACGTCTCTCTGTATAATGAGACTAACGGCACCTCGGTCTTCCCGACACCGTCAATCGCGACGGTCGGTGTGAATGATGACCAGAACAAGGTATTGATGTCAAACTTCCAAAAAGCGGGTAATGAACTCTACCTGGTGGGCAGCACGGCATCTGAGTTCGGCGGCTCTCTCTATATGAAAGAGGTGTGCGGAACGGTCGAGGGCACACTGCCGGCGATCGATTACAAAAAAGAGCTGGCGCTTTGGGACCTGGTCATTGAAGCCAACAAAAAAGGGCTGCTCTCTTGCGCCAAAGACCTGAGTTCAGGCGGTGCTGTGATCGCACTTGCAAAGATGGCTGCGACAAGCGGTTTGGGCTGTGATGTCGTGATCAACAATATCGACGACGCCCGTGATATCTTTGCTGAGTCCATGAGCCGCGCAATCATCGAGGTCGCTCCGGAAAATGCAGAGGCGTTCAAAGCGATGGTCGGTGAACTGGCATGTGAGAAGATCGGTACGGTCGGCGGAAGTGACCTGAAGGTCAATGATGTCGAGATGAGTCTCGCGGATCTTGATGCGGTCTATTTCGGTCAATTCAAAAAAGTCATCGAACAGGATATCTAAGTCCGTTATTTTTCAAAAGTCCACAGGGCTTTTGAACCTCTTTCCACTCTTGCTTTTTTCAAACTAACAGCCCATTTTAATTATGTAATCGAATATAAATCATAAGCTCTCTTCGATATTATTGTTAAAAACAAAGGCATAAACCCCATGTTACTGCAAAATATTCACAACGACCTGATCGGAAATTTCAGAATCATCGGTTTTATTGAAGGTATCTCTTACCTGCTGCTCCTGTTTATTGCCATGCCGATGAAATATATGATGGGTATTGCGATTGCGACGAAGATTGCGGGGATGACGCACGGGCGTGCTGTTTATCTTCTTTTTGGTCATCCTCATGCAGGCTGCCCAGAAACATAACTTCGCGATGAAAGAGAGTGTCATCTTTTTTATCGCTTCGCTGATACCCTTCGGTACCTTTTTTACAGACAGACGCTTGCGGGAGCTTGAAGAGAAAATTTAAGTCTCAGACACTCCTGACCCGGCGCTCTTGGAAACTGTTTTTTTTTATTATAATGCAGGAGATGATCGACGAGATTCGGATCAAACTGCCGGACAGTTTAGTAGGCGTCGAGTGCCTTGTTGATCTGGACGTAGGCCTCGATTGGGGTGGTCTCAAAGTAGGCGATGTTGTGTTTTTCGGCAAATTCTTTTGTCATCTGCTGCACCTTTAAGAGGTTGAATCGCGGTGCCTTCGGAAAGAGGTGGTGTTCGATCTGTGTGTTCAAGCCACCGTAGAACCAATGGACGAATTTTCCGCCTTTAAGTGAACGCGAGGTGCGCATCTGAAGCTCCATCCAGCTCATGCTTTCAACCTCTTCAACGGTAAAGACTTCGCAGCCGAGGTGGTTGGTAATAAACCCGTACGCCAGCCAGACCGAAAGTGTCAGCTGCAGAGTGACAAAGACCGTGATAGCATCAGCAAAAGGGAGGATGTAGAAGATCGGTCCCCAGATGATCGGCCAGTGCATCAGCATCAAAAAGAACTCGCCATAGTTTTTGTTTTTGAGTGCAAAGCTGTACGATTGGGCGATAAAAGCAGGGTACATGAAGAACATGGCACCCCAGAAAATAAGACGTTTGAATTTTTTGATAAAAGGTGAGCTTCCGCGGTTATTGGGCGTAAAAGCACCGTCGAGTGCCATGATGTCCTCATCTTTGGAGATGGTATTACAGAAATGGTGATGGTTGATGTTGTGTTTAAAGTCCCACCAGGATGATGAGTTGCTCAGGATAATGGCTGCAAAAGGGTAACTAAGACGAAACGAGAGCTTTTTGTTTTTAAAGTACTGCAGGTGCAGGATGTCGTGTGAGACAAAAACAGCCCGGGTGAAGAGCAGTGTCAGAAAAAGACCGAGTAAAAAAGGGTTCCAAAATGTCATCGTGCTGTACACAACAGCAAAGGAGAGAAAGATGGCGGCCATTTCTATTGAACCACGGACGGGCACGCGTTTTAAAAGTCCGGCTTCACGGACTTGGGTTTTGAGCTCGTCAAAAATATCGGGATAGATGGCTGCAGACATGGATATTACCTAATGTATAAAATTGGGCTGACATTATAGCTGTTTACGACTTAGAGGGATGTCATTTTCATGTGTCCGTCGCAAAGACAAGTTCTGATGTGATTGTTATATAATTCGACATGGAAGAGCTCGAAATTATCTATCAAGACGAATATATTGTCGCTATCAACAAACCCTCAGGCCTTTTGGTGCATCGTTCCTGGATCGATAAGGATGAGACGCGTTTCGCTATCCAGATGCTGCGCGATCAGATCGGGCGGTTTGTCTATCCTGTGCACCGTCTTGACAAACCGACATCGGGTGTGCTGCTCTTTGCCTTGAACAAAGAGGTTGCCAGAGCACTTTCGCGACAGCTGCAGGCTGATGGATTCTGCAAAGAGTACCTGGCTGTAGTACGAGGCTATATCGAAGAGGAAGGTGTCATAGACTACCCTCTGAAAGAGGTACTAGACAAGATGACCGACGCCAAAGCACAGCAGGACAAACCGGCCCAATCGGCTGTGACATCGTTTCAAAAGATCGATCAGGTCGAACTGCCGTTCGCTGTTGGTCGGTATGCAACTTCGCGTTATTCACTGGTTCGTCTTCAGCCGAGCACCGGCCGGAAACATCAATTGCGTCGTCATATGAAACACCTGCTGCACCCCATCGTCGGTGATACAAAATACGGCCGCAATGAACATAACCGTTTTTTCCGTGAACAGTATGATGCGCATCGGCTCCTGCTGCATGCTCAGATCTTATCTCTGCAGCATCCTGTGTTGCCGAAAAAAATAGTCCTGCAGGCAGGGCTAGACACGACATTCCTGCGGGTTTTAGAACAGACCCAACTGAGGATTGACAGAGATACTTTAAGGTCATCCTACAGCATGGAGGCAGATTGATATGTTTAACAACAGTGAATATTGGGCAGAGACATTCATCGATCTTGATGTGAACGAACAACAGTTCTTATCAATAGAATTTGACGACTGTACCTTTACAAACTGTAATTTCCGAGAGAGCAAGTTCAGCCACTGCCGGTTCATCAACTGTCATTTTATAGAGTGTGATATGAACGTGGTCGACTTTTCCGCAAGCCGTTTTGAAGAGACACGCTTCAGTCGTTGCAAGCTCACCGGAATTGACTGGACAAAAGTCGATTATGCAGAGTTCATTCAGGATGCCCCCTTCGCATTTTACGAGTCCATATTGAATTACAGCTCTTTTTATGGCGAAAAACTTGAAAATCTGAACATCCAAAAGTGCCATCTTCTGGAAACCGATTTCAGAGAGGCTGATCTGCGAGGCGCCGATTTTGGCGGCAGTGACCTCAGTGATACGCTGTTTAGAAACACGGTCTTGACAGATTGCGATTTCAGAGAGGCGTACGACTACAGTATCGATGTACGGGTAAACAGTATCGCCGGCGCCAAATTCAGTCGTGACGAAGCGGTCAGGCTACTTGAAGGGCTTGACATCGTTTTGGAGTCATAAGCCGTTTGCATGTAGAATAGTATCAGCAATGGTTGACGTTGAAAACAGTTGTCTTGTTATATATCTCTTCACTTTTATACTATCAGGCATTGAGCTAGGTGCACCCTATAACTACAAATATAATGCCGAACTTCAACTTGATAAAACGACGGTGAAAGATGTGATCGAGCAATACGGTAAGCCGAATGAGCGGTATCATCTCCGTTCACAAGTCGCCTCCTATGTATTTTTGCGTTATTACAGTACAAGTCTCAGCCTTTTTTCGGGCAGAGCGCGTATGAGTTACCTGCAGTTTCGCGAGAATCTCCTCTACGCTTATATCGCGGTCAGCAGTTTTGACAATGATTCGACCAAGTTCAGTTTTTCAAAATCGAATGAGGTCAAAGTCGGTGATAGTATCGATTCGGTCGTCGAGCGTATCGGTGCCCCTTCAGGTAAGGGAAAATGCCCGATAAACACCGGGAAATTCTCCGGTTTTTGTAAAAAGGGTGGGTTCACATGGATGTGGCTTTACGCCAAAACAAATGGGATGTTGAACAACGATAGACTAACAGCAAAGGCTTTTTTTGTGGGTGCTGATGAAGCGGGTAAGGTCGTCGAAATCGAACGTGAACGCATCACCATCCTGAAAAGGGCAATACCGTCCTTACTCGACAGGAAAATCAAAATAGGTAGCGGCAAAAGGCTCATTTTTCAAGGTGTAGTGCCACCACTCTTCGGCGTAATTTTGAAAGCCGTTTTCTTCCATAACTCTTTTCAGTCGCATTCTGTTCTCATGCTGCGCTCTTGTAACGGCGTTACTGTCCGTGTGTGAACGCGGATCGAAAAAGTCGAAAGGTGTTCCCATATCCAGGCCATCGATCGTAAGATCGACAGTACTGCCTCGGCTGTGCCCTGATTTTGCGGCGATATAGCCATCTTTGAAAAGATCTTTTTTTAGGATATCTGGATAATAGATGCGTTTCATCTCTGTGTCATTCAGATCTGCTGCCCACCGTACAAAATGGTCGACCGCACGCTGAGGGCGGAAACAGTCAAACAGACGTAGACCCAGCCCCTCTGTTTGAAGCCTCTGCTGCACCTTATTCAATGCAGAAGCGGCTTCGTTGGTCAGGTAACAGAGCGGCTCGGCATAGCCGTTAACGGGTCTGCCGATAAAGTTGTTAGCACCTGCATAACGCATCTCAAACCGGATAGAAGGTATGGCTAGGTTGACATTGGTAAAAGCCCTGTTTTCAGCGGTTTCCAATCTGTCTGCATAGAGTGAAAGGGCGATGAATAGAAGAAGTAAAAATTTCATTGGCTGATTTTCCTTGGTGTGATGTAGTATACTTCAATATTGATTCAGGACTTTTAAAAGGGTCCGTTGGTGTAAGGAAAACAATGAGTATACGTTCATGGGCAGTCAAAATAAAAAGTAAAAATGTGTTGAACACTTTGATCACAATGGTACAAAAGCAGGAGTTGGAAGAGATATTTCTGTGTGAGATTGCCGAAGACGGCGCAGTAGCCAAAGGTTTTAAAAAGGGCGATATCATCGGTATTGTCGCAAACAAAAAAGAGGGTTCAGTGGCTACGTTAAAGTCTCTTGGACAGAGCCTGCTTTTGGATGATCTTGAAGATGATATGTTCGATATTGACGAAGAGGGTGCGGCACTTAAGGGTGTCCGATACCCAGAGTCCGAAGAGGACGAGCTGGAGATGCTCAACAAGCTCGATTAATCAGCACCCTCTTTTTTCGAACTCTTTGCCAAAACAAAGATAAGACTTAGCAGGGCCCCCAAAAAGACGATACTGTAACCGGTAGGCAGATCATAATAGAAGCCGATGGCAATAGCGACAATAGAGAAGAACCAGCCGAAGCCAAAGGCCACAAGTAACGGTGTGAAACGGCTCTGCATACTGGCGACCATGGCCGGTGCGATGAGCAGCGTAAAGACGACAAAGACACCGGCCAGCTGAACTGACGAAGTGACAGTAATAGCCAGTAGCGAAAAGAAGAGCAGCTCTTTGAAAAACCCTTTGGTCTTCGGGTAGACAAAAGCGATGATAAGCGCGATGAAAGCATAGATGGCACTACTGGTGTAAAGATCATGTTCTGTTGTAAAGAGAATATCATTGGCCAGCAGTGACTTAAAGTGTTCCATCCCTTCGGCACTCTGTGCCAGGACCATCATGATCCCGCTGGCACCCAGTACATACAACAATCCGATATAGGCTTCGAGATGGAGCTTGCGGTGTGAGCCAAGGGTGATGAGAAGGGCACCGATAAAAGCAAAGGTTAAGGTCCAGATATAGAGGTTCTCCCCGTGAAAATAGCCATAACTCACAGCAGCGCCAAGTGCAGCCAACTGGCCTATCGCCAGGTCGGTAAAGATGATGCCGCGCTCCAAGATACGGATCCCGAACCAGGCATGGATCATGACAAGAATGATCAACAGTGCGACCGGGATTAAAAAGATATCAATCATGGCTGAATCGCTTCTGTAAGATAATCAAAGAGCCCGACAAGAGAGGTGACAGAGTCGAGTGCCCCGATATCATGCGGCATTTTGATGATCTTAATGCCGGTCTTGCTGCTGATATACTCCGCGGTCTTGGTTGAATGGTAGACATCGTGCAGGATGTATTGCGGTTTCTCCGTCTTGATCAGGTTGATCAGTTCCAGTGTGTGACGGGAAGAGGGCGGGATCCCCGGTAGCGGCTCGATAGTCCCGATGTTGACAAGACCATAGGCTTTATTGAAATAGGCGAGATTATTATGATACTGGATGATCTGCATCCCTGTTCTTGGTACCATTTTGGCCTTCCATTTTGCAAGATGCCCCTTCCACTCTTTCTCAAAAGCAGCGTAGTTCGCTTCATAGACTGCTTTATGTTCTCTGTCGATCGAGATCAAAAAGGCGGCAACGGTACCCGCCAAAACAGTGATGTTGTTGGGATCTAGCTGGTAGTGCGGATTGCCGTCTGGATGGACATCGCCTTGTGAACGGTCGACGGAACGCGGTTTTTGGATCATGTCGACATAGCGCGAGAGGTTCAGGAAACTTACCGCACCGCTCTGTACCTTAGGGTTGTTGGCACGTCTTATCAGCGGCGGTAGCCAACCTATCTCAAGCTGGCCGCCATTCATGATAAGGGCGTCGGCGCTGCGAAGCTTTGATATCAGCGAGGGACGGGGTACGACAAAATGCGGGTCCCAGTTCCCCTGAGCCAGGACGATGGTCTTGACGTGGTCCTTACCAATCGCTTTGGTGATGGCGTCGATGTACGGGTAGCTTACTGCGATGTTCAGATGTGCAAAGAGCGACAGCGGCAGAAAAAGTAGCCATAAATATTTCATCTCGATACCCTAAAAACTGTGCGCACCGTGCGCGCCGATAGCCAGGTTCAATTGCAGCATAACGGTATCGATATCCTGCTGCTCGCCAGCTTCATTATACATGGCATTGTTACGGTTATATTGCAGACGGAGACGGCTGAACTCGCTCGGGTGGTATTCCGCCATGGCACTGTAGCGCACATAGTTCTGCTCATATTTGACACCGTTGTCATCGTAGACAAGTGTCATACCGTTTTTGGTGATATCGTTCATGTAGATGTTGTCATAGCGT
>JBFFUI010000024.1:0-32854 GCA_041571435.1 Sulfurimonadaceae bacterium | reverse complement strand
GTCGAAATAAAGGTCATCTCTTCATCAAGTCCTACACGCTGTACTAAATCGGCCGTATCACCGCCGCCGACGACCGTTGTCGCGTACGAATCAGCCACAAAATGCGCGATCTTGTTCGAACCGCGGGCAAAACGTTCCATCTCATAGACACCCATCGGGCCGTTCCATAGAACCGTCTGTACATCGGAGAGCACGGTACGGTAAAGACGCACTGTTGCCGGTCCGATATCCAGCCCCATCCAGCCGGAGGGGATCTCCTGCGACGAAGTGACTTTACTGACGGACTCCGCAGTAAAGGTCTGTGCCGCAACGACATCAACCGGCAGGTAGAACTTGACCCCAAGACGGCGTGCCTCGTCCATGATGTGCTGCGCCTCTTCAAGAAGGTCGTCTTCGACCAGGGAGTTCCCGACATCATACCCCAACTGCTTCAAGAAGGTGAATGCCATACCACCGCCGATAAGAACTTTGTCGACTCTTGGCAGAAGGTTGATTAGCGCCTCCAGTTTACCGGAGACCTTGGAACCTCCGACGATCGCGGCGAACGGACGCGTTGGACGTTTGATCAGCGTACCGAAAAACTTGATCTCTTTTTGGAGCAGGAAACCTGCGGCTTTGTGATCATTGTCGAAAAAGTGCGTGATCCCCTCTACCGAAGCATGTGCCCGATGGCTGACGCCGAAGGCATCATTAATATATATCTCTGCCATACCGGCCAATGCTTTTGAAAGTGCCTCATCATTTTTGGTCTCGCCTTTTTCAAAACGAAGGTTCTCAAGCAGAAGCACTTCATGGTTTGGAAGTGCCGCGGCTCGTTTAAGTGCATCTTCGCCTACGACATCTTTAGCAAGGTCGACATGACGTTTCAAAAGCTGTTGAAGACGGAGCTGTACCGGCTCCAGTGAGTACTTTTTATCGACCTCGCCTTTTGGACGGCCCATGTGTGATGCCAGGATGACAGCACAGTCCTGGTCAAGACAGTAGTTGATCGTCGCAACAGCAGAACGGATACGGCGGTCATCCGTGATGTTGCCAAACTCGTCCATCGGAACATTAAAGTCGCAACGGATAAAGACTTTTTTACGATAAAGGTCAAGGTCTTTGATATTTAGAAGTTGCATTTCTGTCCTTATTTACTGATGTGCATAGCCATATCGACTAAACGGCAGGAGTATCCCCACTCATTGTCATACCAGGAGAGGACTTTGACCAGGTTTCCGTCGATCACCTGAATCGTGTCCATAGCCACGACCGAGCTCAATGACTCACCAACGAAATCCTGAGAGACTCTGTACTCTTCATCCACACCCAAAATACCTTTGTGCGACCCTTCACTTGCTGTTTTGAACGCCGCTTTGATCTCTTCGAGTGTTGCCTCTTTCGAGAGTGTGACCGTCAGATCGACCATTGAGACATCCGGTGTCGGAACACGGATCGCCTGACCATTAAGCTTGCCTTCGAGGTTCGGAAGTACTTTCGAGATCGCTTTTGCCGCTCCCGTCGTTGTCGGAACTAGGTTGGTCGCGCCAGAACGCCCTTTTCTCGGGTCTTTTTTATGTTTACTGTCGAGGATAGGCTGTGACGACGTATAACTGTGGATCGTCGTCATCAGACCGTTGACAATGCCAAATGCATCATCAAGCACTTTGGCAACCGGCGCCAGACCATTGGTCGTACAGCTTGCGTTGGAGACAACAGACTGCCCTGCATAACTCTCTTCGTTCGCACCGATGACAAAGGTAGCGGTATCATCTTTTGCCGGAGCAGAGAAGAGTACTTTTTTGACACCGTTGTCCAGATACGGCTGTACGCTCTCTTGCGTTAGAAAGGCACCTGTACACTCCAGAACGATCTCGACGCCGAGGCCCGCAAAGTCAAGTTTTGCCGGATCGCGCTCTGAGAGTATCTTCGCTCTGTCTTTGCCGATACAGAGGTATCCCTCTTCAACTTTGACATCGTTTCGTGTACCGTGTACTGAATCGAATTTTACGTTATATGCGATCATCTCGTGTGCACCGCTTGCATTAACAGCTACAAGCTCAATATCGTCTCTGTCTGCAATAATACGTGCTACACATCTACCGATTCGTCCTAGTCCATTAATTGCGATCTTTACTGCCATGTTTATATCCTGATTAGCTATGGACGCCTATTATGTGCGCCATAAAAATTAGATTCCAAAATTTCTTATCTGCAAGATTTTGGTAGATTATTATTGAGTGGATTCTAGCTAAATTCAGCTATAATTTCGATAAATTAGGTTTCAGTCATGAATATAGCACTCTATGGCGGTTCGTTTGACCCGCCGCATCTCGGTCATGTACATGTCGTCCATGCAGCATTGAAGCGCCTTGACATTGCAAAAGTGATCATCGTCCCTGCCTTTGTCAACCCTTTTAAAAGCGGAACACATGCCCCGGCAGAGCTTCGGCTTCAATGGCTGCAGGCGATATTCAGCAACGACGAAAACGTCGAAGTCAGTGACATAGAGGTCAAAGCGAACAGAGCTGTCAGAAGTATTGAGACGGTGCAACATTATGCTGCAATGTATGAAAAGATCTATTTTATTATCGGAGCCGACAACCTTGCTTCTCTGAAACAGTGGTATCGCTTCGATGAGCTCGACAGTCTGGTCACATGGGTTGTCGCGACACGCGGTGACATCGAGATCGACAAAAAATATATTCAACTGAACGTTGAACAGCCTATCAGTTCAAGCGAACTGAGAGAACAGATAGAAGATGCGCACCTGCCCCGAGAGGTCGCCGCATCCATAAAAACATATTATGAGGAAAAACATGCAAGATCGCATTAACAAGATTATTAACGTACTGGACACCAACAAAGCTGAAGCTATTGAGGTCTTTGACCTTCGTGACCGCGACTATTTCGTCGACTATGTCATCATCGCTTCATCACTTGGTACGCGTCACACCGAAGCACTGCTTGACCACCTGAAACGCGGTCTGAAACCTGAGGAGCAGTTTTTGGGTACAGATGAGAGCGGCGAATGGATCGCCGTCGACCTGGGTGACATTCTTATCCATATCATGACACCGGAGTACCGCAGCCGGTACGATCTTGAAGCTTTTTTAAGCACCCTGGGTAAAGACAGTCAAAGTGATGCGCAGGAGTAAACGCCATCCGCGACAAACGCTTCTTAACTCTAAAAATGTCATAGTCTTTTCATGAACAGATACCTACTCTTACTTTTGCCTCTGCTGTTGTTTGCAGACGAACAGCGTTTTTTACTTTCGGGTTTCACGCTTCATGACAAGCCCAACAACCGTTTTGACGAACCCTATAACGCATACAACTACGGCCTTGGATACGAGTACAACTTCTACGAAAAGCCTGAACGGCTCTACTTCGGTATGAATGCACTCCTTTTAAAAGACTCTTTTTACAACCCCCAGTTTTCGATTGGTGCAGGGCACTACATGCGTTTTGACATCGGCGCCCTGCAGAGTGCCGTAGGTCTGTCGGGTTTTATAGGCTGGAAAAAGATCTATGACGACAACGACCTTGACCGCAGTGGCGGGAAATACGGTCTGACCGGCGGTGTTGCCCCGGCACTCAACATCTACTACAAAGCAGCCAGCGTGAATTTTATGTATGTCCCTTCCTTTCACCATAAAGAGATTGATATCACCGGCTTTCTTTTCACCTATTTTTCATGGAAGTTTTAGTTATTATTTCTCTATCGAATAAAGGATAAAAATGGCACTGTGTGGAATCGATGAAGCAGGAAGAGGACCGATCGCCGGTTCATTAGTGGTCGCAGGGGTTGTGCTCAACCGACCGGTCGAAGGGCTGATGGACTCTAAACAGATCAGTGAAAAAAAGCGTGAACTGCTCTACCCTCTGATCATTGAGAACGCCACCTATCACATCGTCTCTTTTCCCGCCCACAGTGTTGATGAACTGGGTATCTCAGAATGTATGACCATCGCACTGCAGGAGATCCAGTCCAAAATAGTGTGTGAGCGTTATCTTTTTGACGGCAATACGACCTTCGGAGTGGCCAACCTGGAGACCATGGTCAAAGCAGATACAAAAGTCGCTGAAGTCAGTGCCGCATCCATCCTGGCTAAAGTGACCCATGACCGAGAGATGATCGTTTTTTCCAAAGAGTATCCGGAATACGGGTTTGAAAAGCACAAAGGGTATGGTACAAAAGCACATGTCGATGCCATTAAAGCGTACGGCTACACACCAGAGCATCGTCGCAGCTTCCGGCTCAAAGCTCTAGAGCCGACCCTCTTCTGACACTGCACTCTATTTTCAAGTCCTGCCGTATCCTGAGCGCACTTTTTGAAAATATCTACAGAAATTTCAAATCCATGACACAGCTTGCTTTCAAGGAAAATATTTAAGGTTTATGATTATCTGCCGCACTTCATCCGCGCTATATTTTTTTGCTGTTACACTTGCACCATGAAATCAATTGAACATATCAACAATGCCTTGGCAGATCTGGATAAAGAGGTCGAGACCATCCTGATGGACTGGTCGATCAACCTGACAGAAAAAGACAACCTGATGCTGCCGCTTTTACAGCAAAAGAGAGTACTGCAACAGACACTTGAAGACCTGACCTACCTGAAAGAGAACCCGCCGACACCGAATCAGCCATGCGGGATCTCGAAGCACAGAGAAGATAGCTAGTGCGAAAAAAGAGGTGACTGCGTCACCGTAAGATTATTTTGTTTTCTTGATAAGGTAATCGATAGAGAACTTGCCTGCACCGTGCGCTATCAAGACAAAAAGCATCAATATATAGTAAAGCGGTATCTCAAAGCCGTTATCACCTGAACTAAAACCATGCGGAAGATGTACCGTAACGATCGCTACGATCATCACGATGATCAGCGGAATCGAGATCAGACGTGTTGCCAGACCCAACGTCAGCAGCAACACACCCAACGCTTCCGTTGAAGCGGCCATATAGGCTTGCAGTGTCGGCAGCGGATAGCCCATTGAACCGAACCATTCGGCGACAGAGTCGATGTCACTCCACTTCATCGTGGCCGGATCGTAAAAACCGTAGGCCAGAATAAGTCGCAAAAAGAGAAGCGAGAGATCCTGGAACTTCTCCAATACAGGTTCGAGATATTCACAGAGTTTTGTAAACCGGCATTGCATAATAGACTCCTTTTATTTAAATCGGTTTATGATTTAGTACCGTCATAACGGATACCCATCTTCCCATTATGACTGCACTCATGGCCAGGCTGGTACAGCCCGGACAAAACCGTAAGAACTATTGGCCGCACTTACCTTTTATCGGTGCTTTCTCTTCACTGCCGCACTTGCCGGGTCGCATTGGTTTGCCGTCACCGCATTTACCGTCTTGCTTCGCACCGCATTTGCCGGCAGGCTGCATCATTTTATTCTCACCGCACTTGCCTTCTACCGGTTTTTTGACTTCGCTACCGCATTTACCTGCCCCGCATTTGCCGTCCGCCAATACTGCCGTACCGCCAAAACCTGTCAAAAACGCCGCACCAACCAGTAGTGCCATCAGACGCATCTTTTTCATCTTCGATCCTTTTGAATTTTTTCGAATTATGTGAACAGTATCGTCAAATAACAAAACTGCTCTCGTAACACCGATCACATAACATTCATATAGCCTATTATAAAAAATATTAATGTTCAGCTTGTAAAAAAAATTAAGTCAATATATTTAATTGTTGAGGAAAGAAGCAATGCCCTCTTTAGAGGGCATCCGTTGTCAGACGGGGGAGCGGAATAATCGTAGCATTTTCGTCGGCTATGTCATAGATTACGATATCGATGGAGGATTGCACCGTAATCGGGTACGTATAGTGCGTTCCGGCAAAGTCAACCGTAAGCGTATCCCCCACTATACTATTTATAGGAAGCGTTCTTAGCGCACATGCTTCCGTTGCACCTGAATCGACCACAACTCCACCGCCACCTGAAAGTGAAATGGTGACATTTCCTTCCGGAATAATGGTACTCGTTGTGTTGATGATCTTGATCTTTACGTCATCATCCACTATATGAGACAGTGTCCGCTGTTCTATTCCCAGTGAATCATTACAATCTGTCGCCGTATAAAAATAGGTCCTGCTGCTTTCCAGGACTGTATCACCGTAATCACCGCTCATTCCTACACTGTAATAAGCGTGATTATCACTACCGACAGCCTTTTCGATGAGCGAAGCGTTTTGATCGTACCGGACGACCGTCTCGATCATCTCATCACCGACATGCAATGTGATATTCTCATCCGTGCTAAGGGCATTGACGCCATAGACACTGTTATACGCAACCCGTACCGGAGCATCAATACCGCCGCTACAGCTCAGGATGGCCAACAATACAACAGCTGTTATCGCTATCATCATTCGTATCATACTACACCCCTTTGATGACTTATATCTTTTATCATACAGCAGAAGAGTTTTTGTCTTCTTGAAAAAAATTTAGTACAAATACAGTTGTTCAAAATATATAAACATATGGTTTCTGATTTTAACAAGGAGTATAATGAGGAAGTGTACTGATGTGCATGACGACTGTAACGACGATGATTAAAATGAAAAAGTGGTGAGAAAAGTACTCCCCTCCAGATACCTGCGGCACATAACCGAGTGGAGTGAGCTGCTGTGTTCCCACCCTGACTCATTGTTCCAAACGACCATTGCACAGGTCTAAAGGGAAGCGTTCAAAACCGCGAACGGTGCTGAGCGCTTGAAAAGTAGCGAAATTATAGCAAAAAAAATTAAATATACTATAACATCCGGAGGCTTTGCTCAATTAGCTACAATACGAACAGATTGTATGCTACGCCAACACCATCTAGGTCTGCATTGGCTAAAGGGATCATAATGTTAGAATTTACAGGCAGCAGCTACCCGTTGACGCTTACCGACACAGTTTCTGGCAACGCTGTCCAAGAGCTGGAAAAAAGTTTGGCTTCTTACCTCGGCTACAGGGAGGTCATTGCACTGAACTCTGTTGAAAGTGCCTTTGTCATTGCCTTATCCACTCTGGAAAAAAAGTGTGGTCTGCTCTGTTCGCCCAATGCGCCTCTTGGACTTTTCAACGCACTTGTTCAGCACGGCCTGCATGCGGAATACTGTGATCTGAGACTGGATGGTACTATGGAGACACGACTGTTTTCAAAATCGGTCACAGCACGGACCAGCGCCCTTCTTCTCTCCCACAATCATGGCATCCTTTCGGACGCCGAAAGAGCCTCAAGTTTTGCTGAGGAACAGGACATCATACTATTGGAAGATGCGACCCAGGCCTTTGGCAAAAAAAAGAAAAGCGGTGCAGAACTGGTGCTCTACTCTCTTGATGCCTTGATCCCCGCGTCACTTGCCGGCGGTGGATTCATCGCTACGGACAACGACGCTTTAGCCGCTTCGCTTCGGCATAAAGCACGGGGCGGGTATGTCCAAAAAAAGTTCTGGAACTATGATGTGCTCAACACCGATGCAAACCTGACCATCGCCTCTTTGACGGCCCAATTGACAGTGAATGCTATGCGTGGCATCAACGAAAAAGAGCAGCGCGTCCATGCGATACAAAGCATCTACCTGAAAGGCCTTTCGTCCAACCGCCTTATTGAACTGCCGACCGTCTCCGGCCTAATCGGTGCTCCCTATTTCCAGGTTGCCCTTGTTCCTGCGCTCTTCTGTCCCAAAGAGGATATCTATAAAGCGCTGGTTGACGCAGGCATCCCTGTCAAGGTAGGCAACAAACCCGTTTACAAAACAACTGCGTTCAAAGACGAAGCCCTTTCACTCTTCGGTGCCGAAGAGGTCTTCAAAGCGCAGCTTCTGCTGCCGGCACATCACCTGATGACACTTGATGATGCGGAGCATGTTCTTCAGACCGTCGAAAATGTTTTGGAGACCTATGGTTATCGGGGCTGTTCGTTTTAATCCAGGCTTAACATCCGGACAAAACCCGCTCGGCATTAGCACGTTTATATTTTTTTTGCTACACTTTCAAACTTTTTCTTTCTATACTATATATAGGAAAACAGTTTTTGTGCCTTTATATGGCCCATAAACAGATCTATCCCACAAGGAAACTATTTGAAACTCATCATCGTCGAGTCCCCTGCCAAAGCCAAGACCATTAAAAACTTTTTAGGCAAAGAGTATGAAGTCATCGCCTCAAAAGGCCATATCCGCGACCTGCCAAAGAGCCGTTTCGGAATTAAAGTCGATGAAGAGACTAAAGAGCTTACACCCGAATACAGTGTTGCCAAAGAGAATGCGGCAACCGTCAAACAGATCAAAGAGCTGGCAAAAAAAGCCGACACCGTCTATATCGCGACCGATGAGGACCGCGAGGGGGAGGCTATCGGTTGGCATGTCGGGCACGCGATCGCCAAAACGACCAAACTTGATCCGGAAGAGCTGCCGCGCATCGTTTTTCATGAGATCACCAAAACGGCTATCAATGCAGCCCTGGAGAATCCGCGCAAGATCGACATGGACCAGGTCAATGCGCAGCAGACACGCCGCCTTCTTGACCGTGTAGTGGGATATAAGCTTTCACCTCTGTTGGCATCCAAGATCCAGAAAGGCCTTTCAGCCGGTCGTGTACAGTCCTCGACACTGAAGATCGTCGTTGACCGTGAACGTGAGATCAAAGCCTTCATCCCTGTCGAGTACTGGACCATTGACACGCTTTTCGCACCGAACATCGATGCGAACCTGATCACTTACAAAGGCGAGAAACTCTCTAAGCTCTCTATCGAAAACGGCGAAAAAGCGAAAGAGATGACAGCCGTCATCAAAGGGGAGTCGTTCAACGTTGCCTCAATCGAGACAAAACAGCGTAAAAGTTCGACGCCGCCGCCGTTCATGACATCGACACTGCAGCAGACGGCATCAAGCAAACTTTCCATGTCGCCTAAAAAGACCATGATGCTGGCACAGACGCTTTATGAAGGTGTCAAGACACCTGAAGGCACCTCCGGAGTCATCACCTATATGCGTACCGATTCACTGAACATGGCTGCAGAAGCGGTCGAGGCTGCCCGTGAGACCATCAAGAACACCTACGGTGAGCAGTATCTTCCAAAAGCACCAAAAAGCTATAACAAAAAGTCAAAAGGGGCACAGGAAGCGCACGAAGCGATTCGCCCGACCATACTCTCGTTCACACCCAAGATCGCCGCAGCCTTCTTGAAACCGGACGAACTTAAACTCTATACCCTGATCTATAACCGTTTCCTGGCCTGTCAGATGAAAGATGCCATCTTTGAGCAGCAGTCGATCATCTTCAAAAGTGACAGTGCCGAGTACAGAGCAAGCGGACGCAAACTGGTCTTTGACGGTTTCTACAAAGTCGTCGGCAACGATGACAAAGACAAGCTTCTGCCGACGCTTGAAAAAGGGCAGGATATCAATATCGAGACCATCAAACCGGTACAGCACTTTACCGAACCGCCGTCTCGCTACTCCGAAGCAAGCCTAATCAAACAACTCGAATCCGAAGGGATTGGCCGTCCGTCTACCTACGCACCGACCATCTCAACACTTCAGGCCCGTAATTACATCACGATCGAAAAGCGCCAGATCGCACCGACAGAAGTCGCCTTTACCGTTATTGAGATGCTGGAGAAGCACTTTAATGACATCGTTGATGCCAACTTTACGGCCAATATGGAAGAGGTCCTTGACAAAATCGCCGAAGAGGGAAAAGACTGGCAGAAAGTCCTCAGCGACTTCTACTTCCCGTTTATCGAACGCGTTAAAGAGGGTAAAGAGAAGATCGTCTCTCTTAAACTTGCCAAACCTCTTGGCCGTAACTGCCCTCAGTGTGGTTCGGAGCTTCTGCTTCGTTCAGGACGCTATGGCAACTTCATCGCCTGTAGCGGCTTCCCTAAGTGTAAATACACCGAACAGGTGACCGAAGAGGGTGAAGAAGGCGAAGCACCAAAGGTCGAGACAACCGATGAGAAGTGTGAAAAATGTGGCGGAGACATGGTGATCAAAAACGGTCGTAACGGAAAGTTTTTGGCTTGCAGCAACTACCCTGAGTGCAAAAACACGAAGTCCATGGAGGTTGAAACCAAAGAGTCAAAAACACCTTGTCCGGAGTGCGGACAAAAACTTGTCTACCGCCAGTCGCGCCGCGGGCCGTTCTGGGGATGTGAAGACTACCCTAACTGTAAGTTCATCTCAAAGTTCGAACCGACCGAGAAGAAGTGCCAGGTCGAGGGGTGCGGCGGTGCACTGGCACGACGCACCTACCGTGGCAAAGAGGTCTACGAATGTGTCCGATGTAAAGACCGTACACCCGTAGAAGAGCAGCAGTAGGAGCGTTCGATGAAAATAGGCATCCTCTCCGACACCCATAAAAAAGAGAAACGATCCCAAAAAGTGGTCGACCATCTCGTCAAAAGCGGTGCAGAGTTTCTTGTTCATGCCGGGGATATCGTCAAACCCGAAATGCTTGATCAGCTCGAGAAGAGCGGACTGCGTTATGTCGCTGTCTACGGCAACAATGATGCGCACCTTCATGAAGTCCATAACGATTATAATCTTGTCCAGGAGCCCCACTACTTCAAACTGGCCAAGACCAAGTTCAAACTGATGCACCTGCCCTTTTATATGTCACCTGACGCGGATATCATTCTCTATGGCCACACCCACTCTTTTGACTGTGAATTCACCAACGGTACGTTGTTTCTCAACCCGGGTGAAGCCTGTGCCCGTAATAAAGCGGTCAGCGAATGTGCCATGCTTGAGGTCACCGATACACACTTCAATGTCACCTACTACTCACGTGCGCTCAAAACCAAAAAGTTTGTTGAGCAGCACTTTTCGTTTGAAAGGACAAACTAATGGCTAGAGAGATCTTTTTATGCGCCATCTCCAACATCAACAGCGGTACCTGCAACGAGGACTGCAAGTTCTGTTCGCAGAGCGTCAAATATAAAGCGGACATCGAGCGCTACATCCAAAAACCGATTGACGCGATTGTCGAAGAGGCAAAAGCGGCCAGAGCATCCGGCGCACTCGGCTTCTGTCTGGTGACAGCCAATAAAGGGATCGATGACAAGATACTGAAATTTGTCTGTGAAGTGGCACGCGCCATCACTGCCGCTGTACCGGAGCTTCGCCTGATCGCCTGTAACGGCACGGCCTCTGTCGAGCAGCTGCTGACTTTGAAAGAGGCCGGTATCAAAGCCTATAACCATAACCTTGAAACAGCCGAAGCCTTCTACCCGGAGGTCTGTACGACACACCCCTGGCGCGAACGCTATGAGACCTGTGAAAATGTCAACAAGGCAGGATTAAAACTCATCACCGGCGGTATCTTCGGCATGGGTGAAACCCAAGAGGACCGTATCTCTATGCTGAAATCGATCAAAAGCCTGAACCCGATTTCGGTTCCGCTCAACTTTTATCACCATAACCCTGCTCTACCGCTGAACCCTAATCCGCTGACAACCGACGAAGCGCTGGGCCTCATCAAAACCGCACGTGAGATCATCAGCGATGCCGACCGTATTATGGTTGCCGGCGGCCGTGAACTGCAGTTTGGTCATCGTCAAGACGAGATCTTTGATGCAGGGGCCAACTCTATCGTGATCGGGAACTATCTCACGACAGAAGGACGCGACAAGATGAGTGACCTTGAGATGATCAAAGAGCTTGGTTTTGATGTGGCCAAGAAAGTCTAGGTAACCCGACTTACCTTTTCAACCATCCTCTCGGCATTTAATGGTTAATCTAACGGCAGAAGATCATCCAGAATATCTTCACCGTCATTCTCTTCATACTCTTTAAATACCGCATCATCTTTTTGAAGTGCCAGCAGCAGCTTTTGACGCACATCTTTATTGACGTTTTTGTTCTGAACGGCCATCAGCACCTCTATTGAGCTGTCAGTAGGGTTGCTCCACAATCTGATCTGTTTATAGTCTTCGCGCTTGGTCTTACTGATCTCTTCTGCAATATCCGGCGCAATACTATCCGTCATTGCGGCCACCTTGCCGCCGATCTGACGTGAAAAGCCGGCTAGCGCGTCTTCAATATAGTCTGAGACCACTTTTTGCATCGCTTCTTGACCGTCAGAGGTCGCCTCTTGCAGCATAAAGTTTTCCCCGATGCGGCTGTAGTCACTGTGCCCAACTGCCGTCTGCATATTGTCACCGACAACATTTTTACAGACCCATTCCGGTGCCGGGGCACCGTTTTTTGTACATTTCAGATCTTCATCGGCATCGATCTCATCCGGTTTCGGTCCGCTCGAACAGGCCGTGAAAGTGACCATCGTCGTCATCAAAAAAGCTATTAACGTCATCGTTTTAAAATTCATGCATACACCCTTCATTGTCTCACTGTCCAAATATTCTAACATAAGTTCTATAACTGTATATCCTGCTATAATCATCCCTATGTTTGATGATATTACACTCCTAATAGCCCTCTCTTTGATTGTTATCTTTTCGCCGTTTATCGCGAAGCTTATAAAGATGCCAACCACCCCTATAGAGATCATTTTGGGGGCAATTTTTGCCTATGCCGGTTTTTTACATCACCACTACCTTTTTGAGCTTGTAGCCGAGGTCGGTTTTCTCTACCTGATGTTTATCGCCGGTACCGAGGTCGATCTTAAAAAGGTGCTGCGTACCAACAGCGCCTTGATGAAACGGATCTTGATCTACCTCGCACTGCTCTACCTCTTCTCCATCACATTTACGCTTTATTTCGACCTCGGAAAGATCTTTATCGTCTTGCTGCCGCTTATCTCTGTCGGGCTGGTCGTGACCCTCTCCAAAGAGTACGGCAAGACCCCGTGGCTGACACTGGGCATGACAGCAGGGGGCATCGGCGAGGTCATCAGTATTGCCGCCTTGACGCTTACCTCTACGGCTCTGCAGGAAGGGTTCGGGCTTGAATTTCTCAAGTCAATGGGGGCCTTGATACTTTTTATCTTTATCATCTATCTGCTCTTTCGTGCCCTGCAGATTCTCTTTTGGTGGTTTCCGGAAGTCGGAACAGCCCTTATGCCGCATGAAGACAACCAGGAGCAGGACCTTCGTCTCTCTATAGGAATCCTGCTTATTCTTGTTTCCGTTATGCTCTACCTGCATCTTGAACTTGCATTCGGTGCCTTTATCGCCGGTATGTTCATCCCTACTTTTTTCACCCACAAGCAGGACCTTCCGCACCGACTGGCCAGTTACGGCTTCGGCTTTTTGATCCCGGTCTTCTTTATCTATATCGGCAGCACTTTCAATCTTGAATCGCTGCTTATGGAGGGCCTTGTCACCACATCACTGGTGATCACCGCGGCCATGGTCGCTATGCGGGTCGCCGGTGCCCTTGTCTTTAAAAATATTCTGGGATACCGCTCTGCGATCTTGCTCGGTCTCAGCCACTCCATGCCTTTGACCCTTCTCATCGCTGTTGCAACCATCGCGTATCACAGCAGCAGTATTGATAAACTCCACTACTTTGCATTCATCCTCGCGGCGCTTTTCCAGGTGATCGTCGTAACCGTACTGATCAAGCTTATTCACAAAGAGCCCAAGCCGGACGCTCTGCCAAACGCCTTTACGCAACAAAACAGATAGCTTCCTGCGAGAGGGGGACTCTGTTACCCGGCTGATACCCTGCCGTCATCTTGTCGTAATCTCATCGGTCTATTCTCTTCTCATGAAACTATTAATCATCCTCTTAACCTCATACACATTGTGGGCATCGGAAAGCTTGTTTGACCAATATTGTCAAACCTGTCACCTCAAAGAGAAAACAAGCTTTAAAGAGATGAAAAAGAAAAGAGCGGGCCTGCTGGCACCGCCGATGAGTATTGTCATACAGCGGCTCAAGAACGTGATAGAGGTGAAGATAGATGATGACGATGTGAAAAAGGCCGTTACCGTTGCCTTTATAAAAGATTATGTCTTGCAGCCGAGCATCGATAAAGGCATATGCCGTGCCACCTGTTTTTCCCAATTCGGCGTTATGCCCACTCAAAAAGGCCAGCTCCCTTCCGAGACGATTGAAGAGATAGCGTCGTGGGCCTATGACACCTATTAGCAGCAAGTAGCGTTAGACACAAGGTGCAGTGACATCAGCCCTTTAAGATGTGGTTGGCTATTGCGTAGCCGTGATTTAGACCGAGCGCGATGGAACCACCGCTCTCCTGCGTAATGTCTCCCGCGACATAGAGCCCTTCTACATTACTCATATAGTTATCATCATGCACCGGTTTGCCATCTTCAATATCGATGCCTGAGGCGCTCAAAAAGGCGCTTGGCGTGGTTCCGCCGA
The DNA here is from genome assembly GCA_041571435.1 of Sulfurimonadaceae bacterium. GTDB lineage: Bacteria > Campylobacterota > Campylobacteria > Campylobacterales > Sulfurimonadaceae > Sulfonitrofixus. The sequence continues at coordinate 18,566 of JBFFUI010000024.1, read as the reverse complement.
TGGCGTAGATGACCCTGTCGTAGCTCTCCGCTTCGCCTTCGTCCAGTATGACTCTGACCTTCCCGTCGTCATCTTCTAGCGCCATAATATTAACGCCGAGGATCGCTCTGACACGTCCTTTTTCCAGTGCATCGGCAATGTCTTTTTGATTGGTCGGGTTGGCACGGCGAAAGTTCTCGCGGCGGTAGCAGATGCTTACCGTGTTTTTGTCAGCCAAATCGACTGCGTACTCGATGGCCGAATCACCCCCGCCGACGACCAGCACCTTCTCGTTTTCCGAACAGCTGTCCAGGGTAAAATTGACCTGTTTTTTGATACTCCCCGGGATCTTGTAGTCCGGTTTGTTGGGTTTGCCCATCCGCCCGATGGTCACGACGGCATGTTTTGCCAGGATCGAACTGCCCGTGATCATCACTTCAAAATGGTTCTCGTGCTTGACGATCTTCTGCACTTCAGTATGGGTCTTCAACTCGACGGAGTGTTTTTCAAGCACCTCATCAAAAAAGTCCAGGGTGCTCTCTTTGGTCCCGTCAATAAAATAGATGTTGCCGTCAAGCTCGACCTTCTGGCCTTTCCAGTCCTTGTCGACACGTTTGTTGTCTTTATAAAATTTGCGGATCGTTGCGTTATGGTTCTCATCTTTTTCAAGAAGGATGATGTCTCTCATCCCAAGCAAATAGCACTCCACTGCCGCTGCAATACCCGCAGGTCCCGCCCCGATAATGGCAAGTTGATACATTTTATCTGACATACAATCCCCCTGCGTTTACGTAAATGCCATTATTCTAGCAGGATATAACCAATCAAAAAAGCTGCTCGCTAAAAAAGTCGGTTTTTTCGATTTGGTGAGACAGAATGAACCGCACTGTCGTTTTTAAGTGTCTTAACCAACTCTTCTGTCGTTGCGGATGATTTGACCAGAAGGTAGAGCTGATTGTTTTGCTCGGAGAGTGTTTTGTATGTTTTGACGACGGCTATGCCGTAACCTTCCACTATCTTTTTTGCTTCACCAAGAGTAATCCCCTTGTTGAAAACAACTATTGCTTCACTTTGCATCACATCGCTCTTTTGTGTTTCTATCTCAACAGGTGTATTTTCGAAATTCGTATCTTTGGCCGCACAGCCGCTGCTCGACACAACGGCAACCGTAGCCGCACATAAAAATAACAACTTTTTCATACTATGTCCTTTTTATACCTATATTATATCTATAGTTTTTGACCTCAACCACATTGGTAAAAACCCAGAACAGAACTAGCGTCATCACTCCCATACCGTACCTGCCGAGATAGTGGTGGCTCCATGTTAAATTCTCTCTATCTATGTCGACGACATAGAGCACAAACATGATGCGCCCTATGTTCAACAGCATAAGCAGCAGATAACCCAGGAGTGTCCAAAATGCTTTTGTCTGAAAATGTGTCGGATATGACCAGACGGCAGCTGCAAAAAGCAAAAGCGGGGCCATGGCATTACACTCATGTAAGATGCGCAGATGAAGGCCGTCTCTAAGCACCATCTCAATGCCCTGCATCTGTATTGGCAGTTGCAAAAGATCGATACCTGCTGCTGTCAATAGAGTTGTAAGGTCAGTTTGTAGTGTACTGATGAAGAAGAGAGGAGAAAAATTTTGAAAGTAGATGAGCCCAAATAAGAGGGGAGCCCAAAAGGCGTATCGTATAACGTAGCCTTTCATGCCACTCCTTCTTAATGGGCCTTATGCCAGCTTACGACGTGCAATCAATCCACCGATGGTTAGGAAACCAAAGATAGTGAACAGTAGGCTATAGATGTCGTTCACAGGAAGTCCGCCGCCATCATCTGATGCCGGTGGTGCCGGTGGTGTCGGAGAATCCACCGTACCACCAATCGCTGCAGCAACATTCATACGGCCTGATGTCAAAACGGCACCATTTAGATTAGTTTTGGTGTCAACTGTGCTTAACAAACGTGCTTGACGTTCTGCAGCCGTCTCTGCAGGATATGCTGAAGCTAGAAGTGCAACTGCACCAGTCACTGCCGGTGTTGCCATTGATGTTCCATCCCAGTTCGCATAGCTACTCGTCAACGTTGTACCGATTCCGACATCATCAATTAGCCAGCCGTCATATTGAACACTAGAATCAGTCGTCAAATTAAAACGGAACTTGAATTGTGCTGTTTTATACGCATCCGGTATCACAAATTCATAGTGACCCCAGTAGTTTGCGTAGCCTCCGAAATCGTGAATTGTCGTCCATGTTGCTCCGGCATCACCCGACACTTGAACATAACCATGATCCCATCCACCACCTTCAATATATGCCGCTGCACCGAATGCAAAATAAACAGGCTGTCCCACATATCCTGAAAGATCAATAGCATCAGCAACTGTCAGCACTGAATCAGTATTAGGTACGTAATTCACTCCTGGGCTGTCACTCCAGAAATGGGTTGGACTTGGGACAGGAAAAGTCGGATTTTCAAAAATTTCCTGATCCGTCGATATAGCCCAAGTATTATTTGTACCTGTTGTCACCCATTTTGAACTACCACTCTCCATGTCATCGAAGAAGATGTCACTACTTTGAGGTACATACGTTCTTGGTAAAGTACTACGAATATTCACACCCGGTGCTGCCAGATCAACTGATGTCGCACCAAAGTTTGAAAAGGTTGCCAACTGATCGTCTTGATCGCTTGCTGCAACGGCGATTATATTTGAGGCATTATACGAAGAAGGGAAATGTGGCGCTACATCATTATCGATCCCATCATTACCGGCCGCCGCACAGAAAACGATACCTGCATCGCCAAGACTTTGAATAGCTGCATTCATCGGGTCTGCCTGATCTCCGCCGTAACTTCCGTACGAGGCATTGACAGCGACGATGTTCTCTCCATTGGCTTTTTGTGCCAACACGTAGTCGATTGCATCAAGGATATCTGAGTCATACGCGCCTAGGTCCGGACGAAAAACCTTCATCGCCATTATGCTGACATCCCAGTTGACGCCTGCTACGCCGACACCGTTGTCACCAACTGCACCGATCGTACCGGCACAATGTGTTCCGTGTCCCATGATATCCATCGGGTCGCCATCGACCAATGTCCCTGCAAGATCAACAGCGACATCGGCACCATACACGTCATCAATATATCCGTTGGCATCATCATCAATACCATTTCCTGCAATCTCACCCGTATTGACCCACATATTAGCCGTGAGATCTTCGTGGACATAATCGACTCCTGTATCAAAAACAGCAACAACAACATCCGGACTACCGGTAGAGACTTCCCATGCCTGAGGTGCATCTATGTCTGCATCATATGTACCAGAAATTCCATTTACGGTCTGACCAGTATTATGAAGTCCCCATACCTGCCTAAAGTCTGTGTCATTCGGCACAACATCCAGTCTTCTAATGTAGTTCGGAGACACTGACTCGACATTTGGATCTGCCTTAAGCATCGCAACAAGCTCTTCAGTTGACTGTTTGCCAGTAACTTTTATGTAAGTCCCCTTCCCCTGAGCCGAAAGCATTTTGTACTGTTTCGCTACTGCCAGTCCATTGGCAGCTGCCAGTGAATTGACTTTAGAAGTAGCCACATTAGCTTTGTACTGGACAATAACTTCGCCCTCTGCATATTGTGGCGCTAATTTTTCAACTGCTCCTTTTGCTGCTGTCTGCGCCTCTTTTTGTACTGTACTTTTATCTGTAGTCACAATCTTCGATACATTTGCTGCATATGCAGAACCTGTCAGCAACATTGCTGTCGCTATAGAAACACCCATAAAATTATGATTGATCTTCATATTTTACCTTTGTGATTTATTGTTATGTTTTACAGCTTTATGATAAACATCTGCACGTTTATAGCATTTAAAACCTTAAATGGAAAGAAACAAAATACATATCATATGTGTTTTATTATGTTATACATCAAAGGTCAACAACAATCAATTAGAAAAATGCACTATAACATATTTATATATGCAATTTTTTTCGATATCATTCCGACAAAAAAAAGAGAGACCATGTTCGACAAAGAGAAAGAGATATGTGTTTGTAACTCACTTACTATGGCAGAGATTGCAGAATGCATCAAAACAAACAACATTGAAACCATGGAGGCCTTACTTGAGAACCAGGTCTGTCCGGTTGGCGACAAGTGTGAATCCTGCCACGAAGATGGGTACGAAAATGACGGCTACTCTCTTGCGATGGTCCTTTCACTGGTCAAACAGGGCCGCCTCTAGGACTGCCTTGCAAGGTCTTTTATCAGACCTTTTTGACTTTTAGAGGTGCTCTCGTTTCATCGAGATGCCTTTGAGATGCGAAAGCGGGTACGCGTAGACGATACCGTGTCCCTCGCCGACAATGTCAAGTTCCGTCATCGCTTTTCTGATGACATTGTCGACCATCTTCGTCGGCATCAGGAACATCAGCTTCACATCGGTACTCTCCTGCTCAAGGCGGTTATAAAAGTTTTCGTCGTTTTCCAGCCCCATACCATGCGCCTGTGTTACGGTCACCCCTGTTGCACCTGCTTCATGCGCCACCCGCAAAGCCTCTTCACGCTTCTCTTTAGGGACGATGATATAGACGGCAGAAAAAGGGAGTACCATCGAGTGGCGGTTTCCGATACCGTCGACATTGATCGTAACTAGGCCCATATCATTGGCATCTTCGATCGCCTGACGCAGTTCAAAGATCTGTTCAGCCTCTTTCTCCTGTTCACCTTTCAGACCCAATTTAGCGGAAACAACCCCATAGAGCATGACCGTGATCATCGGAAAGAGCGAAGCAAAAGCGATCAGGCCGAAACCGTCAACAAGCGGGTCACGCCCTTCGATATTGTTGGCCAGTCCGAGTCCAAGCGCCGCAACAAGCGGTACCGTCACCGTCGAGGTCGTTACCCCGCCGCTGTCGTAAGCGATACCGATAATGTATTTTGGTGCGATCACCGTCAGTGCGATGACGACGATGTATCCGGCAATGATGTAGTAGACGATCTGTCCGCCGTCGACAATTCGAAACGACCCCAAAGCGATACCGAAGGCCACACCAAAGGCGACAAAGAGACGCAGAGCAAAATCGTTGATCTTGCCGTCACTGATCTCTTTCGCTTTTTTGGCGATCGCCGTCAATGAAGGTTCGGCCATCGTCGTTGCGAAACCGATCGCAAAACCGAAGGCGTAGATAATAAAGTGACTGTCCCCGCGGGTCAGCTGATAGGCCATCGTCTCTCCCAGTGAGAAGAGGCCCATCTCAAGACCGAGGATAAAGGCATACAGACCGATAATGACCAATCCGAAACCGATAACGACAGTCTTGAGGTCAGCGATCTGTTTTTTAAGGACGGCATACTGAAAGAAGATAATGATAGCCAGGATCGGAGCGACATCTTTGATAACACCGACAAGGCCCATTAAAATGCCCGTAAGCGAATGGTCGAAAACCGCCTGTTTCTCCGGAGCGGCAACGACTTCAGCAACCTGTGTCACAGCAACCGGTTCAAAAAACTCATAAACCGCGATACCGTAGACCTGCACAAAGATCATCGGTGTCAATGAGGCGAAGGCGATCAGTCCAAAACCGTCGAGCACCGGGTTACGTCCCTTGATGGTACTTGCCAGCCCGATGCCCAGTGCTGCGACCAGCGGTACCGTGACTGTCGAGGTCGTCACCCCGCCGAGGTCATACGCCAGACCCACGATCTCATCCGGTGCAAACGCTGTCGTTGCGACGACCAGAATATAGCCGGCGATGATGTAGTACTGGATCGGATGCCCGGTGATAATACGCCATGAACCCAATACGATGGCAAAACCGACCGAGAAGGCGACGACACTACGCAGGACTTCGGCATCGATACGCCCGCTGCTGATCGCCGCCGCTTTCTGCGCGATGACATAAAGTGCCGGCTCGGCGATCGTCGTACCGAAACCGATCATAAAGGCAAAGAGCATGATCCAGAAGGTCGAGCCCTTGTGGGCAAAATCGCTCGCCAGGTTCTCGCCGACCGGGAAGATCGCGACCTCAAGGCCAAGCAAAAAGACGGCAAGACCGACAGCAACGATAGCAAGACCTATCGTCGTTGCCAACCAGCCGGCAGGAACACTCTGGATGATCGCCAGCTGAAAGAAGAGAATGACAAGAACGATCGGCATCAGGTCGCGAAACGACTCTTTTAAAAGAATTAAAAAAGAATTGATGCTTAACATTTATGCTCGCTTATCGACCTGCAGAAGGCCCTCATTGATAATTTTCATTATTTTACACTATATGGATATAAAGACGACTTGTCTCTTAACGCTAAACAACAAAAAGGATCGGGTACATGGAACATCCCATCAACGACGTGACGACAATACCAAAATAGAGCCATTTTCCTTTTCGCTTGTGTGCCTTAAAATAAGGAGCATCCGTGCCCTCTTTGACATAGACTCTCATCGAATTGTAGATCGTCACACCCCAGGCAACAACCGTGACAAGGGCAATAGCGATATGCACCAAGAGATACCCCAGAACCCCGCTGTAGGAGAGTTCACTCCCCTCCATGAAATCATTGAAGCCGCCACCTATACGAACGCCTCCCTCAAAGATGACGACCATCACCATGGTAATGAGAAAAAGCGACGCCTGCCACTTAAAATGGGCACGGTGTTTTCCGATAACCGCCAAATAGATGGCATATCCCACCAAAAACGGCAAGAGACCAAAAAAGATCGTGACAAGATCCATAAATAGCGGGGCCCGCGTTCCTAAAAAACCTGGTTCAAACATCTGCAGCCTTTACAACAAGGCGAGTAATTCGCCATATCTTTTATATCCTCTTATCTGGGAGAGGTGTCCCTGTTTATCGATAATGATCAGCGTCGGAAAAGAGCTTACCCCGTAGGTACGTGCTTTTTGTTTGTCTGCAGCCGTTGCTTTGTGCATCGCTTCACTCGCAAAGAGCGCCGAAAATGCTGCTTTGTCAACGCCGATCGAAGCGATAACGTCTGCAATTATAGCTTGTTGCGTGATGTCTTTTCCTTGGGCGTAAAAGGCCTGTTGCAACGCACTGTATGCCGCGTACTCTTTAGCGGGTTGCAGTGTGCGTACCGTCACGACAGCACGGCAGGCCGGTTCCGTCGTATAGTTGAAATCTTTTTGCGAAAGTGCGGTATCGTCAAAGGGAAGTCCTGTTGCCTCATGCACGGCCTGCCAATACCCCAGATGGTTTTTCAACTTGACCTCATCGAAGATCTCGCCGTCACGCAGACCGCCCATGATCATCGAAAAAGAGACCCCTTTAAGCGCATCGCGAAGTTTTGTGAGTTCGGGTCCGAAGCCGTAACACCAGGAACACATCGGATCGCCCACAAAGATCACCTCGGCAATATGACTGTAAGGCGAAACCCCAAACTGCATCTAACGTCCCAGCTTGTCGCTGAACTTCGTCATAAACTTCTGCACTTTGGGAGCGACAACGGCCTGGCAGTAGCCTTGATTAGGGTTGATAGTAAAATAGTTCTGGTGATACTCTTCGGCCACAAAAAACTCCGGCGCCGGCGAAAGTTCCGTGACGATAGGATCGCGAAACTCGCTTTGGACCGCCTTCGCCGATGCGATCGCCTGCTCTTTCTGCTCCTCATTATAATAGAAGATGACCGAGCGGTACTGCGTGCCCCGGTCCGCACCCTGATAGTTGAGCGTGGTCGGATCATGAATGACCCAGAAGATGTCCAGCAGTTCACTGAAGCTGATAATATCGGCATCGAAAGTGATCTCGACCACCTCGGCATGCCCCGTCGTCCCGCTGCATACATCCCTGTATGTAGGGTTCGGGTTCGGCCCGCCGGCATAGCCGCTGATCGCCGACTTCACCCCTTTTACACGATTATACACCGCCTCGATACACCAGAAACAGCCGCCGCCCAAAAGTGCTTTTTGTATATTTGCCATGATCATTCCTCATTTTTTCTGAGATTATGCGCGTTTTTGGCTTTAGTAACCCTATCGTTCGCGAACGGCAAAATATTAGAAAGTTACTTTAATTTTAACACCCCATATATCTTCGCCATCAAAGGTGTAGGCAAGCGCAGCCGCTTTCCTTCACGGACAATGTAGCCGCAGAGTGTCTCAAGCTCTGTCCTTGAGCCGTTTTGAAAGTCAAGGTGCATGGAGCTGCTGGCGTCTTCTGGCAATGACGAGGCAGTCTTGAGGGCTTTTTCGACCTCATCTTGAATATGGATCCCTTTCGCCTCAGCCACATCGGCGATCTCATGTAAAAGGGTGTCGGCCCAGTTCTTGTGCAGTTCGTAGACCTTGCGCATCGTGGTGTCGAAATAGCTCGTAAGCGCCGCAAAGGCACTGATAAAAAGGTACTTCTTCCAGATCGCTTCTTCAATATCTTCCGGTGTTTTATACCGCAGTCCCGCTTTCTCGAAAAGTTCAGCAACCTGTTCCGTCTCCTTTGGGTACTCTTTTGCCCCAAAAAGCGCGGCGAAGACCTTCCCTTTTTTCACGATGACACCGTCGGCCTCTTTATGTGCCAGGATGTAGAGAGCCCCGTGCAGCACTTTGGCATTTACAAGTGACTCGATCTGCTCTTTGTGCTCGACCCCGTTCGCAAACGGAAGCACAATAGTGGAAGGTGTGATGTTGTCTGAAAGTTCGGCAAGAACATTCTCAATGTCATAACTTTTCACACAGAGCAGCAGCAGTTCGATCTCGTCTTCAAGCTCTTGAGCCCTTACGACCTTGTCCGGGTGGGCGGTCAGCTCGCCCTCGTCTGTTTTGACCAAGAGGCCGTTGTTTCTGATCGCCTCGGCGTGTGCCCCTCTGGCCAGAAAGATCACTTCGTCCTCAAGATTGCAAAGATGTGCCCCTATATAACCGCCGACACCGCCGACACCCGCTACCACTATTCGCATACCTGCTCCTTTTTGACGAAAAAAATATAGTGTTCAATTGACTAAAATCGTCATTTTATATATTACTTTAATAATAATTTTTATAATATGTACAAATGTATAATTTAATTATGATTGTAACATAGGAGTCATGATGTCAAGTCGTAAAAAAGTTCTTGTCCTTGGTGGCGGTTTTGCCGGTGTTGATGCGGCCGGTTATCTCTCTAAAGCAGGCTATGACGTTACACTGGTCAGCGACCGTGACTATTTTTATATCTATCCGACCTCTATCTGGATCCCGACACGTGAAGTGGCTTTCAAAGATGTCTGCGTCGATCTCAAAGAGCTGCAGAAGGCACACGGCTTCAAACTTCTTGTCGACGGTGTGAGCGAGATCGCCGCCAAAGAGAACCGGGTCACCCTGGCCTCCGGCAAGGTCATCGATGACTACGACTATCTTGTCGTTGCTATAGGCGCCCACAAGATGAAACACCCGGGCATCGAGAATACCCTCTCCATCTGTTCTGCCCCGGAGCAGTCTATCGCCATTGCCGAGGCACTGGACAGACTGGTCGAAAAAGGGAGCGGCAAGATCGCTTTCGGTTTCGGCGGTAACCCCAAAGACAGCTCTGCCGTTCGCGGCGGACCGGGATTTGAGCTTATGTTCAACGTCCACAACATGTTGACGAAAAAAGGGGTCCGCGACAACTTCGAGCTCACCTTTTTTGCACCGATGCCAAAACCTGGCGCACGTATGGGAGAGCAGGCCCTCTCTATGATGGACAAGATGTTCACAAACCTGAAGCTCAAAAAGCAGTTCGGCAAAAAGATCAAACGCTTTGAACAAGACGGTGTTGTCTTTGAAGACGACAGCAAGCTGGAATCAGACTTTACCATGTTTATCCCTGCGGGTACGGGTCATGAGGTGGTTGTCAACTCCGACCTGCCGACCAACGAGGCCGGCTTTGTCACCATCAACGATTTTTGTGAGGTCACGATAGACGGCCAAGTCAGCAATGTCTTTGCCATCGGCGACACGGCAGCGTTGGAAGGTCCGGACTGGCGTGCAAAACAGGGACACGTTGCCGAGGTCATGGCAAAAAATGTCGCCTACAACATCCAGGAGCGCGACAAAGACTCGAGTGCGCGCAAAGGGTACCAGAAACACCTCAACATCCTCTGCGTCATGGACACCGGTAACGGTGCCGGTTTTGTCTTCAGAGATGACAAACGCGCCTTTATGCTCCCGATGCCGATCCTCGGCCATATGATGAAAAAAGGGTGGGGCTGGTACTGCCGAAACACCAAACTATGCAAATTCCCCCGCCTCCCTGGGATGTGAGCACGGAACAGTCAAAGCCAACTGCTTGGCTTTAATCCGTGCGAAACCGAAGGTGTTATGCAGAGCATCACCGAAGGCTTAGCGATAAGATAAAAAAACGAACTCCCCGCTTTGTGAAAACAACTGCCTGTCATCTTTGTAACCATTCATGTCCAATGGCGTAACAGCGCCGTAATCTCCAGACGATAAGATCCTTTAACACGTTAACAAGCAACTGTTTTCAAACAACACACCGAAGGATACCCATGTCTTTTGTACACAAAACAACCCCTGAAAAACTGAAGTTGAGCGCACTGGAAAAGATGATCATAAAAAAGTTGAGAAAGTCCGTAAAAACGAGCTGGATGCTCATTAAATAGAGCTGCCTCTTTACGGAGAGTAGATATAGGAGAAGATGACGCTGCCGACACTGTGTCTGGATTTCTCACTCTTGAAGCTCTTGTTGTTAATGGTACCGATGTAGTCAAGACTGAAATTTTTGTATCGTCCTGAGAAACCCAAACTGCCGAAACCTGTAAGATATTTTTTGTCGACTGAATGACTTTGACTGAAGGTGTTTCCATCGAGAAAGATATCCCTGGCCACCACGGAACCACCTGCAGAGAAAGAGAAGTTGAAGCTCCAGGGCTTGGCATCGGTACAGACAACGCCTCTATGGATCGGAATACCGTTCTCGCTGGAACCATCAATGACACTGGAACCGAAATCTTCCGGAACATTCCATCCCATACGAAACAGGAGACCCGTATTCGCCTTGATGGCAACATTACCTAACTCGCCTCCGAGGTAAGGCACAACACTCGACTCAACACCCCAAACAGGTTCGGGCAGAAAGCGCCATTTGTGCTGATAGTTGAGCTGCACACCGACCTCGTTGTTCAGCTGGTTTTCCCATCCCATAGGTTCTTCCGAACCCAGTATTTTATGGACATGGTATTGCAGCTCATCCATACCCGAAGCGGGGCCGATCATCCCCGCCTGTATCATCAGCGAATCGAGATCTGTTTCGGAACTCTCATGCAGCCCTACTTCAAAATAGAGCCAGCCTGCATATGGACGGTCATCTTCGATCAGCGCCTGCTGTGAAAGATCATCGGGTGTATAGATCTTCTGTGTCAGTGAAAAAGAGATAAAGTCCGCACCATTTTGGTGCTCAGCAAAAGGGATCGAAAGCCAATCCCCTTTTGCGTCAGGGCGGTACATCAGCACGGATAATCGCGAACCGTCCGTGTAGTCACTGTCGGTATTGAAAAAGACATCATTCTCGAAGTAGAAATTGATGCGTTCAGCCTCCCACTCTCCCTCATCGGCACCGGCCATGACATGTGTAATGAACAAGAGCAACAAGAGATATTTCATGATCTCACTTTTGCAGTTCGGGAGTTTAGGGAAGAGTCTATCATAAAACCGTACGAATGGCGATACGCTCTGTCCGCTGCGACTCCCTTAAAAAAACCATAAAAACAGAGATTGGATCCGCTTCTCACCCCCTTTTATGCTCCGGTTTGTTAAAATTGACTAACATTTTTGACATGTTCTTTTACAAGAGTATCTCAAAAATGTCATGAATTTTCGGAAAGAGCAATATGTCAGTCAAACAACAGATTTTAGAAACAATTGCCAAGCGTCCATTGATCATCGATGGTGCGATGGGTACCCAGCTGCAGGCCAAAGACGACCAGATATCAGAAGAGGCGTGGGAAGGCAACGAAGGGTGTAACGAACTTCTCAACGTCACTGCACCCGAAGTGCTGGAGAGCATTTTCAGTGCCTACTTGACAGCGGGTGCCGACCTCATTACGACGAACACCTTCGGTGCATTTGACTGGGTCCTCGACGAATACGATATCGGCGACCGTGCGTACGAGTTGGCGAAAGCCGGTGCCGAAGTGGTCAAAAAGATGTGTGACATGTTCAGCACACCGGAACAGCCGCGCTATGTACTCGGGTCTATCGGGCCGGGGACCAAACTCCCTTCGCTTGGGCATATCCATTATGACGAGATGCTTTCAGGCTATACCACCTGTGCCCTTGGGCTCATCGACGGCGGTGTCGACGTATTCCTTCTTGAAACCTGCCAGGACCCGTTGCAGATCAAAGCAGCGCTACACGCCTGCGAAGCAGCCAACAAAGAGCGCGGCACCGATGTACCTGTTATGGTCTCGGTGACCATCGAACTGGCGGGAAGCATGCTGATAGGTACCGATGCTCAGACGATTGCGACCATCCTTGAGCCGTTTGATATCCTTTCACTAGGTTTCAACTGCGGAACAGGACCGGAACAGGTGCTCAAGCATGTCAAGACCCTCTCAGAGGTATGGGGCAAACCGATCTCTGTCCATGCCAATGCGGGACTGCCTCAGAACCGCGGCGGTTACAGCTACTACCCGATGGGGCCTGATGAGTTTGCTGACCGCCAAGAGGCATTTTTGGCCTTTGACGGGGTCGCGTTCCTCGGCGGCTGTTGTGGAACGACACCACAGCATATCCGCGCCTTGACCAACCGCGTCACCTCTAACACCCCTAAAGCACCGAGCGGTTCTCAGCCGACGTCGCTGGCCTCGCTCTTCAACACGACCCCGCTGGTGCAGGACCCTGCACCGCTGCTTATCGGAGAGCGCTCCAATGCGACCGGATCGAAGGCCTTCAGGGAGCTGCTGTTAGCAGAGGACTATGAGGGGACACTCAGCGTTGCCCAGCAGCAGGTCCGTGCCGGTGCCCACGCCATTGACCTCTCGGTCGGTTTTGCAGGCCGCGACGAGACCAAAGATATGAACGCCGTCGCGTCTCTCTATGCCCAGAAGATCCCGCTCCCGCTGATGGTCGATTCGACCCAGACCACCGGCATCGAGACCGCCCTTAAACTGATCGGCGGAAAACCGATCATCAACTCCGTCAACCTCGAAGACGGTATCGAAAAATTTGACGTTATCTGCCAATTGGCCAAAAAATACGGTGCCTCGCTGGTCTGTCTGACCATCGACGAAGTGGGGATGGCAAAGACAGCAGAGCGCAAACTTGAAGTGGCAGAGCGCATCTATCAGCTGGCGACCGAAAAGCACGGTCTCAACCCCGAAGACCTTGTCTTTGACCTTTTGACCTTTACGGTTGGTTCGGGTGATGAGGAGTACCGTGATGCGGCCATTCAGACCATCGATGCGATACGAGAACTCAACCGTCGCCATCCGGAAGTGGGGACAACCCTCGGACTCTCAAACATCTCGTTCGGTCTTGATAAAGATGCCAGACCCTACCTCAACACCATCTTTCTCAACCACTGTATCGATGCAGGACTGAGTACCGTCATCATCAACGTCAAACATATCATCCCGAACAACAAGATCAGTGATGAAGATCGCGAGATCTGTAACAACCTGCTCTTTGACAAAAAACCCAACGGCGAAGCCCTCTTCGAATTTATCGACTACTTTGACAAAAACGCCAAAGCCAGCGGTGACGAGGTTGATGAAGCCTATCTCGCCATGAGCGACGAGGAGAAGATCGCCAAACTGCTGATGGACGGGGACAAAGATCGTATGATACCGCTGGTCGAAGAGGCACGTCACCGTATCAAACCGGAGGTCATTGTCAATAAGATCCTGATCGATGCCATGAAGGTGGTCGGCGAGCTCTTCGGTGCCGGCGAGATGCAGCTGCCGTTTGTCCTCCAGAGTGCCGAGACGATGAAAAAGACGGTGGACCACCTCAACCCCTACCTGCCGAAAGTCGACAAAGCCGTTGACACCACACTTGTTCTCGGTACCGTCAAAGGGGATGTTCACGATGTCGGCAAGAACCTGGTTGACATCATCCTCTCCAACAACGGCTACAAGGTGATCAACCTCGGTATTAAAGTGCCTTTGGAAGACTACATCGAGACGATTAAGAACTCTAACGCCCAGGCTATCGGGATGAGCGGTCTTCTTGTCAAGTCCACACAGGTGATGAAAGAGAACCTCGAGGCCATGAAAGAGGCAGGGATCACGGCGCCTGTTCTTCTTGGCGGAGCAGCGCTCACACGCAGTTTCATCGACGATTTCTGCCGTCCGTCCTACGATGGTCCTATCTTCTACTGTAAAGATGCCTTTGACGGCGTAACGGCGATGAGCCGTATCGAAGCCGGTAACTTTGACACCAACCTCCACGGCGAGGATAAAAAAGCGCGTGTCAAAAAAGAGAAGAAAGAGGTGATCATCCCTCCTTTCAATGAGCTCAAGATGCCGGACCGCGAGACCAAAGTGCCGACGCCGCCGTTTTGGGGACGCCGCGTGGTCACACTGACCGAAGCACAGCTTGAGATGGCCTTCGAATGGATCAACCACCGTATGCTCTTCAGACAGCGCTGGGGCTATAACGGCAAAGGTATGACCAAAGAGGCGATGCAGAAACAGGTTGACGAGGTGCTTTGGCCGGCATTCGACCGTCTCAAGGCGCAGTTCCTTGACGAAGGGCTCTTTGACGCAACGATCATCTACGGCTACTGGCCTGTCCGTTCAGACGACACGACGCTGCTTGTCTTTGACGAGTCCGAAGGATGGCACAACCCGGACGAAGTGAACCGTGAACCGCTTGAACATGTCATCGGCCGTGCAGAGAAACAGTTCACTTTCCCGCGTCAGGGCAAACAGCCCCACCGCGCGCTCTCCGACTTCTTCCACAGCGACCGCCATGATGTGCTGGCGATGACCTGTGTCAGTGCCGGAGCAAAACTGAGTGCTTACGAAAAAACGCTCTATGATGCGGGTGAGTTCACAGAGTACTATATGGTGCATGGGCTGGGTGTCGAACTGGCTGAAGCCCTGGCAGAGATCGCCCATAAACAGATCCGTCTTGATCTCAACATCACCGAAAACGAAGGGCCGAAACTTTCAGACGTTCAGATGAGCAAGTACCAGGGTGCCCGTTACTCTTTCGGCTACGCTGCCTGTCCCGATCTTGAGCTCAACCGCCCGCTCTTTGACCTGTTGAAACCCGAAGAGTTTGGCATCGAGTTAAGTGAAACGTTCCAGATCCACCCCGAACAGTCCACTTCCGCGCTGGTTGTCTACCATCCTGATGCAACCTACTACAACGTTTAATCAAACAAGTGTGCCTTTGGCACCTTTCTTTTGGCATATCGCTCCAGGCCCCTGTCGAACAGACCACTTATTCTTTTGACATAACGCACTATTATTTTTAATCCGGTATTGACAGCATTGATATTCGCACAAATTTCTCTTCATGAACCCTTTTAAGATTGTAACAAGCATAATTACTATTAAATAGTAGTACTAGGTTAGATGCGATATTGCTATAAGCATTATTTATAAAAGGTTTTGAATGAAATTAGTGACACTGTTGGTTTTAATGGTTACGTTTATATACGCCGGTGAGCCGGTTCCGCTGGATGCCAAGTATGCAAAAAGTGGCAAATGTATGAAGTGTCACTTTCACATCGTAAAGCAGTGGAAAAGTTCATGGCATGCCAAATCGCATTTTGAAAATGACGAGTACTTCCAAAAAAGTATAAAATATATGGCCCGCAAAGTCCGCGAAAAAAGTATTGATACACTGCAGGTTCAATGTGCAAAATGCCATAACCCGCGTATCTCTATCACACAAACCACCGCAGACGACGAAGTGGCCGCCTACCTGAAACTAAAGACACATAAACCGATTGAAAATGCGGTACACAGCAAGGACATTAACGAAGGGATCAACTGTGCCGTCTGTCACAACGTAGACAAAATCCATAAAAGCAGTGATCCCTCTGTCCGGGGTATAGAGCTGCTTGAATGGCTGCCGGCAGGAAAGATGAGCGGACCGTTCGACGATGCGAAATCATCATATCATCAAACATACCAACGTGATTTTATGACGAAGAAGGTCAATGACCTCTGTCTTGTCTGTCATGCCAACCAGCGTTCCATTCGCGGATTCACCTTCTCAGACACCGAGAAAGAGTACAAAAAGCAGAAAAATCCAAAGCTCTGTGTGGATTGCCATATGAGCGAAAAGAAGAGCGGTATTGCCTCGACGCAAAAGATAGATAACGGCAAACCGAAAAAACGCATGGTGCGTGCACACGGGTTCAAAGGGGCACACTCTCCGGAACTTATCAATGGCGCATTGAACCTCTCCTTGCAACATGTTCAGAACAAGCTGCTGATAGAGCTTGAGAACCCGAACCCGCACAACGTACCAACCGGTTATGGCGGACGCGAGATCATTATTGACATCAGCTACCAAAATGGCAGTACAACAATCAACAAGTCGGTATCTTTGACATCGCACTTTACCAGCAAGCGCAAGAAGAAAACGATCCCTGAATGTGCTGTTGCAGCCAGTGAAGATGTCTCGATCCCGGCCATGGGCAAAAAGGTCTACAAAGTCGACATTCCGGCTAATGTACAAAAAGCCGTTGTCACCGTTTCATACCGTCTTGTCAACGACGAGATCATCGGTATTTTAAAGCTCAAAGATGCTGTATGGAGTAAGAAGATGTTTGTTGCCAAACAGGAGATAGCGCTTAAATAGAAGCGGAACACAGCGCCCGGCTGTTAGTCACAACGACAAGTATCTACCGCTGTCGTCAGAATAGTCGCTATTGCAGAAGCTACTAAAAAACTTTAAAACAGTCTCAATCCAGGATAGTGATCAACTGACCGTATTGGGCGCTTTCGATCTTGTATCTATGTTTTTTGTCCAAGCGGAGCACGACCCTGTAGAGGTCGCCATGTGCGCCCATCTCAACTTTTTTAAACGGTTTAACAGTCAGCTCTTTACGTTTAGATGCAAAATCAGCAGCTGCTTTAAAGTCGACAACGATACTAGGTGGGCTGCTGACGGCAAAATGACGCAAGACCTCGTCTTTCGTCTCGATATAGGCGCTGTTCTCTCGGAACACAAAGCGCGCTACGGCGTAGTTAACAACCTCTTTTTTTGCGTCTGTACTTGGTTCTTCCTCTTGCGATACTTCCGTTACCGTTTCTATCTCTACCGGCATAGGATCGATATTGGTTGCTTCGACCTCTTCCGTCTCTTGTTTTACGATTATCGCCTCTTTTTCAACGCTCTTCTCATCTTCAGTCGCAGGAGCAAAGGGGTTTTCGCGTGCCTCGGTCATAAGGGGCAAAGCAAGTAGTAGCACGATCAGAAAACGCATGATAATCCTTTGGTTTATTATACCTATTTCTCGGGTTCCAACTCTTTGAGTTCAAAATACTCTTTTTGTAAGGCCGCATTTTCAAAGCGGTAGTTATTGACTTCATGCGTGAGGTAATCTTCGTACTCTTCGAGCTGCAGATACACCTCCAGAGAGTTGTCTCCGAACAATAGTATATTCAGATAGAGCCCAAAAACGATGATAATAGAGAGAAAAAGCAGGAATTTTGGAAGTGAAAGACCGAGATATTTCTCGGTGATGCCTTCTGTCGGAGCGGCATAAAGCTCCTCTTTATGGTCTGGTTGCTGCGCCGGGCTTATTTCATCAGACATAGATCTATATTCAAATGTCTATTTGAACAGCACGTTGCCCAGGTATTCACCGTATGCGACTTCAGTCTCTATCTCCAGAATACGGTTGTATTTGGCTGTACGCTCGCCGCGGGCAGTTGAACCTGTTTTGATCTGGCCACAGTTTAGTGCCACTGCAAAATCGGCGATGAAAGCATCTTCACTCTCGCCTGAACGGTGACTCATGACACAGGTATAACCGTTTCGCTGAGCGAGACGGACAGTAAGCATCGTCTCAGAGACCGAACCGATCTGGTTTGGTTTGATCAGGATTGAGTTTGCAATACCTTTTTGGATACCTTCGTTCAGAATATTCACGTTTGTAACGAAAAGATCGTCACCGACTAGCTGTACCTTGTCACCAAGTTTTTCAGTAAGCACTTTCCAGCCGTCCCAGTCATCTTCGCTCAGACCGTCTTCGATAGAGACGATCGGGTATTTTGCACATAGGTCTTCATAATAGGCAACAAGCTCTTCAGAAGTGACGGTACGATTTTCAGATTCAAGACGATAACCGCCGTCAACGACAAGTTCACTTGAGGCGACATCAAGTGCGATAGCGATCTCTTCGCCTGCTTTGTAGCCGGCTTTTTCGATCGCCTGCATGATCACCTGAATAGGCTCTTCATTTGAGCTAAGGTCCGGTGCAAAACCACCTTCATCACCCAGTGCCGTGTTATGCTTAGCCTCTTTCAAAATACTTTTCAGATTGTGGTAGACCTCTGCAGATGCCTGAAGAGCTGTCGAAAAATCTTCGAAACCGACCGGCATGATCATATACTCCTGGAAATCAACCGAGTTGTCTGCGTGTGAACCGCCGTTGATGATGTTCAACATCGGTGT
>JBFFUI010000023.1:0-34161 GCA_041571435.1 Sulfurimonadaceae bacterium | reverse complement strand
TCGAGCGGTTCATAGACAGTGATCCCGACATCCATCAGACTAAAAATTTCTTCAAAATTGAACATGGAATTCCTTCTGCGGAATTTTACCCTATCAACAGGGATAGAACGCCTAAAAGAGCTTCTATCGGCATCAAAACTGTGGCAAATCCCAGGCGAAGTGTCTGCTTTTGTGCACCAAAACCGAAACAACACTTTCCTTTTTCAAAAACAGGCACTTTGACACTGACTGTTTTTCTTAATACTTTTTTTATGAAGAGCGATCTATACTGGTTCTTAAGTACGTACTACTATAGACGAGGTACCTGAAAAGGAAGCCCATGATACAAAAACGCTTTTTTGGCGGTTTTGGGTCTGGAGTCGCTGATGGAAACAACCCCTAATAGAGAGTTGGGATTGCTTGAAGGAGCGATGATGGATCGGGTGAACAGGTAAGATGGTCTCTGTGAAGAGCTGAAGGCAGGTCGATGCAGGTTTACTGCAAGGTGGCGCACGACAATGCGCCATCTGTTGCGAGGCTCTATGCGCTTCAGCATTCACAGACAAGAGGGCTGGCAGACCCGTTTCTTATCCTGAAACGTCGCACCGCTCGACGGCTTGCGACAATGACGCGGCCTATGCCCCTTCGGGTAAGGCCCTCTTACAAGGTGCCCTTAGGCACCCGCCTGGGACCATAAACCGCCGCAGGAAGCAGAGCGCTTCCGGGATGCTGCATAAAGCGGCATCCTTTTTTTTCTTCCACCGCATCCATAAAAAAACGCTTATCACTTACTCTGACAACTGAAATCCTATACTATAGCAATGCCGTTTACCTTTGGCTACAGCTCTTCGATGCGCTTGCCGGACTGCACCGAGAAGGGCATCTCTTTCGTGATCTCGTCGTGGTGTTTGAGCAGCAGCCAGTTGTGGTCGTGGTTGTAGTGGGTCTTGACCAGGGTGAATTTGCCGTGCAGCTTCTGACCGTGGAGTTCAAAGCTGATGTGCCCCTTGTCGTAGGCATCTTCCAGAGAGACCGGTGCTTCGCCGTCGTGCGAAAGGTTCTCGAAGCTCCCTCTGTCCCAGATGAGCACCTTGCCGGCACCGTACTCCCCCTCCGGGATACTCCCTTCAAAATCGGCGTATTCCAGTGCATGGTCCTCGGTCGGGATGGCGAGGCGTTTGTCCTGCGAGTCCATGGAAGGGCCTTTGGGGATGGCCCAGGACTTCAACACCCCGCCGATCTCCAGTCTGAAATCGTAGTGCGTCGTGGCTGCGGCATGTTTTTGTACAACGAAGATCGGCATGGCTTCTCCTTTAAGATGGTGTCACCCTAAAACTCTAATACGACTATTTTAGCCAATTCTCATCCAATCGTTCAGAAACCGGGCGCCCTCCCCGCTCCCCTGCCGGCAATCCGTGCTTTAACAAATCTTTTTATATAATTTTCACAGAAAGGGTAAACCGTGCAAAACAGCTCCACACAACAGACCGTTTTTGATGCAGATGTACTGCAGAGCGCATCGCAGCGTGATGCCTTGGCCTACATCTCCCTCCATGCCAAGAACATGGTGGGAGCAGAGCGCTGCTCCATCTTTCTCTACAACCGGGATGCGGACGAACTGTCGACGACCATGGCCGACGGGACGGAGAAGATCGTCATCCCTTACGACATCGGGATCGTGGGTCAGGCGATCAGGGTCAAAAAACCCATTATAGAGAATGAGCCCTATGACAGTGCAAACTTCCTGGCGGATGTCGACATGCAGACGGGCTACTACACCCAGAACATCCTGACCGTACCCGTATTTGATGCACAAAAGGAGGTCATCGGTGCGCTGCAGCTGCTGAACAAAGGGGGCGGTTTTACGAAAAAGGACGTGGCCATGATCGCCGCGTTTACGGCAGAGATCAGCACCTTTATTGCGAGGGCCGGAACCCTCTCGTAGATGAGGCCGGAGGCTTCCGGTTCTCTATTCGAAGTGGGAAAGAAGTTTGTTCTTGTCGATCTTCGTCAGGTCGGCAGCGACACACTTTTTAAGCGTCTGCTTGACCTGCGCATCCAGCTTCTCATTGAGCTTTTTGCTGGTCGCTTTCGGGAAGGCAAGGTGCCACATGGATGGCGACTCCTTTTGGATGAGGGATGCGATGTCCGTACTGATCTGTTTCAGGAGAGAGCTCTCCTGCTGAAGTGCTGCATTGTGCGGTTCGCCCGAGGCATTTTTCTGGTTGCCGGTCTTGTCGCTCATCTGCTCCGAGATGCGGCTGTGGGCTTCCATATAGTCGGTGTCGAAGATCAGCTCCAGATTCGTCGACTCCTTCTCTGTTCCCCGTTTCTGTGCGTGGCTGACCTGCATGGTCTCGTGTCTGTCGACACCGGTAATATTTGACACACGATACGCTTTGAGCTGTCCGAGGTCACCGACCACAATAATATGTCCGTCATACTTCATAATAATCTCCTGTTATTGCAAGATACAATTATGATACACCCAACTACTTTAAAGTATATATACAAAAAAATTGTAGTTTTGAGACGTGCCGGTTAGGGTCTCTCTAAACAAGGAGCGAAGCGCT
Organism: Sulfurimonadaceae bacterium; assembly: GCA_041571435.1. Taxonomy (GTDB): domain Bacteria; phylum Campylobacterota; class Campylobacteria; order Campylobacterales; family Sulfurimonadaceae; genus Sulfonitrofixus. The sequence continues at coordinate 31,609 of JBFFUI010000023.1, read as the reverse complement.
TCGAACGGCTACTCCGCCTCCACCTTTTTGCGCAGGTTCTTCGTCTGGGCATGTTTCTTCTTGGAGTTGAGCCGCCGCTTCTGCGACCCCTTGGTCGGTTTGGTCGCGACCCGTTTTTTCTCTACCTTGTTGACGCTTTTGATGAGCTCGACGAGCCGCTCAAGCGCCTCCTCGCGGTTGAGCTCCTGCGAACGGTGCTGCTGGGACTTGATGACGATGACACCCTCTTTGGTGATGCGCTTCTCCTTGAGCGCCAAGAGCCGCTCTTTGTAGAGATCCGGCAGGGAGGAGGCTTCGATGTCGAAACGCAGGTGCATCGCGACCGAGGTCTTGTTGACCTTCTGCCCGCCGGAGCCCTGTGCGCGCACCGCGCTGAACTCCACGTCGCTTTCGTCGAGCGTGACACTGTTTGAGATCTTCAGCATGGCAATCCTTTCGCAGTGTTCATTATAACACCTTCACCGCTCTGCCACGGTAGAGATGCAGACCCCACACCACGGCGAAGTTGACCGCAAGCGCGAGCACGCCGGCATGGAAGCCGAAGGGCTTTGAGGGCAGCGGGGTCAGCAGAAAGAGCAGCGTGATGCCGACACCGGCCAGCAGCCCCGCCAGCACATCAGTGGTGCGCAGTGTTTTGACATGCAGCCCCAGCATCACGGCAGGAGCCGTCTGCGCGAGGATCTCCAGCTTGATCTGGATAAGCCACCAGATCGTCGAAGGGAGGTAGATGGCCAGATAGACCATCAGGGCCATCATCGCCCACGAGAAGAGCTTGCCGACATAGGTCAGCTCCTTTTCGCTCGCCTCTTTTCGTCGGCGGTGATAGATGTCCTGGGTAAAGAGCGAGGCGATGGCAAGCATGGCCGAGTCCACCGTGCTCATGATGGCCGCGATGGCCGCGGCGATGAAGAGGGTCAGCACATAGCGCATCCCATCGATGTCGCTCAACTTGGAGAGCATCAGCAAAATGATCTGCTCGCTGCCCGTCTTGTCGAGGCCGCTGAAGTGGGCCGAACCGATAATGGCGATGACCAGCAGCGGCAGGGTAGTCAAAAAGGGCATCACGACCATCAGCTGAAACGAGCGTTTGAGCGTCGCTTCATTTTTGGCGCTGAAGATGCGCTGGATCGCCTGCGGGTAGAGCGAGATCCCGAAAAAGATCAGCACCAGAACAGAGAACCAGCGCACCTGCTCGTCAAAAGTGATGGCGCGAAAGAGATCGCTGCCGGCCTGCATGAGCAGCGCCTCGTTGTCGATTAGCGAACCGTACTCGACCCAGATGACTGCAAAGATGATGATGACCCCGACAAAGAGCAGTACCCCCTGGATGGCATCGGTCCACGCCACCGAGCGCATCCCGCCCAGCGTCTCGTAGATCACCATGATGATGGCCATGGCGATGATCCCCTCTGCAAAGCCGACGCTGCCGTCCGTGACCACGCTGATGATGTAGCCGATCGCCTTGAGGTTGGTGAGCATGTAGTTGGAGAGGGCGAAGATGCCGATGCCGACGATCAGGTAGGTCAGCGTGTTGGAGTTGTAGCGAAAATGGATGTAGTCGCCGACGGTGATGAACCCCTCGCGTTTGGCCAGCGGGTAGAGCTTGGGCGCATAGAGCAGGTAGCCCCCGACGATGGCGATCATAAAGGTGACGGCCACGAGGAAAAACCACCCCTGCCGGTAGGCGCTGCCGGCAAAACCGATGAGGGAGTTGCCGCTGTACTGCGTCGCGTACATCGTCAGAAAAAGGATCCCCACCCCGAAGCCGCTGCCGCCGAGGTAGAAGTCCTTCATGCTTGACTCTTTGGAGGCGATCTTGCCCGCCACGCCGACGAATATGAGCGAAAGGAGGTAGAGCCCGATAAAGAGCATGCCGCCCGTGTTTAAAAAACTGCTGCTCACTTCAACGTATCCCACTCTTTTTCAATGGTCACGATGATGAGAAGGGCCAGAGCCACCGTCGCCCCAAGCGAACCGTAGACCCAGAGCGGCACACCGAAAAGCGGGGTGCTGCTCAGAAGAGGGATGGTCAAAAAGAGGGCGATAAAAGCATATTTAAACACGAAAAGGCCTTGCAATATGGAGTACATCATTATAGCAAAAGCACGCCTGCCGCAAGCGCCGCCCTCTTTTTGGCAGGGCGAAAGGTCTGGACCCTAGTGCCAGATACCCTCAAGCTGATAGCCGCAGTGCGGGCAGACACCGTTCTCGTCGAGACTGTTGGTGACATACTGGCCGATATGGCCGCGGCGGTCGATCACCCGATTTTTACAGTTCGGGCAGTAGGTGGACTCGTGGTCTTCGTCGTCTATGTTGCCGACGTAGATATATTTGAGCCCCTCCTCCTCACCGATCTTGTAGGCTTTAAGCAGTGTCGAGGCCGGTGTGTTCGGCACGTCTGTCATCTTGTAGGTCGGATGGAAGGCGGAGAGGTGCCACGGTATGGCCGGATCGAGGTCGGCGATGAATCTGGCGATGCCCCGGACATCTTCCTCGGCGTCGTTCTTGCCGGGAATGAGCAGGGTCGTGATCTCGACCCAGATTCCTTTTTCATGGGCATACTTGACCGCTTCGAGCACCGGCTTGAGCTTGCCGCCGCAGATCTCATGGTAGAACTCTTCGGTAAAGCCCTTGATGTCGATGTTCATACCGTCGATGTAGGGCGCCAGCAGATCGATCGCTTTTTTGGTCTCGAAACCGCTGGTGACATAGATGTTCTTGAGCCCTTTCTCATGGGCCAGTTTGGCCGTGTCGTAGGTGTACTCGAAAAAGACGATCGGTTCGTTGTAGGTGTAGGCGATGGAGTCGCAGCCGTACTCGAGCGCCAGCTCGACGATCCGCTCCGGCGGCAGCTCCTGGCCGACGATCCTGTGGTCATGCTCTTTGGGATACTGGGAGATGTCCGCGTTCTGGCAGAAGGTGCAGGAGAAGTTGCACCCCACGGTTCCGACGGAGAATGCCCTGCTCTCGGGCATAAAATGGAACATCGGCTTCTTCTCCACCGGGTCGACGTTGACCGCGGCGGCGAGCCCGTAGACCAGCAGTCTCAGCTCACCGTTCTCGACCTTTCGGACACCGCAGATACCGTACTCGCCTTCGGCAAGCTTGCACGACTGTGCACAGGCCTGACACAAGACCTTCCCGCTGCTCAATGCTTTGCTTAACCATGCTGCTTCGGACATTGCATCCTCCTTCTAAGGGTTCACGTATTATTTTATAATACTCCATCCAATCTTATAGTTATAAAAAGAAATCGAGCTAATTTTATGCCTGAACCAGGTCCACGATCCAGGCATCGGGGATCTGCTCCGAGACGATCACACAGGCGAGGCTGCACCACTGCGCACTGCGCTCGAGGATGGCCGAATCGCAGGAGATGACGACATTGGGGCTTTTGCTCAAAAGCGAATCGGTGCGCTCCGTCAGCTCCGCTTCAAAGGGCCACTGATGCTCTGCGGCGATCTCACGCACCAGGGCCGCCACCCTGCCGCTGTTGGAGACGGGCCGATCAAAGAGCCACTGCACCTTTGCAGGCGATGCCTGCGCCAGTGTCGAGCCGATAAGCTCGATGGCGCGCGCGGTCTCCGCCACGATCTTGTAGCTGCCGTAGACCGAAGAGAGGTCCCGGCAGCAGCCGTCACGGCTTGCAAAGAGCACCCCGCCGCCAAGTGCGGTCTCGATGGTGATCAGCAGGTTGAAGCCGTCTATGAGCAGGGTCTTGCCCTTGAGGGCCGAAAGCGCAACGGCCTTTTGCCGGCGCGTTTGCACTTCGTCGTCGGCGCATACGACACGGGCGATGGCCAGCCGCTGTCTTGAGGTGAGCTGATGATGGTCGCCGACAAGGTCGCTGGAGGCGCCCATGGCATAGCCGCGGCTCACCAGCCAGGAGAGTTCGCCTGCGGCTCTTCTAAGCCTATCAAGCTGGTCGTCGGCAAAACATTTGACATCGTGGGGATGGGCACCGCGGTGGCGTTCAGGCATCTCTCTTGCTCCAAAACTGGGATACTCAATACTAGCATATCTCCCTACAGAGTGCTATAAAGTGGCGCCGCATCAAGGCTGAGGCCAACTGTGCTAAAATAGTGTATCGTCCAAAAAGGAGGCTGCCTTGACACTGACATTTCTGGGAACAAGCGCGGGAAAACCGACCACCGAACGCAATGTCTCGGCACTGGCGCTCTCGCTCGAGCAGGAGAACCACTGGTATCTTTTTGATTGCGGCGAGGGGACGCAGCGCCAGATCATGAAGAGCGGCCTCTCACTGGGCAAACTGGAGACCATCTTCATCACCCACCTGCACGGCGACCACTACTACGGTCTGCCGGGCCTCTTGTCCACGAAGAAGCTCGACGGCGTTGTTAAGCCGATGACCATCTACGGACCCGAGGGGCTGAGAGCCTTTCTGGCGGCCGCGATGGATCTCTCCGAAGCGCATCTCGGCTATAAGCTCACCGTCATCGAATACCGTATGCAGGAGCGCTTTGTCTTTGAGCGCTTCACACTGAAGCTCCTGCCCCTTGTCCACTCCAAAGAGAGTGTCGCTTTCTACATCAAAGAGAACGACACGACCGACAGGCTTGATGAGCCGAAGCTCAGAGCACTCGGTCTCGAACCCTCGCCCCTCTACGGTGAGCTCAAAAAAGGCAAACGCATCACCTTTGAAGGGCGTGAGCTGGAGCCAAAGTACTATATGCTCGAGCCGGTCATCGGGCGCACCCTCATCATCGCCGGCGACAACAGTGCCCCGGAGGTGCTGGGCAGCTACCTCGAAGGGCTTGATTTGCTGGTGCACGAATGCACCTACACCCAGGTGGTCTACGACCAGCTCGTCACAAAAGTGCTTCACACCACCGCAAAAGCGCTGGGGCTGGCCGCAGAGCAGAGCGGGGTCAAAAACCTCATCACCAACCACATCGACCCGCGCTACAACGACAAAGGGCCCCTCAGCGTTGCGATGCTCTACGACGAGATCCGCCGTGAATACAGCGGAGGGCTCCATATTGCCGATGATTTTGACGTCTACCGTCTCGGCCGCGACGGCGACCTTGTCAAAGGGCGTTAAATTCCTTAACCACAAACGCCTTCCGGTTGAAAAAGCCGATTTGCATTTACGCTTCAGAATCCGCTACACTTTACAAACGTCAGCTTATACTAAAAGGACCGTAGTATGGAAACGACAAAGAAGAGATGGTTTTCGGCTGTTGATGCGAATGATCTTGCGACGATGGAGAAGATGCTCATCGAAGGGTTCGATGCCAATACCGCTGATGCGGCGGGTGAGACCGCTCTGAAGAAGATCGCGGCAAAGCTCTATGAAGCGATCATGGAGATGGCCTGGGAGCTGGAGGTACGCCTCAAAGAGATCGCCGCGACACTTATTATTTACGGGGGTAAGCAGGAAGACCTCGGCCACACGGGCGGCGTCGCCTGCGATATCAGCCATGCCATTACCCTGCACATTATCAAGACCGCTGCCGTGAAAGGCGATCGCCGGCCTGTCGATAAGCTGATCGCCGATGAACAGCTCTGGTTCTACAAAGCATCCCCTGCCATCAAAGCGCAGTTGTTCAACGCGATCAAGAACAGGGATGTCCTCTCTGTTGAAAAGATGTATGAATACCAGATGATAGGTTTCAGACCGTCACAGTAGCGACGAAGGCAGCAAAGGGTTTTGTCTGCTGCTCCTGTTTTTTTAATAGAAAGATATCAGATGCTTTTTCTGCCTACCGCATAAACCCGGCAATGCGCCTCTTGTACTCGGGATGCATCTGCACGCTGTTGTGGCCGACGCCGCTGAGCGGGACAAACTCCGGATGCACTCCGGTAAATGCCGCTGCAAGGTTGCGGGTGTTCGCATAAGGGATGATCTCGTCATCTTCCGCCGCAACGATCAGTGTCGGCACGGTGATCTTATCAGCAATGGCTGCCGAATCCAGCCGCTCCCGCACAATAAGCCCTACCGGCAAAAAGGGGTAGATCTTCCTGCCGACACTCACCGCACTGTCAAAAGGGGTCACCAGCACAAGCTTATCGACCCTGCGCTGCGAGGCGAGATAGGTGGCGACCGCTGCACCGACACTGCGCCCCATGACCGAGACCGAAGCGTGGCGCTTCGAAAAGTGGTCGTACACCAGCAGTGCGTCGCTCCGAAACCCCTCTTCTGAGGGTGACCCGCTGCTGCCGCCGTAACCGCGGTAGTTGACGAGGTAGACCGTATAGTAGGGGAACATCTCCCTGAAATCATCTATATTGCCCGCGACGTTCTCCGCATTGCCGCCAAAATAGATCAGGGCTTTGCCTTTGCCGGTATTGAGCGTCCAGACCTTGATACGGACCTTTCCTTTGTCCAGTATGATATGAGCCACACCCGGCACATGCACCTCGGGCGTCGGAAAGTAGATCATCCGGCGCTGAAAGGCAAAGAACCAGAGAGAGAGGAGGACATAGACGATGAGCAGCACCGCGACAAGCTGGGCCAAAACGGTGACGATTCCGGGGATCTTCATAACACTATTATGCCCTATTGTGCCCCGCTTATCAATTCCGGCATCAAAGAGAGTTGCCTGGCCGATAAGCGCGCGTGCTCATTTTTATCTGATGTAAGATTTTATGGAGTATCATTAACAGATAGACGAGACGCAGCATAAGGAGAGAGTGATGACAGTAGGTATTCCCAAAGAGGTCAAAACCGATGAGTACCGTGTTGGGGCGACCCCCTTTAATGTGGCCGCGCTCGTTGATGAAGGACACCGTGTCATTGTCCAGAGCGGCGCCGGAGAGGGAAGCGGTTTCAGCGACGCACTCTACCGTGACGCGGGCGCCGAAGTGGTAGCAGATGCCGAAGCGCTCTACAGCAAGGCGCAGCTGATCGTCAAGGTCAAGGAGCCGCAGCCCTCCGAGTATCCGCTTTTGAATGCGAGCCACACCCTCTTTTGCTACCTTCACCTCGCCCCTTTGGCGGAGCTGGTCGACCTGCTGCTCGAAAAAGGGGTCTGTGCGATCGCCTATGAGACCGTAGCCGCCGACGGTGAACTGCCGCTGCTCAAACCGATGAGCGAGATCGCCGGCAAGATGGCCCCCGCGGTCGCTGCCCACCACCTCAGCCGTTACCAGGGCGGCGAGGGTGTTCTGATCGGCGGTGCCATCGGGGTGGCACCGGCAAAGGCCCTGATCATCGGTGCCGGCAATGCCGGTTTCAGCGCCGCCAAGGTCGTCGTCGGGATGGGCGCCGAAGTGACGGTGCTCAACCGCTCCACACCGAAACTCGAACAGCTCCAGAAGGTCCTGCCTTCGGTCAAGACGGCGGTCTACTCGCCGGCAATACTGCGCGAACTTATCAAAGAGGCGGACATCGTGATCGGCACGGTCCTGATCCACGGCGGCGCCACAACACCGAAACTGATCACGCGCGACATGCTCAAAACGATGAAAAGAGGGAGTGTGCTGGCTGACATCCCGATCGATCAGGGCGGTATTGCAGAGACCTCCCGGCCGACGACCCACACCGATCCGATCTTTGTCGAAGAGGGCGTGCTGCACTACTGCGTCGCCAATATGCCCGGTGCCTACCCGAGAACATCGACCCTGGCTCTGACCAATGCCACCTTCCCCTACGTCCGGAAGCTGGCCGGCGCAGGCACGACGGATGCCATCACAAACGATCCTTCTCTCGCCTCCGGCGTCAACCTCTATAAGGGTGCAGTGACCAACCCTGCCGTTGCCCAGGCGCTCAGTCTGACCTATACGCCGCTGGAGCGATGTTTATGACAGTAGAAGAATAGAGAAGCTGCCGCTACTCTCAGCCGATCAGTGCCGAGACATACCCGACCACGCTCTGTTCATCTCCGCTGGCGTCGGCACTGGTGCGGTAGTCGAGCACCTTGCTGTTGAGCCCGGCCCTGCGCGCGGTGTCGATAACCGCTTTGACACCGATCATACCGCAGGCTTCACAGCCGCTCTCCAGCGGTGAAAGGTTGAGTTCCGCCATCCCCTCGATACAGAGTGAATCCAGACTTTCCGCCTGCAGACGGGTGTAGAAATGGCTCAGGTCGGTACTGATGACGACCAGTGTCTCACTGTCGGTGAGCACCTTGTCGATCAGTTTGGAAAGCTCCCTGTAATCCAGGTCGCCGTAAACGATCTCGAGCACTTCGGCCTCGGGAAAGTAGTGTTGCACAAAAGGGATCTGCACCTCTGTCGAGTGTTCGTTGTGCGCCTCTGGCGCAAAGTGCAGAAAGTCAAACGTGTCGTTGAGTTCGTTGCTGAAGCCGAGGTCGATTTTCATCTCGCCGCAGGGTGAGGCATAACGCGAATAGAGTGCAATCGACGCCCCGTTAATATAGACACGGTGGCTCGGACCGATGACAACGACGCGTTTGATGTTAGCTCTTTTTGCCGCCGCTGTTTTAAAAGCGACATTAGCTGTAAACCCGCTGTAGACGTAACCTGCATGCGGAACAATGATCGCACGCGGCGATATGTCGATGGCGCTGCTGTTATAGTTGTTATCATCTAACACAGCGTCAAAACGTTTCAGATACTGCTCTATATCACTGCACGATGCCGGGTAGAACGTACCGGCAACAGACGTCTCTCTGATACTCATCTTACACCTCCTTGATCTTTTCGACCTGGTAGATCTCTATCTTTGGGTGCATCTCGAGACAGTCGCCATCAAGCCCCGCTTTATGACAGAGATGATTGAAAAAAAGCTCAAATGTGGGGAGCTCCTCCCATACCTGCGGCAAGAAGGTCGCTCTGTAGCCGTTCAGGTCTAAGACCACACCATCAAGACCCGGCCTGATTTTTGTTTTAAGGTCGGCCGTTGAACTGTACTCAAGACGTCTCGGTGCACTCAGCAGCGAGACCTCAATCTCCAACTCATCAAACTCGGTGAGCGTCAAGGGGATAAACCTCGGATCTTTAAACGCCGCAGCACGGGCATTGTCAATAAGATCATCGATAAGAGGACGATGCGCTACCAGCGAACCGATACAGCCGCGCAACCCGCCGTAGAGGTTCAAGGTGACAAAGACTGCCCCCTTTTCGCCCAACTCCGGATACGCGAGCACTATCTTTTCTCTGTCGATCGTCGCTCTGTTGTAGAGCCCCTCTGCTATGGCTTCTCTTGCAATGTCCAAATATATCTGTTTCATAGCGCACCTCGTGTTCTATTATATAACTCTCATTCTAAACAGTCAAGAGCAGCATAAAACACCCTTTAGTCAATAGCGAGAAAGATTACAGTACTATAGAGGGATGAAGATACCGATGACGATCCCCAATATGCTCAGCCTCTCGCGGATAGCGATGGCCCCTTTGCTGCTTCTGGCCGCTTACTATGGCAGTGAGGTGCTCTTTTTCACCCTCTTTGGCCTGATGCTGCTGACCGATGCGCTTGACGGCTACCTTGCAAGAATGTGGCACGAATGCAGCGATATCGGCTCCAAACTCGACAGCATCGGTGACTATGTAACCTACATGAGTGTTCCCTTTGCGACCTGGTGGCTCTGGCCGGAGATCATCAAAGCGGAGTGGCACTACATCACCGCTGCGATTCTGCTCTTTCTGCTACCTGGCATCATCGCCCGCATCAAGTTCGGCCAGATGATCGCCTACCACACCTGGCTCACCAAGATCACGGCCCTCTTTTTCAGTGCCGGACTTCTCCTGCTCCTCGTTGCAAAAAGCAATCTGCTCTTCCACATCAGTATCGGTTTTCTGGTGCTCGAAGCGCTTGAGAACCTTGCCATCACCGCGGTACTGAAAGAGCCGGGAACCAACCTGCACTCACTATGGCATGTCTTGAAGCGCCGATAGCGCTCAGAACAGGAGCGCACTCAAATCTTTAAAACTTGAAACGCTTTTTAAGATCCTTCCCATTCGAAAGCCCTTTACTGCTGCCGCTGCCAAGCCCCTGTGCTTTTGTCCCCAGTGTATCCAGCGAGAGGTTCTGCTGATCGATCAGCTTTCCGACCTCGGTAAAACCGCCGGACATGCCGCCCAGTTCGCCCAGCTGCTCTTTGGCCTGTCTATCCAGTAGCACTTTCAACTCTTTTTTGTAACCGGCGATCTCCTTGGCCATCGCCTTTTTAAAACCGGCGGAAAGCAGCTTGTCGATGTCAGAACTGACCTTAACGGATGGGTTCTGCCACTGCCCCTCAACGCTGACGGCAGCGCTGAAAAAGCGGATCTCTTTCAAGATATCGTTTATGATCTCCGCCCCTTTGCCGCCGACCTCATCCAGCCGGATCCTCGCCTCTCTGAAGGTCAGCTCTGTCCTGCCTGAAACCGTACTGCTCTCCACCACGCTCAGCCGACCGTCAAAAGCGATCTTCGCATCGGTGATCTGCATCTTCTGCAGGCCCATCTCTTTTATCTCGAGTGTGTCGGCATCAAATGCCACGGTGTCGACCACTTTTTTGCCAAGACGGTCGTCGCTGCCCTCAATATGCAGTCCCTTCACTTTCGCGCTCTCGCCGTCGATCACAAATGTCAGCATCTTGCCAAGCGCTTTCTGGTTGTCCGAGATGTTCCTGATGACGCCCTCTAAACGGTAGTCACTTATAGCACCGCTCAAAGCTGTTCGGGCGATCCAGAGATCAGGGCTTGGTACCGACTCCGCAAACCGGATCCAGCGTCCCTCTCCACGCGGCGGGATCGCTTCGGGCGCGGCTTCGTCACTCTTGAGATAGGGCTCGACCTGGGCGTAGTAACGGCGTGCCTGATGGAGATACCCCGCGATCTTCTGGCTGAAGAGAAGACCAAAGAGGTTGATGCCGCCGCTGCTGTCGAGACTGTAGGTCGATCGCAGTTTGGCGTAGTCCTCCTGCGGCGCATTTTTGACCGCCGCCAAAAGCGTTTTCAGACGTTTCTGGTCTGCACTGTACTCCTTTTGGAGTCTCTCGACTGCTTTTTTCTGCGCTTCGAGTTTTTTGGTATAGGATTGGACCTGCCCGGACAAAGCGAGCAGTTTCGCGGGATCTTTGGACCTGGCATCTGCCTGCAGCTGCGCAAGCTCTTTTTCATACTGCGCCAGTGCCGCCTCGGAGAGCTGCTGCTGCTGTATCTTGCGCCACTTCGCTTCTATAGCCTCCAGCTCCGTCTTGGCCTCTTCGTAGAGCTTTGTGGACTTCAGGTCCGACTTGGCCAGCAGCTCGCTCGGTGTCGGCAGTGCGATGGAAGGCATCGTCATGCTGCTCTCTTTTTGTGCTTCTGGCGATTTGTCCTCTGCCTCGCTTTGCGTCTTGTAGGCCGTTTTTCCGTAAACCTTCTTCATGGTGGCTGGGGTATCAAATCCCACCCCTTTAAGCTGCATGTTTTCGATGTGGGTCTTGGAGAGCAGCAGCGCATTCGTGTCGATATCGAATCCGATATTCTCTATGGAGAAGGCGTCAACGCCATCTTGCTCGCTTGCCACTTCCACCCTCTCGATGCTGACATACCCTTCAAAGAGATGGGTTGTCACCGAGGCGACACGGACATCTTTCTGCAGGAGCTTGGTCGCCCCTTTTTCGATCCCCCATTTCAAAAAGGGATCGATCACTAGCAAAAGCAATACGCCAAATGCGCCGACCACTGCCACGTAGAGCCCCGCACCCCACCAGCGGAAGATCGGCTCTTTTTTCGACTGGACCTTGAAAATGCCCAGTCGTGCGAACCATTTGTTGGCATTGAGATAGAGCGCGATTTTATCCCGGTAGAGTGCGATGACGACGTTCAGTATAAAAAAGAGCGGGATGGCCAGGAGCAGACTGATCACGGTCGCGCCCATCACCAAGGTGTTGTTGAAGTGGCTCAAGCGCATCAGGCCGCTGTTGTACCAGAGCGTGTAGAGCTCTTTGAGCCCCTCGCTGTTGAGCAGCATGTAGCCCAGCTGCTCCATCTGCGGATCAAAGAGGTAGGCGATCCCGGCAAAGAGCCCCGAAGCCGCAAAGAAGAGGCCGATATGGATGTTGATCAGGAAGACGACAAAGAGGATAAGCAGTGTCTGCATCCCGTTGAGCGGTGTCAGACCCGCGACCATGCCCAAGGCGATTGAGAGGGTGACCTGCCAGGGGTGCTGGGCCGAGTTTAAGGCTTTGAATATCTTTTTAAAAAATTCCATGGCTGACCCTTTTCATGTTCAATATCCATAAATTGTAACATAAGAGAAGTGGTTCGTGTCATGATTGACGAAAAAAAGAGCGTGCAATCGCAGAAGGTATAAAGAGCCATCGGCTCTTTTTTGAAAGCGTGGCACACTTCCCGCAAACGGAAAGTGCGTCGTTATTATTTGAGCAGTGCCAGTCCGCCGCCGCCATCAGCTACATAAACACGGCCGTTACGTACGATCACATCACCTGCAAAGCCAACCGTATTAGCATGTTGCACCAATACCGGAGATGCCGGGTTTGTCCAGTCGATCTTGATGACGCCGGCATCGCCATAGGCGACATAGATGTAGTCTCTACCCAAATAGGTCTGAACGACGTCCATACCCGCAGCTCCGCCGCTCCAGCCTGCCAGATCGGCGCTGCCGAACATGGTTGGGTCCTGAAGCTTGAATCGTGCCGCAGCGACCGGACGCTGATCGACTCCACCCGTTTTCCAGATATCTGTCGGATCTGTCCCTTCGATCAACGGTGCAATCAGGTCAGCAATGCTGTAAGAGACAATTCCAAAACTGTCGTAGGTAAAGAAGGCGTGATTGCGGACAACCTTGACAGCGACACTTTTGCCATCCGCTTTACCGACTTTATCGTCTTCCATCTTGATCGGCTCGAACACCTTTATCAGTTTCATATTTTTCACATCGGTCACATCGACGACACCGACACCTCTGCTTCCGGCACAGACAAAGGCATACTCTTTGCCTGTTTGCTTGTCACTCCAGAGCGCCACATCCGACGCACGGCCAAGGTCCGGCTGGGAGTTTGTGTCACCGCCGATATTACTGACAACATAACCATTGGTGTTGTTTGCATCGGTCGGGTCTTTGCTGAGATCATAGACCGTCAAGCCGTTACTGCCGTCGGCTACAAAGGCTAATGTCCCCTTTATTGCTGCGCCATAGGCATGATCCTGCATATGAAGGAAGTCGGCGACATTGCCCTCATCCCTGTTGTGTTCAAAGATATCTGTCTCTTTCGGATAGAGCAGTACCGGCGCATTGACACTGCCCGTGTCCGAAACATCGATGCGGCGAACACCACGGCTTTGCGACATCACCAAGGCAGTTTTAGTGCCAATATCCAATACCACATCATGCGCATGCGGCGCTGGGTTGATTGTAGTTCCGTTGACATCTACCGGATATTCGTCCTGCAGGGTATTGGCAACAAGATGCACATTGTCTGTCGCGTTACATCGATCATCCGCGATCTTCCAGACCGACATACCGTGTGGTCCATCCGCAAGGAAAAGCAGGTTGCCATAGGCTGTCACTCCCTCGGCATGGCCGATATTGATCTCCTGTACCGGTGTACCGTCCGGATAGGCGCCGATCTCATCAGTCGTCGGAATATGCACCGATACATTGAAATCGTTATTTTCCTGAGCGCCTGCGACAAGCACATCGATAAAGTTGAGACCGCCGCCACCCGCAGCAAGAACCACATCGGTCTCACCGTTAAAGGCAACAGGGTCAAAGGTTGACGTAAGCAACAGACTGTTTCCGTGTCCGCTCACCTCTCCCGTATGAAGAAGGACAGGCGCTTCAAAGATATACTTCGGCACCTCTTCTTCGCCCAGCGGAACCGGTGTCATATCATACGAGGTGACAAACTCATAGTCCGGCCAGTGGTCGCCAAGCGTTCCTCCAGGTTCATCGTTGTTGTAGCCATCAAAGCCATCAGGACCATGCCACTGCGCCTCCGGATGATTGGCATTGCCAAGCACCATCAGTCCGGCAAAATGATCCGAAAAGTAGACCTGGTTTGTTGACAAGTCTACCTTGACATCGACGACACCGGCTTCTTTAAGCATGCCGGCACCGAAATACGGGAAGAGACTCTTCGACTCTTCTCCTGTCATCTCATCGGCACCATGTGCCGGTACTGCAGGGGCATACCCCAGGAACTTTCCTTCAAGGAAACCGGTACTTGTTGTACAGTTTATGTCGCGTGGTGTCGCGCTATCATAGCCCGTAACGTCCACAGCGACAAGCCCTCCAAGACCATAGGCAATATAGGCGATCGTTTTATCCGCCCCGCCACCGCCGGAGAAGGTCGCAACATCGATCTTGCGGGCATCATAATAGAATTTTCCGTAACGGTCGAAATCTGCCCACGGTGTCGAGGCATTGACATCGCCATGCCAGACCGACAGGATCTCGAAACTGGCCTGCTTGTAATCCGGCATTCCGGTACAGGCATCAAGGTTGCCACTTTGAACGGCGGTAGCAACGTCCATATCGATAAACCAATCCTCACCGCGATTATCCTCGGTCGCATCGGCATAGAGATTATAGCGTCCGACTTGCTCCAGGGTTTTAGGATCATAAATCCCCATTCCCAGATATCCCTGGGCCACAAACAGCCTGGTGTTGTTCCCTTCACCATACAACTTGAGGCTTTTCGGACCGCCCCACGGATTCTCACCGGCATATTGCAGCGTATAGGCTTCAGGCCCGTCTATAAGCAGTGTACCGTCTGCTTCGCGGCCGTTGACGGTGTCAAAAAGGTTATTTAGTGCCGTTTTGTGCAGACCGTATCCCGCATCCCCGATCAAAAGTTGCGGCGATGGGACTGTAGCATTGCCCTCATCATAAACGGCGAGTGAACTCACTGGTCCTCGCGTACTGGAGATACTGTTATCGTATACAATGTCGCCGCCGCCCTCCGTCCAGTTAATACCTGTATGCTCATAATTGACCTTGACTTCCGTCTCCAATACCATAGCTGCCGGATCGGTCACATTGACAACAGCGATCCCCTCTTCTCCCATCGCTAACAGTGCATAACGGCTGCCATCTTCTCGCGTCACAAGTTCTATATCACGAATAAAGCCTTCGACTTCCAGGCCTACCGGACTTTCCGACGCACCGACCTTCATCGCACGAAGTTCGTTGGCAATATTAAAGAGTGTCCACTCACTGCCGTCACTGCTAAATAGCGCTAGCGATGTAGTCGCCCCGCCAATACGGGTCTGAGTATCAAGGGAGGCTTCCAGAGGAACATTACACAGCGTACTGCTGCTCCCGCCGCCACTGCCACTGCACCCGAGGGTATAGACAGCCGCTGCGACAGAGATAG
This sequence comes from Sulfurimonadaceae bacterium, assembly GCA_041571435.1. Classification (GTDB taxonomy): domain Bacteria; phylum Campylobacterota; class Campylobacteria; order Campylobacterales; family Sulfurimonadaceae; genus Sulfonitrofixus. The sequence continues at coordinate 16,376 of JBFFUI010000023.1, read as the reverse complement.
CGACCACCGTCGTAATCGTCCATTTTTTTGTCTTTGTATAGTTTCTTGGCATTATTTTTCTCCTTAAAGAAATAATCATATTTCTCTATTATAGCACTATCATTTTTTAAACACATCACCTTTTTGGGTGAAGAGAGGGTTTTTTTGTTATAAATAGATGGAAAGGGCGCAGCAGCGTGTGTCTCAGTGGCGACGCTACCGCTCGACCAGAAGACTCTTTTTTCCCGCATCGAACCGGCTCAAAACTGCCGGAAGCATCAACAGGTCCACCAGTACCGCAATCAGCAGTGCGATCGCCGTGACAATACCGAAATGGACGTTCGGCAAAAACTGTGAAAAGACGAAGATCAAAAAGGCGGCACTGAGGATCAGGGTCGTGAAGATGATCGCGCTGCCTGCATAGTGCATGACATAGGCCAATGCCTCTTCGATGTCATCGCCGCGGCGCCGTGCTTCGCGGTATTTGACCAGAAAGTGGATGGTGTCGTCCACCGCCACGCCGATGATGATGGCGCCCGAGATCGCGACACCCATGTCGATCGTCATCCCAAGCCAGCCCATCGCCCCGACGACCAGCACGATAGGCAGGACATTGGGCACGATAAAGAGCGGGATCATCCGCAGGTTTCGAAAGATCAGAAGCATCATGACAGAAACACTGGCAATGGCCAGCAGGATAGACTGGATCAGGGTGTCGGTTACATCGTGCTGCATATGCGCGAACATGGCTGTCTGGCCGTTCATAGATGCTTTATAGGGGGTCTTCTGCCACCACTGCTCAGCCCATGCCATCATCTCCAGGTCGAGCGAGGTGTCGACGATGTTGACCAGTGCCGTCACCCGCAGAAGCCGCTCGTCCACATCCATGCGGTCGTTGATCTCCATCCCCTGAGGCAAAGAGAGCGAGTAGAGCAGTAGATACTGGGCGATCAGTCCGTTGTCATCGGGAACACTTTTGGAATTGTTCATTACATCATTGAAGGTCTTGACCACATCCACCAGTGAAGCGATATGACGGACATCCGGGTACTTCGCTTTGAACTCGTTGCCGAAGCGCTCCACCGTCTGCATAAACGGCGGTGACTTGATGCCGTCTTTTGCCCCGGAATCCACCACGATCTCATAGGCCATCGGACCGCTCAGGTTCTGCTGCATAAACTCGATAGTCTTTCTAAAATCAACATCGTCGCGGAAATAGCGCGCCGTATTCGAGTGACCGGGTCGATACCGGCGGTCGGTTCGTCCAAAAAGAGTACATCCGGATCATGGGCCAGGGCACAGACCAGTGCCAACCGGCGTTTATACCCGCCCGAAAGCAGACCGGCCGCCCTGTTTTTAAATGGCGCTAGACAGTAGCGCTCAAGCAGCATGTTCAACCTGGCTTTGTCACGCACATCATACATCTGCGCATAAAACCGCAGGTTTTCCCAGACCGTCAGCTCTTCGTACTGACCGAAATGCTGGGCGACATAACCGAAGGTACGTTTTGCTTTTCTGATCGGCATTGCGTTGATCTGAATCTGGCCGCTGTCGGGAGGGATAATACCGCAAAGCATACGGATCGTCATGGTTTTGCCTGCCGCATTGGGGCCGAGAAGACCGAAGATCTCCCCTTTTTTGACCTCAATATCAATATTCGAGACGGCTGCATTTTGCTGAAAGTATTTTGTCAGACCCTGTGCTTTAATCATCACCTCTCTGTTGTTTACACGTAAGGTAGATTGTAGCATATCTGTCAGGGTGATTTGGAAGAGGTGTCAAGACAGTGCATTGCTCTAAGTCTCTGCACTGCGATTGATCCTATGGTCTCTCGTTAGACCATATTTAGTTTGTCTCAGGGCCCTTGGCCGGCTTATCGCTGCCCTTTTTTAGTTTCATAAAGTCAAGATCATAGAACTTACGCATCCAGAGATCGAGCGGACTCAGAAATTTGTAGATCGCCGGTACGACGATCAATGTCAGGAGCATGGACGAGATCAGACCGCCCACAACCGCCGTCGCCATCGGCGAGTTACTCTCATAACCCGCCCCTTTCATAAAGACCAGCGGCAGCATCGCAAAGACCATCGCGAAGGTGGTCATCAGGATCGGACGGAGACGTTTTTCACCCGCAAGGATCAGCGCTTCGGTGACGGTCGTCCCTTTGCGCAGCTGCTGGTTGGCAAAGTCGACCAGAAGGACCGCATTTTTACCGACCATACCCATCAGCAGGATGATACCCATCATCGTAAAAAGGTTGAAGTTCTTGCCGGCAATGATCAGGGCCAAAAGCACCCCGATAAATGAGAGCGGCAGAGCGACCATGATGATCAGCGGCTGCAGCAGTGACTCATACAGCGCTGCCAAAATGATATACATCATCAAGAAGGCAAGGCCGAAGGCCATACCGAACTCTTTACCCATCTTGCCCATCTCTTCGGCCATCCCGAGGAAGTTGTACTTCATGGTTTTACCAAGATCCTCCTGGATGCCGTTGAGTGCTGTCTTGACCGCTTCACCCAGTGGTGCGCCGGCAAGGTTCGCCTCGATGCTGATCTGACGCTGTCGGTTGTAGTGGTTGATAGAGACAGGCCCTTCAGACTCGACAAAATTCACCAGTCCCTCAAGTGCCACAAAATCGCCATTGATCGTTTTCACCTCAAGACGCTTAAGATCATCCACCGTTTTTCGGTAGGCGTCTGAAAAACGCATCGTAATGTCATACTGCTTGCCGTTCTCTTCAAACTGCGAGATGGCGCGGTCACTCGAGAGCACCGTAGCGATAATACCGCTGATCTCCTGCGCCGATACGCCCAGGTTGGTACTGCTCTCACGCTGGATCTCTATGGAGAGTTCCGGCTTGCCGGTCTCGTAGTTGGTCGAGATATCAACGATCCCTTTGTTCGTCGCCATCCGGGTCATGATCTTGTCCGCAGCGGTCTGCAGATCGTTAAGATCAGGCCCTTGAACAACCATCACAAACGGCGAACTCGCCCCTGCCCCTTTAATGTTCGGAATATCCGCAACGGCGATCCTGTCGAAGCCTTCGAAGCCCTTAAGCGCTGCTCTCAGTGCAACAATGATCTCTTCTTGCGTGGTGGTCCGTTTGGAGACATCCTGCAGCTTGACATAGATCTGTGCGCGGTTGGCATCGCGTGTCGTGTTGTAGGCCACGGTCAACGCCGTGTACTCGACAAACGGGTTCTTACGAACCTCAACAGCCAGGGCCTCAGAACGCTTGTACATCTCTTCAAGACTGACACCGACCGGTGCTTTAAGGGTCACCTCGATCTCACTTTTGTCCTCTTTAGGGGCAAAGTCCATCCCGATCAGCGACGCCATCGAAAAGCTGCCGATCAGTATTAGAAAGGCCGCCAGGATCGTTGTCTTGGCGTACTTTACCGTTGCACCGACGATTTTGACATAGCTCTTGTCGATCCAGACAAAGAGCGGTTCCATAAAGTGGTAGAAGCGCGATTCACCCTTCTGCAGGACACGGGCGCTCAAGGCCGGGATCAGCATGATCGCGACGAAATAGGAGATAAAGATACCGATCGCCACCGTAAAGGCAAAGGCGTTAAAGAACTTACCGACAATACCGCCCATCATACTGACCGGGATAAATACGGCCAGAAGCATAGACGAGATCGCCAGGATTGAAAAGGCAATCTCGCGGGTTCCTTCCGTCGCGGCCTCGACCTTGTGCAGACCGGCCTCCATCTTTTTATAGATGTTCTCGATGACAACGATGGCATCATCGATGAAGATACCGATCGCCAATGTAAGACCGAGCATACTCACCTTGTTGAGTTCGTAGCCGAAGACATCCATCAGGAAAAAGGTCCCGATAATGGAGGTCGGGATCGCGATCGCCGATACGATGGTCGCCGTCGCATTGCGCAAAAAGAAAAAGACGATCAGGATCGCCAAGATCGCGCCGTAGATCAGGTCGAACAGAACATGGTCAAGCGATGCGTTGATGAAGTTGGAGGTATCATTGAAATACTGCAGCTTGTAGTCATCGCCGATACGCGCTTCGATCTCCGGGATCACCTTCTTGATGCCGGCAATAACGTTGAGGGTGTTGGCATCCGAGATCTTCTGGATCTGCAGGATAACACCCCGTTCGCCGTTAAGTGTCGAAAGACTTTCGGCATCTTTGATGCCGTCTTCGACCCTGGCTATCTCTCTGAGCTTTACCCCCGGCAGGATCTCAAAGTTTTCAAGCTCTTCAACAGTCGTCGCATTGGCCTTCACCGTGACCATGATCTGGTCTTTGTCGGTGACCAGCTTACCGCCGCTCATTTTGATGTTCGAGGCTTGAATGAGCTGTTTCAGATCCGTTGCGGATATGCCGTACTTGCGCAGGGCAAACGGGTCCGGATAGATACGGATCTGACGCTCCTGGTAGCCGATGACATTGATATTACCGACCCCTCTGAGTCTCTCGATCATCGGTTTGATCTGCTCGTCCACCGTCAACATCAACTTGCTCGGTTCGACCTTTGATGACGCCACAAAAAGCGAAAGTACCGGTGCCGAACCGATATCCAGCTTGCTGACGACAGGTTTTTCAACCCCTTCGTCCAGGCGCAGTGCCGAGATCTTGTCACGGGCATCGTTGGCCGCTTCGGTGATGTCGACTTCGATATCAAAGATCAGTGTCACGACCGAGACGTTCTCGCTGCTGATCGAGGTGAGCTTGTCCAGACCGGCGATCGATGAGACCGCCTCTTCGATCTTCTCCGTGACCTTCGACTCGATGGTCTTCGGATCGGCCCCGTAATAGTAGGTCTGGACCGTTACGATCGGAAAATCGACTTTCGGAAAGAGTACCGTGTTCATCTTGCTGAAACTCATCAGACCGAAGATGACCAGCGACATAAAGATCATCAATGTGGTGATCGGTCGGGTTATGGCAAATTTATACATTAGTCGACCTTCAGCGTGCCGTGTCCGAACATGCCGACTTTAAGCCCTTTTGCCGGCAGTTCGATCGTGATAGAACGTTTTTTGGGATCGATTGCCGGATAGATCTTGGCCACCTTGCTTTGCAGTTTTGCACTGCCGCTGTCGACACTGTAACTGAAGGTCTGTCCGACCTTGAGCTTTTTCCAGTACTTTTCATCCACCTCTGCTACCAGTTTCTGTTTATGCGAGGAGATCAAGGTAAAGAGCGGCTCCATCTTTGCCGAACTCACACCGTCACCTAACTCAACATCTTTTTCTGCGATCACACCGCTGAAGGGTGCTTTTAGACGGCTCTTCTCATAAAGCGCCCGCTTATAGGCCAGGTTGGCTTTGGCATTGGACAGTTCGATCTTGGCACGTTCGTAACTCGACGCGTATTGGTCGAACAGCTCGTCGTCAATGACATCCTGAACTTTTTCATAACGTTCATACGCTTTTTTGGCAAAACGCAGGTTGACCTCAGCCAGTTCGATCTGTTTCTCTGCCAACAGCAGCGATGTACGCAGATCGTCGTTGTCGAGCTCAAGCAGCACGGCCCCTTTTTTGACCCTGTCGCCGACATCCACATGGATCTTCTTGACCAACCCTGTCGATGAGAGTACCAGTTCGGCCTCTTTGTCCGCCTTCACGTTGAATGTCACATAGACCTCTTCCGCCAGTCCTGCTGTCGCCAGCATTCCCACTAGTAGTAATTGTTTCATCATTTCAGATACTCCTTCACATCAAATCCTGCATAATAGTAATAGCGTGCATAAGAGATCTCCAATGCACCCAAAGCCCGGTTGTACTGTGCCTGCGCTTCGATCTTCTGCGTCAGGGCATCAAGGTATTTCACATAGTCCACGACACGGACCTGATACTTTTTGTCAATAATCGCAAAGGTCCGGTCGGAAGCGTTTTGCGACAACAGTGCCGCTTCGAGCAGTTTTTTGGACCGCTCTATCGCCCGTTCTGCCAGTTTGAGATCCGCATTGGCCTCTTTTTGCTTATAGGCCAGTTGTGCTTTCAAAGCATTATGCTCTGCCATCACAGCCTGACGCCGTTCAGATGCAGCAGAGAAATCCCACAGGTTCATCGAAAGGTTCAGCATTGCAACATTTTGGCTGTTGACCCGTTCAAAACCCGGAAACGACTCCAGATTGTCATCCTCAAACTGCGTATAACCGTAGCGGTCCGACAACACGAGCGTCGGATAGTTCGAGCTGTCGCTCTGTTCCGCCTTATAGCGCAGTGCTTCGGCCTGTGAGGCCAATGAACGCAGGGAGTCGAGCTCTTCTCGCTGATCCAGTAGCGGTTCAACGATCCCGCTCTCGTCGATCTTGTCAACCACTTCATTGGTCAATGTATAGAGTTTTGCCACCAGCTCGTCACGGCTGTAGAGTTTTGACTCGATCTCATAGTCCGTATTGGCGACCGCGGCTCTGATCCACTCCACATTGTCTTCCGTCGTCAGTTTCGCTCTGAAAAACTTTTCCTGTCGGTTAAGCTGTTCCTGCAGCTGCTCTTTTTTCTGGTAAAGCGCGTCGATGTCCGCCTGGACCGTCTTGAGGTTTAAATAGTGGGTCGCGACCTCCATAGAGACCTGCTTCTTGACCTGGGAAAGGTCAAAACTGCTCGAACGCTGTAGACTGCTCTGTTCATCAAGCAGGTTTTCACGTTTGAAACCGTCCAAAAGCACCACGGAAGCTTCAGCGTGTACATTGTAGATCTGCCCTGCGTCCATCGGTCCCTTCGGATTGGTCAACTGGGCCGACGCCCCAAGGTCAAGCTTCGGATAGTACGAGGACTTTGCCGACTTATAGCTCTGCTGCGAAGCGTTAAGCTTCTGTTGATAGACCTCGACCAGTTCGTTCTGCTGGGCCTTTTCGATCAATTGCGCCAGATCGGACCCGAAAAGCGAGACGGTAATCAAGGGTAGTATAAATAAGCGTTGCATCATGATCCTTTTATCATCGATATGAAAAGAGAGCTGACCTCTTTTGTTTTGGCGTTCAGATCGTCAAACTCGCCTTCGATCCATCTCAGGACATAGGCATTGCCGATGGCATTGAGGATATAGACCAGCTGCAGACTGTCGACATCGACCTTTTTGTGGCGGTCGATGACATCGACAAAGAGACGGTGGATACGGTCCATCTCCTCTTTATGGTTGATCTGATGCGACTCAAAGAAAAAGGGGTTGTTGATGGCCCCGGTCTCGAGTGTTTTACGTTTTTTTGAGATCGTCTCAAACTTGATTCTCTGGGATTTTTCGATCAGCTCTTCAAACGGGAGCTCCTCGGCAAAAAGCTTGACAAACACCTCATATACGGCCTCGATATGCGAACCGACACAGGCGCTGTAGAGTCCCTCTTTTGAATCAAAGTAGGCATAAATCGTACCCACGCTCACGCCTGCCTCATGGGCAAGATCGGAGACCTTCAGCTCTTCGAAACCATGCTCTTCGAACATCTCCGTAGCTTTTTCAAGGATAAGCGTGCGTTTCATGTTTTTTATTTCACTGTTTAAACGTGACATTCTTCTCCCTATCTTAAGAGTGGGGGAATTGTAGTCCTTTGAATGTAAAAATGAACTTAATTCATTTTATGAATTGGATTCATTAATATGTACTGCACTATAATAGTCCAACAGGACTCTTTACACCACTATTGTGATGTGACGAATCGAGAATAAGAGAGAAAGAGGCGGGATTCGACTTATGCTGAACACCCTGTTCCAATGGATCGATACAAATCAGGTGCTGCTGACCTTAATAGGTGCCGGTTCGCTGCTGATATCGGTCGCCAGTCTGCTGCTGTTGCCCTGGCTGGTCGCCCAGATACCCTATGATTACTTTGCCCACGACAAACGGGAGCCGCCTCGTTGGAAAGAGCTCCATCCGGTACTCCGCCTGATGGTCCTCATCGTGAAAAACGGCATAGGTTTGACACTTCTGCTGGCGGGTATTGCCATGCTTGTACTTCCAGGACAGGGTCTGCTCGGTATTTTGATGGGGCTGATCCTGATGGATTATCCCGGCAAGTTCCGACTCGAACGCAAGATCGTCAGTCGGCCGAAGTTTCTGAAATTTATCAACTGGCTCCGGCATAAACAGCAAGAGCCCTCTTTGATATTAGAACCGCCTAAAGAGCCATAAGAACGTTCCATTTTCGACTAAAAAACTCTACAGCACCAAAATGGTATAATCGCGGCACTATTTAGGTGAAATCAATACATAATTCACAATTTATACATTTAAAGGCTAATTATGGGACAGACCATAACTGAAAAGATCTTCTCTGAACACGTAGGCCGAAAAGTCTATGCAGGCGAGATCGTTCGTTCAAACATCGACATGATCATCGGTAACGATATTACGACCCCTATCTCTATCAAAGCGTTCGAAGAGAGCGGTGCTGAAAAACTGGCCAATCCGGACGGGTTCGCTTTGGTACTTGACCACTTCATCCCGGCCAAAGATATCGCTTCGGCAAACCAGGCCAAGATCTCCCGTGACTTTGCGTACAAACATAATCTTAAAAACTATTTTGACGAAAAAGACATGGGTATCGAGCACGCGCTTCTTCCGGAAAAAGGGCTTGTTGTTCCGGGCGACGTCATCATCGGTGCCGACTCACACACTTGTACACACGGCGCACTTGGTGCTTTTTCGACAGGTATGGGCTCGACCGATCTTGCCTTCGGTATGATCACTGGCGGCAACTGGTTCAAAGTACCGGAGAGCATCAAAGTCGTCTTTACCGGTGAACTTCAGCCGAACGTCTACGGAAAAGACCTCATCTTGGAAGTTATCCGCCGTATCGGTGTTGACGGTGCCCTTTACCAGGCCCTTGAATTTACAGGGAGCACCATCGAGACCTTGAGCATGGATGACCGTTTCAGCCTCTGTAATATGGCCATCGAAGCGGGTGCCAAGAACGGTATCATTGCCGTCGATGACATCACCAAAGAATTTTTAGCCGACAAAGAGCTTGCCCGTGAGCCGAAGTTCCACTACTCTGATCCTGATGCAAAATACGCGCAGGTTTTGGAGATCGATGTCTCCAAACTTGAGCCGGTCATCGCCTACCCGTCACTTCCGTCCAACGGTAAGCCGTTAAGCCAGGCGGTTTCTGACCATATCAAAGTCGACCAGGTCTTCATCGGTTCATGTACCAACGGCCGTCTTTCCGACCTTAAGATGGCGGCAGAGATCCTTGACGGCAAACGCGTCGCACGTCAGACACGCCTGATCGTCACACCGGCAACGCAGAAGATCTTCAAACAAGCTGAGAAACTCGGCTACATCGACATCATTATCGATGCGGGCGGTGTTGTTTCCAACCCGACATGTGGTGCCTGCCTTGGGGGTTATATGGGTATTTTGGGTGATGGCGAAACTGCTATTGCCACAACGAACCGTAACTTTGTCGGCCGTATGGGAGCACGCAGTTCGGGAATCTACCTTGCCAACTCTGCGGTTGCCGCTGCATCTGCTATCGCGGGTTACATTGCGGATCCGGAAACCATAAAATAACCGCACTTTTCTTCTCCGGAGTCCTTTTTTAGACTCCGGACGCTCATCTTTTTTACACACTGTGTTACAATCTTCATTATGCATACACTTTCACTCTTTGACCTGCTTTTTTCATTTATACCTGCTGCCATCGTGATCGGTGTGATGGTCTATCAATCACTGCAGTACAAGACAGCCCTCTATGCGATGGCACGAATGGTCATACAACTGCTGCTTATCGGCTACTTTCTTATCTATATCTTCAAAACCGATTCAAGTGCTGTCATTTTGTTGACACTCTCTGTCATGCTGCTTGCCGCAAGCTGGATATCGCTTCGCACGGTTGCAGCGCAACGCAAAGCGCTCTATGTTAAAGCCCTTCTCAGTCTCTGTTTCGGCGGGGGTATCACCCTGCTGCTGGTCACACAGGTGGTCATCGGTCTTGAACCCTGGTACCAGCCGAGCTATATGATCCCGCTCGCCGGAATGATCTTCGCCAATGCCATGACCGCCATCTCTATCGCGGCAGAACGGCTCTCTTTCGAGCTTGCCAATGATCTGGCCTACCCTAAAGCCTCTTCACATGCCTATCAGGCGGCGCTGATCCCGGTTGTCAATGCTCTTTTTGCTGTCGGACTGGTCTCGCTTCCGGGTATGATGACCGGACAGATCCTCTCCGGTGTCTCGCCCCTGATCGCCGCTCGGTACCAGATCATGGTCATGGCCATGATTTTCGGTGCATCAGGACTTTCTGTACTGCTTTTTTTAAAGCTTGTAAAAGCCGATTTTTTACGGAGCTGATCTTTACATAATTCGTACTATACTTTTTACTGCAAAGGAGATTTTATGTCTAAGCAAAAACACCCTTTTAATATAAGTTGTGTCATTTTTGCCGGTGGCAAAAGTTCCCGAATGGGACAGGACAAGTCCTTGATGCCCTTTGGAGGCTATCCGAGCTTGGCAGAATATCAGCATGCAAGATTATCCCCTCTCTTCAAACGGACGTTTATCAGTGCCAAAGAGAGAGATAAGTTTGATTTTGATGCCGATGTAATCCCTGATATTGTTGAAACGGGCATCTTTGCTCCGACAGCCGGTTTTGTCTCCACTTTTGAACACCTGGACGATGAACGTTTTTTCGTCATCAGCGTCGATACCCCTTTCGTTGCCGCCGAACAGATCGAGACCTTATTGATGAACGACAGCAGTGATCTTGACGCCGTAGTCGCGAAAACCGCTTCCGGTAGCCATCCGATGTGCGGTATCTATCATCGGTCACTTCTCTCATCATTTCAACGTATGCTGCAAGAGGACGACCATCGGCTGGGCCAGCTGCTCAAACAGTCCAAAACCAGCTCTGTCATGTTTGATGATGAAACGCTGTTTGCCAACCTCAACCATCCGTACGAATATGATGCGGCACTCAAGCGCCTTTAACGCCGTTTTTACTGTTCACCAACACTTGGCTATAATTTAGTGATAAATAAGTATAAAAGTGACCCTATGAATTTAACCCATTTAGATGAAAAAGACCGACCAAAAATGGTCGATGTCTCTGACAAAGATCAGACAACACGCGTCGCTGTTGCCAGCGGTATTATTGAGATGAGCCAAGATGCCTATGATGCTATCGTGACCGAAAAGACAAAAAAAGGGCCCGTTCTTCAAACGGCCGTTATCGCAGCCATCATGGGAACAAAAAAGACATCTGACCTGATCCCGATGTGCCATCCGCTGAACCTTAGCGGAATCAACTGTGATGTCGATGAGTTGCCTGAACTACCGGGTTTCAAACTGACTGTTACTGCCAAATTGACAGGCCAGACCGGTGTCGAGATGGAAGCACTTACCGGAACAAGCATAGGACTTCTGACGATCTACGACATGGTCAAAGCGATCGACAAAGGAATGATCATTCGACAGGTACAACTTGAAGAGAAATCGGGCGGCAAAAGCGGTGATTTTACACGTAAAGGATAGATTGTGGCTAATGACAAACCAAAACTCAGAATAATCGGGCAAGACGAAAATCAGAAGCTTGAGCTTGACTACCCTTGCAGCTGGAAATACAAGGTCATCGGCAGAGAGCGCAGAGTGCTGGAAGAAGCCATACACTCCGTTATACTGGAACGGGCCCACTCCCTTGAGCACTCCAACGCAAGCAAGACCGGAAAATATGTCAGCTTGAACCTGGACCTGATCGTCCAGAATGAAGATGAACGCACCTTCATCTACGAAGCGCTTAAAGCACATCAAGATATCAAAATGGTACTATAAAGCAAAGGAAAGATGATGGATATTGAAAAATTCGAACGTGACATACGCAGCTTTTACAAAAGACGCAAGGCAAAATCCTTAGACAAAAAGGTCGGTTCACTTGCAGAGCATATTGAGCAAGAGTGGCATATTGCCAAAGAAGAGCTCAAGTTTCAGGAGCTGAAGGCGATAGTCGAGGCTGTCTTGGAGATCGAAACACAGCCGTTGCATGATGAAGTACAGGATCTGTTGGCTCAGAAAGAGCAGATCGAACGCCAACTTGAACGTAAGTCTTTAGCGCTCCAGAATGCCAAATACGCCGTTTTCAATACCATTGAAGAAGATATCGGTGCTGATGTCCCGTCTATACAGCGCGACCTTCATCAGATCAAACTCCAGTCCATTGACCTGTTTGACATGCTCGAAGAGATGGTCGAATCTGCGATCTTGACCACACTTGAAAAAGGGCACGACATCGAAGAGACCCTTAAAGAGATCACCAAAGACATCACCCACGAAACACTCAACGAAGGGGTGATGGGAACAGTTCGTATCCGTAAGATCATTTATACGATCTTGAAAAGTGCAATCGGTGTTGCCGAAGCGACGCCTAATGCGGCTGAAGAGATCCTGCGCGGCTCTCTGAAAGGGATTCGCGCAGGACTGATCCACTCCATCCGTGAATTCAAGCAGCAGCTGCAATACGTACCTGAAGAGCTCAAGGCAGGTGTACTTGCGGACTATGGCGACCTCAACGAGCTGAAACAGACCAACCTTGTCTTTACGCAGACCATTCAGTCGCTCTCCAGTACAACAGACAAAAGCACGGAAGCGCTGTTGAAAAAAGTAAGCAAAGACATCCACCTCGATATGGATGAGCTGATTCTGATCTCCAAAGAGACGGTAGATGTACTGAAAGAACGTTTCAATTCCGCTACCAAAGATGCACTGGTGCGAAGTTCCCGCGCCCTACAGTCGGATAAAGCAAAAGAAGCAAAACGAATGGGAATTCAAGCCTTCAGTGCGGCCAAAACAGCACTGGACAGCGCCATCAAAACAGCTAAAGACAAGATTGAAAAGAAATAGCATTCTTCTCTTGCCATTAAACACAGATGTAAGCAAGGTATTTTAATGTCAGATTTTCAACCCATCAAAAGCAGTGATCCGGTCAAAGAGATCATCAAAGCCGCATTTGACGTCGAGTTCTCCCTAAGCGGCGGCTGGGGCTATAGCAAAGAGCAAGCCACAGTCGTTCATGATACAAACGAGTTGCCGATCGAGCAGTTCGAGCACACACTTGCCATGATGCGTGCTTACATCGAGATGAACATGACCCTGCCGAAAGAAGATCGATACGGCAGCATCAACCCTAAAGAGATTTATAGAGAACAGATCGTGGATGCAGGGTTAACCTACGATAAAGTCACCTACGAAGTCACAGGGATGAAAGAAAATCTCTACGCTGCGTTTATCAAAGAGTATAAAGAGAACTCGGAGAAGCCCGACTTTGACCTCGCTGACCATTTCAATCGACGTAAAGAGGCCACGTTAAAACGAACGCTCGAGCACTGGTTTGAAAGAAGTGCTCTTTCCTGAGCACAGATACGTCTATATATATAGTATAGGCAATCGCTCTATATGCTCAAAAATCCTTTTTATCACCCGGCAACATTCCGTTACTATTTTCAAAGATTATCCTTATGATTAATTTTGTTAATTACAAATGTGATTCCGTTAGTGTTTCGTTTGGTAATACCGAAGGCACAAGAGATAGGGCCAACAATCTTTTTATTTGATAAGAATGTGATACAATTCACGTTACGAATTATCGCGATTGTTATTGCATGAATTGCCAGTATTTTCTGCATACAGTAAAATTATTCAGTTCTGATGATATTTAAAAACCTAGTGGTTTTCTGTATATATGCACTAACAAATGAGATATATCTATACATATGGGGAGACAACGATGAGTAATAAAGAAATTAAAAACTCTCAAACAGATATCGAAGCTGTATCTAGCGACGAGCTTTCTGACAGAAGAGCCTTTTTCAAAAAAGCCGCTCTATCTGTGGGTGCCTTAGCAGGTACGAGTGTATTTGCAGGCCATTCAGTCGAGGCGAGTAAAGAAGATGATCCATTTATCATGCACCACGTAAAGTGGGGCCAGAAACTTGGAGATCCAGTAACTAAAAATCGTTACGGTGTCCCTTCTGCTTATGAGCACAATGTATTAAGAAGAAACACACGACTTCTTGCATCCGGTAACTTCCAGGCATCAATTGCTGTTACACCGATCCATGAATCAATGGGTATCATCACACCAAATGGTCTGTTCTTCAGCCGTTCTCACGGTGGTGTTGCACATGTTGATCCAAACGAGTACCGTCTGATGATTCACGGTCTTGTCGAGAAGCCTATCGTTCTTACGCTTGATCAACTTAAGAAGTACCCAAGTGTTACGCGCACACACTTTATCGAATGTCCTGCCAATGGTGGACAAGAGTGGCGTGGACCTCAGTTCAACTCACTTCAGTTTGCCAAAGGCTTCATGAGTTGTGCTGAGTGGACTGGTGTTTACTTGAAAGACATCCTTAAAGATCTTGGTGTTAAACCAGAAGCGAAATGGATACTTGCAGAAGGTTCGGATAACTCTGAAATGGGACGTACGATTCCTATGGACAAAGTCATGGACGATGCTATGATCGTATACGGTCAAAATGGTGAAGCACTTCGCCCAGAGCAAGGTTACCCTGTTCGTATCCTTCTTCCAGGCTGGGAAGGTAACCTTTGTGTTAAATGGCTTAAGCGTATCAAGCTCTCGGATGAGCCTTTCTACGCTAAAGAAGAGACATCGAAGTACACGGCGCTTAAACCAAGCGGTAAAGCGATCCAGCACTTCTATGCAAATGAAGTCAACTCGACAGTGACATCTCCATCACCTGAGATCCCATGGAAAGACCTTAAAAAAGGTGACCTAGTTGAGATCGAAGGTCTTGCATGGTCAGGTATGGGAACAATTACAGGTGTCGATATCTCATTTGACGGCGGTAACACATACGTTCCTGCAAACCTTAAAGGTCTTGTTCTTCCTAAGTGTTGGACACGCTGGAGCTACACCTACAAATATGAAGGCAAACGTATCATTCTTGCATCACGTGCAATGGATGATGCCGGTTACATCCAACCTACTGTCGACCAGGAGACTTTGGTCACAGGTATTGAAGCGGTATACCACAGAAATGGTATTGAGACTTGGGAAGTACTTGAAGACGGTACGGTTAACCACATGCAAATGCGTTCGACTCTTAAGAGAGACGAGAATGGTAATGTCGTAATCGACAAGGAGGCGAAATAATGTTGAATATTAATAAATTGATCATCTCTGCATCGATCGCAGCTACAGCAGCTCTTTTCATGACTGCATGTAACAGCGGAGCTTCTGCTTCCGGTGCATCACATTCAGGAGCCACAACTGCAGCAACTGCTTATGCAAACGGCAAAGCGGTTATCGACGGTGGTGTAACATACCCTGTCGTAAACGGTAAAACTGCTGACTATCTTGTCGACATGCAAGCAGAGTCAGAAACATTTAACTATGGTCGTACACCGACTGCAAACGAACTGGCAGCTTGGGACACAGACGTCACACCGCACAAACTTCCACCAGCCGGTTCAGGTTCGGTAGAAGAGGGTGAAGAGCTTTACGAAGCGCAATGTGTTATGTGTCACGGTGACTTCGGATCAGGTGGCGGTGGATACCCTGCACTTTCTAAAGGTAATGGTGCCAACCTTCAAAAAACATTGAAAAACCAACGTTTTGACCCTGATGCTGAAGGTCCGACACGTGTATTCGGTTCATACTGGCCGCACCTAAGTACAATGTGGTGGTACATTCATGACGGTATGCCGCATCCAAAATCTAAGTCACTTTCAGTTGACGAAGTGTATGCACTTACAGCTTATATGATCAGCATCAATGAACTGGAAGTTGATGGCGAAGCGGTAGATGACGAGTTTGTTCTTGACCAAGACAACTTCTCAAAAGTCACGATGCCGAATGTCGACGGTTTCGAGCCAAAGATCGACGGTCCTCAAGGTGTTGAGAACGTACGTGCTTACTACCAGAACCCAACGAACTTCGGTGCGATGAAAGTCAACCCTAGCGAGCGTTGTATGAAAGACTGTCTTGAGCCGACAGCAAAAGTAACACGCATCTCTGGTACAGGTATCTCTGACTTCTTGCCACCGATCTCTACCGTACGCGATCTTCCGAAAGAAGAAGGTGCAGTAGAACTTGGTAAAGCAGAATACGAAGCATCATGTGCCGTATGTCACGGTGCCGCAGGAATGGGCGCTCCGGTTGTAGGGAACAAAGCTGAGTGGTCAAAAGTAGCGGCTCAAGGGTTTAAAACTGTACTGGCAAATGCCATCAACGGTAAAAACGCTATGCCACCTAAAGGTGGAAGTGACTACAGCGACGCTAAGATGAAAGAAATTGTTGAGTATATGCTCAACGCAAGCAAATAACACAAAGGAAATAACATGCAAAGAAGAAAATTTTTAAGCCTAGTCGGACTAGGTGCGGTAGCTCTAACAGCTGCTCCAGTAGCAGTAAACGCTACAGATTGGCGTGCAGAGAAGCCAGATGTATGGACAGCACACACAGTTGACG
>JBFFUI010000022.1:0-34193 GCA_041571435.1 Sulfurimonadaceae bacterium | reverse complement strand
TTTCAGATTGTGGTAGACCTCTGCAGATGCCTGAAGAGCTGTCGAAAAATCTTCGAAACCGACCGGCATGATCATATACTCCTGGAAATCAACCGAGTTGTCTGCGTGTGAACCGCCGTTGATGATGTTCAACATCGGTGTCGGAAGAACCATCGCATTCGCACCGCCAAGGTAGCGGTAAAGCGGCATTTTAAGTGATGCCGCAGCCGCACGTGCAACGGCCATAGAGACACCCAGTACGGCATTTGCGCCGAGATTGCCGTAGTTTTCCGTACCGTCTACCTCTTTCATCGTTGCATCAATGATCGCCTGGTTGAACGGGCTAAGACCGATCAGTGCATCAGCCAGTTCGCCATTGACATTGTCAACCGCTTTCAAGACACCTTTGCCCATGTAACGGTCACCGCCGTCACGCAGTTCAAGCGCTTCGCGCTTACCGGTACTTGCACCCGAAGGGACCACCGCGCTTTCGACAGTACCGTCGCTCAATGCTACTGTTGCTTTAACTGTTGGATTCCCGCGAGAATCCATAACTTCCATTGCACTAATGTTGTCTATATATATCATACATCTACCTCTTCTAATTCTGTTTGATCCATGTCCATCATGGAGCTGATACCCATTGCCTGTTTGATCTTCTCTTCGATCTCGGCAGCAAGTTCAGGATTTTCTTTGAATGCCTCTTTGACCTTCTCGCGTCCCTGACCAAGTTTTTGGTCGCCATACGAGAACCAGGCCCCACTTTTGTCTATAATGTCTAATTTTACACCATAATCACAAAGTTCACCCTCTTTCGAGATCCCTTCGCCGAACATAATGTCAAATTCCGCTTGCTTGAACGGCGGTGCGACCTTGTTTTTGACGATCTTCGCTTTCGTACGGTTTCCGATCGGTGCTTCCGCCTGTTTCAGCGTAGCTATACGACGGATATCGATACGGACCGATGAGTAGAACTTCAAGGCGTTTCCACCCGTTGTCGTCTCCGGAGAGCCATACCCCATCATCCCGATCTTCATACGGATCTGGTTGATAAAGATAACCGTACAGTTCATCTTGTGCAGGATACCTGTCAGTTTACGCAGCGCTTTTGACATCAAACGTGCCTGAACACCGACCTGCTGATCCACCATCTCGCCTTCAAGCTCAACCTTCGGTGTCAATGCGGCGACGGAGTCAATAACGATCAAATCAACAGCACCGGAACGGGCAATTGTCTCGACGATGTCAAGCGCCTGCTCACCGTAATCAGGTTGCGAAACGAGCAGATTGTCAATATCTACACCCAGATTTTTTGCATATTTAACATCAAGCGCATGTTCTGCATCGATAAAAGCACAAACCCCGCCTTTCTTCTGACATTCCGCTGTGATCTGAAGCGTCAACGTCGTCTTACCCGAGCTCTCTGGACCATAGATCTCAATCACACGACCTTGTGGTACACCACCAATGCCTAAAGCAAGATCAAGCCCCAAAGAGCCGGTACTGATCGATTCTATCGCTTCGACCTCTTTGTCGCCAAGACGCATTAACGCCCCTTTACCAAAGGCTTTGTCGATCTGCTTCATAGCTAAGTCAAGTGATTTTTGTTTATTTGCGTCCATTTTGTAATCCTCTTACGCGACAGCTTCTGCCATCTAAATTATTTACTTGTATTCTATGTCAATTTGCAATAATTAACTATATTAAATTGCATTTTGACATATTTTTTGAACCAAACTATTAAAATCACAATAGTGCGTAATTTTAGCGTTGTTTGGTTAAAATCAACATTACTTTCAGACATATTTGTCGATCAACTATTAGGACTTTTTTTGAAAAAAATGGTAATTGCCCACTCTCCTGACGCTGATGATATTTTCATGTACTATGCCATCAAATTCGGCTGGGTGACACAAGAGGGCGTTGACTTTGACAACATCCCTCTCGATATCGAGACACTCAACGTTGAAGCCCTCAAAGGAACCTACGATATCTCGGCGATCAGTTTTGCCCTTTACCCGCATATCAGAGATGACTACGCTCTGCTCCGTACGGCCGTAAGCTTTGGCGAGGGCTACGGTCCCAAGCTCAT
The DNA here is from genome assembly GCA_041571435.1 of Sulfurimonadaceae bacterium. Classification (GTDB taxonomy): domain Bacteria; phylum Campylobacterota; class Campylobacteria; order Campylobacterales; family Sulfurimonadaceae; genus Sulfonitrofixus. The sequence continues at coordinate 32,122 of JBFFUI010000022.1, read as the reverse complement.
CAAACGCAAAGACAAGACCTTAAAACGTAACTTCAAGGTCGCGCTCAGCGGCAAATACACGACCAATGCGATGCTTTTTCGTATTGCCTACCCGCAAGCGCGTCCCGTCTATATGGACTTTCTTGAGATCGAAGAGGCGGTACGAAGCGGCAAGGTCGATGCCGGTGTTTTGATCCATGAAAGCATCTTGACCTTTGGCGATGAACTGGAAGTGGAACGTGAGGTATGGGACATCTGGCAGGAACTTGCCGGCAAAGATCTCCCGCTGCCGCTTGGCGGCATGGCGATCCGCCGCTCGCTACCGCTGACAAAAGCGATAGCCTATGAAAAGACGCTTACCGAAGCCGTAAAAGTCGCCCGCGCTAGAAAAGAGGAGCTCTGTGACCGTCTGGTCAAAGAGAAGCTGGTCCGCATCGAAGGGGCAACCCTGGACAAATACCTTGAGCTTTATGCCAATGACGACTCAGTAGAGCTCAGTCCCCTTCAGCTCAAAGCGATCGACAAACTCTATGAACTTGGGTTCAAACACGGTTTTTACGACACACTGATCAAAGCCGAAGAGTACCTTATCCCCCGTGAATACAGTGAGCTGCGCAATAGTTAGCATTGCGTACAGAGCAGATGGCAAATAGCAGCAACTTCCCTTTGAAATCCATCGACTTTTCAAAGTTCAGCTCAATCCGCGTCGGCCCGGTTGCCGATGTCTACATGATCGACAGTTTTGACTACCCCGATGGTGCCTACCTGATCGGTTCGGCAAACAACCTGCTGGTCGGTCCGCAGCATCCGCCTTTGATGAAACTCTCAAAAGCTTTTGACTACATCAAGATCGAAGAGAACAGACTCCTCATCGGTGCCGCCACCCCCGGCGGTAAGATCGTCTCTTTTTGCAAAAAACACAACATTGCCAACTTTGAGTTTGTCGCCCATCTTCCAGGTACCCTGGGCGGTATGCTGCAGATGAATGCCGGGCTGAAAGAGTATGAGATCTTTAACCACCTCCACAGTGTCCGTTTTAGAGAGGGGTACCGGCTGCGTGATCAGATCACATACGGTTACCGGAAAACCGATATCGACGACGTTGTTTTTGAAGGCGTTTTTGAGATCATGGAAGGGTTTGAACAAAAAAAGATCGAGATGTTCAAACAGATGCGTGCCAATCAGCCGCACGATCCGAGTGCCGGCAGTTTTTTTAAAAACCCGTCTAACGACTATGCCGGCCGCCTGATCGAGGCCGTCGGATTAAAGGGTCACCGCATCGGCGGTATGGCCTACAGTGAACAGCATGCCAATTTCATGATCAACCTCGGTGGCGGCACCTTCGATGAGGCGATTGCACTGATGGAGTTGGCACAGCATAAAGTGTATGAAAAGTTCGGCATCTGGCTGGAAAACGAGGTCGTGATCATCGATACCCGCTATATGGGCAAGAACGCTCCGGCAGCAGTGCCTGAAAAGAGGCAGTAACAGCTGATCGTCAAACCAGACGATTTTGCCTATATGACTTTGTGATTCTAAAAAAGTGTGATGCTGTTTTGAGAGAGATACGGGCTAAAGTGCCCGTATGTTAAGAAGAGTGGCCGTTTAGAAACGCACCATCAGACCGCCGTAGATGCCTGAGAACGTCGTGTCAAGCTCAGCACCGGCACCTACCGTTCCGCCATCGATAGTGATCTGCTGGTAACGGTAACCGATCTCAAAACCCGGCTGGACAACAGGTACGAAGTCCATTGTATAATCGACCTTGATCTCTGCGTCGACAACTTTGTTGTTGCCGTATGAAATACCTCTTGCGATCGCTTCGATACCGATATTGGTCACCGGAAGCTGAACGCGTGCACGCATGTACGGAAGTACCATCGCAAGGTCGAAACTTTCGTCGACAGCAGGCAGGGTACCTGTCGTGTCACTCAGCTTGTAGTTCCCGTTGATCAGCTTGACATCCAGACCGAGATCAACTGTTGTCCAGAACGTGTTGTCCAGAAGGTTGTAGTAGAGCACCGCATCATATTCTGTCAAAGAGAGTTCATTCGTCATACCTGCTGTATAGGTATTACCGCCCCAGCTAATATCTTTTGATATTGTCGAATCATAGCTTGGCTGAACGTACTCAAGACGCACATTCGGAATAACCGGAACCGGGTGCTTGAGATAGATCCATGCATAGGTCGCAGTCGATTTATCGAAACCGGCATTGTCGACAATATCAAAGGTGTTGTTTTCGTAAGTGATCGTCCCGGTCGGTTCCGTTTGCCACATACCTACGGCACCTTCAACACGCATAATATCTGCATTGGCTGCTGTCGCTAACAGTACAGACATTGCTGCAATTGAGAGAGTTTTTTTCATGAACATTCCTTGAATATGCATCTTTTTTATGTGCATTATTTTTTGTCATAGGAGTGTATCAGAGTAAAGTTAAATAAAGATGAAGGGAGATGAAAAGTGGGGTTAACGTCTCCTCCGTTAAGGAGGAAAGTAGCAAGAAGAGGGGAGATCTTCTTACTGATCAGGACTACTGTACAGCAGCTAGTGCAGCGTCGTAGTTAGGCTCTTCAGTGATCTCTGGAACGATCTCTTTGTATGTTACGATACCTTCTTCGTTTACTACGAAGATTGCACGACATGTTACACCAGCTAGAACTGATCCACCAAGAAGTACACCGTATGCGTTAGCGAACTCTTTGTTACGGAAGTCAGAAGCAACAGTCAAGTTGTCAATGCCTTCAGCTGAACAAAAACGACCTGCAGCAAATGGAAGGTCTAGAGAAACAACAGTAGTAGTAACATCTGAAAGGCTTGCCGCTTTCGCATTGAAGTTACGAGTCTCTGTAGCACATACACCTGTGTCTAGTGAAGGAACAACGATAATAAGTTGTTTCTTACCTGTTGCGCCACCGACTACAACGTCACCAAGACCATCTGAGTTTACAACAGTGATTGCTGGTGCTTTGTCGCCTACGTTTACTTCGTTTCCTAGAAGTTCTACGTCTGTACCTTTGAATTTAGTAGTTGCCATATTGGGCTCCTGTTTGTTAATTTTTATACCGAGAGTTTACACATAAAAAAATCTATGTTCACTTAACGACTCTAAGGTTTGGTTTAGCTAAGCTTGATTTAAGAATAGGACAAAAAGTATCCTATTTATAATTGTGTACGCGGGATGGCCTGCAGTTGGGCCATCGGAGTGAACGCTTTTTCCTTATACATCTCAACCGCTACACGGCCGATCATTGCGGCATTGTCCGAGCAGTATTTTAGTTCGGCCAAATGCAGCTTGGCCCCGTATGGCGCCAGCATCGCCTCGACTTTTTCACGCAGATAGAGGTTTGCACTTGCGCCGCCGACGATGGCGAAGTTCTTTGGCGGATGCTCGACCAGGTACTTTTTGATCTTGCGTATCAGATGTTCACTCGCCACCTCCTGGAACGAAGCCGCAATGTCCGGGTAGTCCGCTTCGCTTCCCTCTTCGACTGCCAGACGCACCGCATTTTTGATGCCGGAGTAGGAGAAGGCAAAGATTTTCTTCTGCTGCAGCGGGATCGTAAACCCATAGCGTTTGGGATCGCCCTCTTTGGCCAACTTCTCGATCACCGGGCCGCCCGGATAAGCCAGACCCATCATCTTGGCGACTTTGTCAAAGCTCTCTCCGAAACTGTCATCCATCGTCGTCGCGACCGTCTCCATCTCATTGAGCGATTTGACCTCGACGACCTGGGTATGCCCGCCGGAGACCAGCAGGACCGTCTGCGGGAAGATCGCCTCTTTGTCGATAAAGAGAGAATAGATATGCCCTTTTAGATGGTTCACCGCGATAAGCGGAAGGTCGAGCGTCAGACTCAGTGCCTTTGCCATCGTGATCCCCTCCATCAGGGTCACGGCAAGTCCCGGAGCGTTAGTGACCGCGATCGCTTTTAACTGCGGGAAGTAGGGTTTGCACTCTTCAAGGATCTTCGGCAGGGCTTCCGCATGCAGACGCGAAGCCAGTTCCGGAACGACACCGCCGTAGACGGCATGCTCCAGCTCCTGGGAGATTTTCTTATGATAGACCAGTTTTTTACTCTCTATATCGGTGATGGCGATAGAGCTGTCATCACAAGAGGATTCGATAGATAAGATCATTCGCCTCTCCCGCCTCTTTTCTTGCTTCCCTGCGTCAGCCACTCTTTGACCCAGGGCCATTCGCCGTAACCGCTCTCAGCATTGATATGACCTGCATCTCGCAGGACCTTCATCTCAATGCCCAGAGCACTTTGAAGATCGACACTTTCGATCGCCGTCATATAAGGATCATCCGTGGAGGTGACCAGCATCGCCTCTGTGGCAAAGAGACGATCTGGAGGCGTGACCGGGAAAAAGCTTGAAATGGTATCGAGCTCAAGGTCCAGTCGCGGCGGCGCAACCAGGAGCAGCCGTTCAACCTCTTTGATCTCCCCCTCGTGACAGAGGTGGAACCAGAGCGTGTTGGCTAGTGAGTGGCAGATGACAACATCCGGCTGAAACTCTTCAAGTAGACTCTTGACCTGCTTCATCCATCGGTTCTTGGTCGGGAAATGGGGATGGTCCAGAAGCGGAAAAGCCACTGTACCGTAATCTTTGGCGATCTCGCCCGCCAGCCAGGACTGCCAGTGCGGGTAGTCGCTTCCGCCCCAGCCGTGCAGTAAAAGGACCTTCTCTCTCATGACATCGCCTTTACGTATTGGCGCACCTCGACATCAAGTGCAAAGACCTCATCGATGTTCTGCGGTTCCGCTGTAAAGTGTCCAAAGGCACTGATCACACGTTCGGAGATCTCCAAAAAGCCGATCTTTTCCTCTACGAAGAGCTCTATCGCAGCTTCATTGGCCGCATTGACCACGACACCGCGTTTCGGATTGGCAAGGAGCTCTTCTCTGATCTGCCAGATAGGATAACGTTCTGTTGTGATCTCGCGAAACTCCAGCGAACCCACCTCGAGCAGGTTGACCGGTCGCAAGATCTCTTCGTCCGCCTGCCCCATCACCGCATAGGCGATCGGCAGCTGCATGTTGGCTTTGGCGAAGTGCGCCGTCGTTGAACCGTCTTTGTAGTCTATGAGGGCATGAATAAGCGATTTTGTCTCGATGAGCGCATCATACTCCCCTTCGCCGAAAAGCCAGCGTGCCTCCAAAAGCTCGAACATCTTGTTCATCATCGAAGCGCTGTCGATCGTGATCTTTTGCCCCATCGCCCAGTTGGGATGCTTTTGGGTATCCGCCAACGTGGCGTTTTTGATCTTCTCAAGCGGCCAGTCTCTGAACGCGCCGCCGCTGGCCGTTATCAGCATGCGGTCGATGGGACGGGAGACGTTGTTGAGATACCAAAGCCCGAAGTGTTCACTGTCTATCGGCTGTATCATCGACATATCGATGAAAGCACCTCCGGCGACCAGCGACTCTTTGTTGGCCAGGGCAACCCGTTTGCCTGTCTCGATCGCCTTGAGTGTCGGTCGCAGTCCCATAAAGCCGACCAAAGCGTTAACGACCAGTTTGCTCTGCGACGCTTCGATCACCTCTAAAATAGCCGCTTCGCCTTGAAGCACGTTGGGATGATTGACCGCATTTGGATCGGCATGTTCGCCGACGACGACAACCGTTGGTGCATGGGTTTCGATCTGGCGGTTTAAAAGTGTAAGGTTGTTACCGGCGACAAGGACATCGACATTGAGATCGAATTTTTTGGCGATCTCGAGCGTGTTGACCCCGATCGAGCCGGTAGAGCCTAAGACGATCACCTTATGCAAGCCCTCGCAAAAGGACCACCATCACGACCGCTCCGAAAAGATAGCCGTCAATACGGTCCAGCGCCCCGCCGTGGCCCGGCAAGAAGCTGCCGCTGTCTTTCACACCGGCGTGGCGTTTTAAAAAGCTCTCAAAGAGATCGCCGAAGACAGAGATCGCTGCGACCGCCACAGAGATCAGCAGTGCACTCCAGCCTCCGACGACAGAGATGCCGACCAACAGGCCAAGAAGCGTCCCGATCGCAATACCGCCGACGACTCCTTCGAGCGTTTTGTTCGGCGAAGTTGGAGAGAACTTTGTCTTACCCATGCTCTTGCCCACGATGTAGGCGCCGACATCGGCACCACCGACGGTCAAAATCATCCAAAAGATACTATGAATGCCGAAATCCGAATAGAGTGTCAACAGAAAAAGCATCCCCGCCGTCGGGTAGACAAAGCTCAAAAGTTTATTGAACTCCTGTTTGGGATCATACGCATAGATCGCCGCGAGGACAAGCGCTGTGACCATAAACAGGTCATCTGGTTTGGGGTAAAATGCCGCCGCGATCCACAACGCCCCTGCAAAAATGATATTGGCATCTTTATCCACCCCGAAGAGGGCGTTCGCCTCACGAAAGGCGACCAGGTAGATCACCCCCAGGGTCGCCCAGACAAGGATAAAGTTGTGGAAAATACCTATTAGAATGATCGCAGCCAGTATCAAAACTGCCGTATCAATGCGCTCTTTATGTTCGGAGTAAATCTTAGTCAATGCCATTGTTCTCTCGCTATCTCAATATATGATTATTATCGTGATTATAGCGAAGTGTGGCTTGGGTTAGCGAGAGACAAATAAACGTTGGTCAAGAACCCTTTCGCTTTGCAATGCGTCAGGTTTGGTTTTGCCCTTTTAATATTTTACGATATCGACCGTATTATAGTCCGTATAGTGGACGTTTGCCCCATCCTGTATCTTCACATTCCGACGCTGCGTATAGTCGACCAGATAATGCCCGTTCTCAAACATCGTAAAATCGACGCAGAGACCGGCTGCCTCGTGTATGACGCTTTCGGGAATGTTCTTTTTGTCGGTCACGACGATCACATGAGCCGAAGGGCGGTCACGCATGTGAAACCAGATATCTTTTGCCCGTGCGTTCTCGAGCAGTTCGATGTTCCCCTTTTCGCTTTTGCCCAGCAGCACCTTGTAGCCCTCCACCCAGAAGACCTCATACGACTCGTTGGGCTTCTCTTTTTTCATCTGCTGTCGCGGCGGAAAGAGCAGGTCGATGGCCGCCACATCTTTGGCATGTTGGATCACGTCGAGAAAGTGTTTGAGGTGGTTGATCTTTCCGGCAAGACTTTCGCGCTCGATATGGAGGTTTTTCACCTTCTGCTTCGCTTTCTTCGCCCGTTTGAAGAGGTAGTCCGAATAGCGCGAAGGGACGCTGATCTTGTCATCGACCTCGACATGGACCACCGTACCATCATAATCGGTCAGTGCCAGCACACTTTGGTAGGGTTTGATGGTGTGCAGGTTGCTCAGAACCAGGTTGCCGTAGTGCTGGAGCCTGTCGACCTCCTCCTGCAGCAGAGCCTCGTCATCGAGTTTGGCGTAGAGGCGCTCCAGTTTGTGCAGTTTTTTGGTGATATAGACCGACTTCTGTTTTTTCAGACTGTTTAGACGCTGTGCCTGCTCTTTCTCGCAGGTCTCCAGCAAGAACGCTTCGACATCCTCAAGCGGGTACTCTTTTGGTGTGAACGGCAGAGCGGGCGGTGCGACAAGTTCCTGCCCCACCTTGATGATCCGGTACGAACTGTAGGCGTCCACATGTCTGAGCGCTTCAAGGATGATCTCGTCATCGTCAAGGATGATGACGTTGGTCGTCTTGCCCGTGAACTCAAGCTGCAAGATGGTGCTCTGCGCCTTGTAGGCACCGCTGATCGACGCTTTGATGCGGATGATCTTGTCATCGTTGTAGAGCTCAATGCTCTCGATCTGGGCACGGTTGAACCGCTTTGAGATGATGACATCAAAGGGGGCATTATAGACCTTGGATCGGCGCACCTCTTTGGCGCATTTAGAGATGTAGGCGTTGCCCTTTTGCATATTGAAGTAGAAGATGTTATCACGGTCGAAGACGATCTTGAGAACACTGTCGCCGATGCGGTGGATGGCATTGATATGCTTCAATGACTGCATATAGTCAACGATCTGTCGTAGATGCGAGAGTTTCATGCCGATCCTTGTGGGGCTGTTTGTCAGCGCAATTATAGCGAAGACTCCCTCTTCTGTTATAGGAACGTTTTGCTATACTTCTTACTATCTATAAGCTAAATCAATTCAAGGATCTATCAACAATGAGACCGCTGTTTTTAATCACCCTGTCATTAGGCATGCTTTTTTTCGTCGGCTGTACCAAACAAGAGTCGAAAAAGAACCTGCACAATATTAACCAAGGCTTTAAAAATGCCTGGGGCAACACCAAAAAGTCTTTTAATGAAAGTACCAAAGAGTTCAAAGAAGATACCAAGTAAATCAGACTCTTCTGCTATAATTCCGAAAATTCCAGGAGAATCGATGCGCGCACCAAAAGGTTTCGGTAAAAATTACTTCTCACTTGCCGCCATACAGGCAACAGTCGTACAACACCACCTCAGCGCCACCTCCGTACGTGTAAACGCATCGCATCTTACCCAGCCCGACTGGGAGACAAAAGAGAGCGCCGACGACGAGCTCGAAGAGCTGCTCAGTTGCACCGTCCTTTCCCTGCCGACCCATGCCGGCCATTGCAACTGCTTTTATAACCGCATCACCCGAAACCGCATCCGCCACAATGCGAAACCACAACGAAACATACGCCCTTACCGCTACGCCAACTCGGTCACATCACCGCCCGATTTTCATTTAGACTTTCAACAAACAAACATAACTTACAGGATATAAAATGAACAAAATACTACTCTCACTTGCTGCACTTTCAGCATTGACATGCGCAGCATCAGCTGCAAACAGCGTCACGCTTGAACCCTTAACCGTCTCCTCAACAGCCATTGAAACAGACGAGCTCAAGTCAACCGACGCTGTCGAAGTCTACACGGCTGAAGACATAGACAAAGCACATGTCCAGAATGTCTACGAGTTTCTAAACCAGCAGACATCCGTCATCGCGATGCCTAATTACGGCAATCCATTTACGCAACAACTTGACATGCATGGATACGGCGCGAACGGAAACCAGAATATAGTCGTCACCGTAAATGGTCGCCGCATGAACAATATCGACTTGGTCCCGCAACTGCTTTCAAGTATCAGCCCTGAGTCGATCGAGAAGATCGAGATCATCAAATCCAGCGGCATTGTTGTTGGCGGCGACGGCGCCAATGCCGGTGTTATCAACATCATCACAAAAGGCAGTAATGACAAATCTGTGACACTCTATGGCGGCAGCTATGGCACCAAAGACGGTTCATTCTACCTTGGCCACAGTGATAAAAGGGTCAGCATCTCTGCAAGCGGTGAGATGCAGCGAAATGACGGTATACGAACGATCGATGCTGCCGGGAACAAAGACAAAAGTAAATTGTCAACGGCTACTTTTAACATGGGATACACACCTATTGAAGAACTTGAGTTCAGACTCGGTGCCGCCACATCAACCATTGATGTGTTTTATGGAGGTCCTCTGACAAAAGCTGAGTATGATACGGACCCTTTACAGCCAGGTACCGGCTCGCCAAAAGAACAGAAGTTTACAAGCGATACCGTCAATGCAGGCGCGAGTTACAACATCAATGATACTGTTTCGGTCAACTTTGACGGTTTCCACGAAGAGAAAACAGTCCAGTATGTACCATTTACGCCGGCAGAGTACATCTACGACACACTCAAGGCAAGCGTTGACATTGAGACCGGTTTGGTGGCGCTCTCTGTCGGTATTGACAGTTTTGACGGGCAGCGTGAAGCGTTTGGAAACAGAACACACAAAGATAACATCGCGGGATTTTTGATGACGCAGTGGTATTTCGGTGCTTCATCATTGAAAGCCGGCTACCGTTATGAAAAAGTGACCTACCGATATCAGGATCTTACTACGGATATTACAGACGATGATGCGCTGCACGGTGCTGAACTCGGCTACAACTACCTATTGACCAAAGAGCAGTCACTCTTTGCCAACTATTCACGCAGTTTCCAATCCCCCGATATCGACAGGTTTTTCCTTTTTGGCGGAACATTCAACAGTTTTATTGACCCGATGGCTGCCAATAACTATACACTCGGCTACAACTACATCCTACCAACTAACAAGTTCAAGATCGCAGCCTACTATGTTGATATGCGAAATGAGATCTATTATAACCCTGTGACTTTTGCCAATACCAATATCGACAAGTCCCATAAATACGGGATCGATCTCTATGACAAGTGGCTTATCACAGAGGCTTGGAACATCGCACTGAACTATAACTATGTGCAGGCCATCATCGATGAGGAGGCAGGTCAGGATTATGCAGGCAACTTTTTACCGGGTGTCTCAGACCACAATGTAAAAGCGACTGTTAACTATCTGCCTGTTCAAAGCACAACCATCTCTCTGACAGAGACATACCGTTCAGAGGCCTATGCCGCGAACGACTTTAACAATAACTTCACGCAGAAGCAGGACCCTTATATGAGCACTGATATCTCTGTCACCTATACACAGGAGCGTTATGAGGTTTTCGCCAAGATGAACAACGTGCTTAATCAGTCAAACGGGCTCTGGGTTTCTGATGATGCGATCTATCCTATCAACTATGCCAGAACAGCATTCGCAGGGTTAAAGCTGAAATTCTAGGAACATAATGACCAGTATCGATACGAGAGAGTTTATCAACTACAAGTTTTTCAACTCTCTTTTTGCCGGACTCTCGATCGGGAGCATCTTTACCATCTACACGCCCCTTCAGCCCTCCGTCTACTCGGTGGGCGGGATATTTCTCGCTCTGGCTGTACTGTTCATTGCCAAGTTATACACCCACATTATGAACCGCCGCTACTTCTACCGCATCTCTGTCTCGGTCGAGGCGGTGATGCTGGCACTGGTGCTCTACTTTCTGCTCTTCTCCTACAGCTATGCCACGGCACTTTTGATCTATATCGGCTATCAGGCGACCTTCGCTTTCGGCTCCTATCTGGTCCGAGCAGAGACCATCATGTTCAAACGCAGCAAACTGTTCACTTTTCTCGATGTGGCGAAGCAGAAGGGGTACCTTACGGGGTTGATCGTCTCATTTCTCTTCTATAAAGTGCTTGAGTACTTCTTCCTGATCACCGAGAACAGTGTACAGGTCTATTATCTCCATTTTCTGCTCCTTGCAGTAGAGATCGTCACGATAATCTATCTGGTGCGTGCCTTTACACTCAAGGTGAAAGCAGCCTTATGAGTTATCTAAAGTGGTTCGAAGAGCATGCACAAAAACACAAAAAAGTGGTGCAGAAGCTGCTGGCAGAGGGGCTTGAAAAAGAGGCGATCATCGCCTATTTTGACTTTGACAACATGGTCAAGAACGAGCCCGACTTCTGCCCGCTCTACAGAGAGAAGAACGAAGAGGGGCGTGTCGGGAAGAAGTGCCACGACATGCAACAGCTCAACTGCTACCTCTGCGCCTGCCCCAACTTCCGCTTCAATGATGACGGTCTGGAAAAGATCGGGGAAAAAACGCTCTACAGCAACTGCGCTATCGACTCCAAAGAGGGGGCACAAGGGATCTATGGCGACGCTATCCACCAGGACTGCTCCAACTGCACCGTGCCCCACCATCGCAGCTATGTCGAAAAACATTATGATGAGGATTGGAAAAAGATCATGAAGAAGTGCCACGACTGATGCACTCACTCTCCATTTTCGGCACCAGTTCGGACGCCGGCAAATCCACGCTCTCCATGGCGATCACCAAGATCCTCCACGATGAAGGCTACCGTGTCGCGCCCTTTAAGGCCCAGAACGTCTCCAACAACGCCCGCATCGGCGATGACGGCGGCGAGATCGCCCAGGCGCAGTATTTTGCGGCCGAGGCCGTCGGGCTCGAGACCCGTTATGAGATGAACCCCATCCTGCTCAAATCGGGCAGTAACGGCAAGGCCTCGCTCATCATCAACGGTAAAAGCGGTGACGAGCAGAGCGTCGGTGAGTACTACAGCACCATCGACGCCAAAAAGCCCATCGTCAAAGCGGCTTTCGAGAAGCTGCAAAACGATTTTGACATTATCGTCGCTGAGGGGGCCGGGTCGCCGGTAGAGCTGAACCTCATGAACGAAGACCTCTCCAACCTCTACGTCGCGCAGGCCTTTGAGACCAGGATCATCCTCGTCGCCGACATTGAACGCGGCGGTGTCTTTGCCTCCATCTGGGGCGTCTACAACCTCCTTCCCGAGGCACTTAAATGCAATGTCATCGGTGTGATTGTCAACAAGTTCCGCGGCGACATGGCCTTTTTTGAAGAGGGCGTCAACATCATCGAAGAGCGTTTCGGGCTGAAAGTGCTTGGCGTTGTCCCCTACCTGCCGCTCAATATCGGCTTTGAGGATATCCAGTCGCTGGAGAACTACACTCAGGAGAGTCATGAAGGCGCCATCAACGTCACGGTGATCAGGTTCCCCCATCTCAGCAACTTTACCGACTTTGAACCGCTGATCAATGATCCCTCGCTCAATCTTCAGTTTATCACCCACCCTTCACAGACCGACAACACAGACCTGCTTATCCTACCGGGAACACGGCGCACCGTCGATGACCTGCAGTGGCTTGAACAGCAGGGCTTCACGGAGCTGATAAAACGATGGGAGAAGCCGCTTTTTGGTATCTGCGGCGGGTATGAGATGCTCTTTGAGACCCTTGTCGACGAAGAGGGGGTTGAACAGCAGGGATCATTTGAAGGGCTGGGAAGAATAGATGGCGAGATCCGCTTCGAAAAGGAGAAGATCCAGAGGCAAGTGACAGAGATGCTCTTTGACTTTGAGATCAAAGGGTATGAGATACACCATGGCCGAAGCGACACCTATCCGGTGGGGTATCACCGTCACAACCTCCACGGCACATTTCTGCACGGCATCTTCGACAATGATGGCTGGCGAAACAACTATTTCAGTCAGATAGATGCAAAATACCGCCCCTTTGACTACAAAACCTTCCGGCAGGAACGTATCCAGACCTTTACCGAGGGGGTTAGGGAGTCTCTAGACATCCCCTATCTTCTCACCGGTTTGCGCAAGAGTTAAGCACACTATAACGAAGAGTCAACTATACTTTCGTTCTCAAAACATGGACAGCTGGCCGAGTGGTCGAAGGCGCTCGCCTGGAACGCGGGTATAGGGCAACCTATCTAGGGTTCGAATCCCTAGCTGTCCACCATCAAAAATTCATTTTACAAAAACAGACAGACTGCTTTACATCTTCAAAAGACAACAATCCACTTTCGATCTCTTTTTTACATGCTGTGCAGATCATCTTTGTCAACTTATCCCTCTCTTTCGATCTCCTGTGACCCGGGGCCCTACAATAGCAACTTGCCATACTTTTGGGTCGTCTGTATTTATTGACCTATTATTTCACCATGAACGATTTTGCAACGATTATCACTAAACTCAAAATTATTCTTTCCCATACCCGCCAGACAAAGGTCCATGAGAAAGATGTTGCGGCGGCTCTCGGTCTCTCGCCTTCGACCCTCGCCTCGATGAAACGGCGCAATACGCTTCCCTACAAGGCGATCCTGGACTTCTGCGCCCTGCATAACATCAACGCCAATACGCTCCTCTTCAACAGACCCGTCAACAACCTCATCGACAACCCTGCCACGATCAGATATTATGACGGGATCGGTACCGGTGCCGGCAATGGCGGCAATGTCCTGGACGAAGGGTTCAAAGAGTTGAGTGTGACCGATATGCTGCAGCTCTTTTTTGTCCATCTGGCGGAGAAACCTTCCTGAATCCGATGACGCTGATGAAAGTATCATCACAAGAAGTGGTGCGGTTAAGCAAATTGTTTATATAATTGAACAACATATCTTTTCATCTGGAGTTCCTATGTCTATTTTTTCAAAAACCCTGTTTACCCTTTTCTCGCTGTCGTTTTTCACAGCCGCTTTCGCCAATGAAGCGCTGGTTGAAGCCGCCAAAAAAGGCGATATCAACGCTGTGAACAAAGCGCTTACTGCCAAAGTGGATGTCAACTCCAAGTACAACAATGCGACAGCACTGATGTGGGCTGCCAAAGAGGGGCATATGGATGTCGTCACGCTTCTGGTCGACAAAGGGGCTGACGTCAACGTCAAAGACAACGGCGGTTTCGGTCCGCTCATCTATGCCGCGATCGAAGGGCACACAGATATTCTCAGCTACCTTGTAAAACACAGCGGTGATATCAATACGCAGACCAAAAACGGCAAGTATGTGATCACATGGGCTGTTGAAAACGGACATACAGAGACTGCGAAAGCCCTTATCAAGCTGGGTGCCGACATCAATGTCAAATCCCCTTGCGGCGGTTCATTGATCCTTACAGCGATCATCGGCGAACACACCGATACTGCCGAAATGTTGATGAGCACTGCGATCAACGTCAATGCGGCGGACGATGAGGGCATCACAGCATTGATGTTGGCCGCAGAGCTTGGCAATGCCGAGCTTGTCAAATTTCTTCTGGACAAAGGTGCTGATGCCTCGCTTAAGAACGAAGAGGGGATGAGCGCCAAAGATTACGCTGCAGAGAGCGAAAACGCAGCCGTTATGGAGCTTTTGAAGTAACCTTTCTTCGACATGCCGCTTTCGGCATTGTCACAATTGCATTACAATTTCACACGATTTGACCATTCATTTGTTTTAAAGCCAAAACATAGCTATAATACCAGCGATGAAAGATGAGGCTCGAGTTCATCTTTAGTGTGTAACCAGTATTATCTGCTAGACCTGAAGACTCCCCGATTTTGATTCCGCTTCATTTGAAGTGTATATTTTCCTACAAAGGTACTGTAATGGCAGAATTACAAAACGGAACTGTAAAATGGTTCAACGATGAAAAAGGTTACGGATTTATCCAACAAGACAATGGCGGAGCAGATGTATTTGTTCACTTTCGTCAAGTAAACAGCACTGGTCACGGTCGTGTTTCACTAGCAGAAGGTCAAAAAGTAACTTTCGAAATCGGTGAAGGCCAAAAAGGTCCTCAAGCAGAAAACGTTACACCACTGTAATTTTTTCTCTTTTGCAGGCTCCGGCCTGCATCTTCTACACTCCCTAAACAGACACTACTCTTTTAAACCCACACAGACGCTAACTTATATTCAAACATTTTGCTTTGCTGTACGCCGCTGCAAGATCATCATTTATCAATGCAATGACCTCTTTGTCAAGTTTGCCCTCATCCCCCATGTTTTTCAGTATGGCGTAGGCTTCCGACGCATCCAGTGCCTTGCGGTATGGCCGCTCCTGTACCAGGGCCTGAAAGATATCGGCTACCGCAATAACCCGTGCCGACATGGGAATATCTTCCGCTTTTAGACTGTAGGGGTAGCCTGTGCCGTCGAGTGTCTCATGATGCAGCGATGCCAGATAGGCGATCTCTTTGAAACCCTCGATCTGGCGCAATATCATATTGGAATCAAAACCGTGACGGTGCATGGTCATCACTTCGGTGTGGTCGAGCTTGTCATTTTTGTTCAAGATCGCATCATGGACACGCAGCTTGCCCAGGTCATGCAGCAGTGCCGCCATCTCTATCGTTTCAATATCCTGAGGGTCCAGCTGCAGCCGCTGCGCAAGATAGACGGAGAGGTTGGCAACGCCAAATGAGTGTTCCACCGTAAAAGGGCTTTTAGCGTCGACAATATCGGCAAACATCATTGCCAGCTCTCTGATCGTCTCAAACGCAAGCTCTTCCGTCTCCCCCTGAGAGACCCAATGCAACAGATACTCTTCCAATGATCCGTCGTCAAGATAGAACCAGAAGGAGTTTCGTTTTGCCGCTGCTTTGAAACAGTCGATCAGTTCACCGGAGAAGAGACGCTCCGCATGCTCTTCGATGACCTGTTCGATCTGCTCTTTTTTGTCAAGGTCTTCACCCTCGATCTGAATGCGCAGCGCATCAACCCTGTCTACCAGATAGATAAGGTTTGCCTGCATCTTTGTCTTTTCATCGACAGGAACTGTTTTCAGCTCCTCCCAGTGGGTATGGTGATGGTAGATAACGGGAGCGTACTGCTTGAGCAGACCCACTTTTTCCAGGAGGGCTGCGCCGCGTTCGCAGTGAAAGTGTTCATCCTTCCACTCCAGTTGGTTGACAAGGTTTTTATGCACGTCGGTTGTGGAGACCCCGCAATCGTGCAGCATACCGATATAGATTATCTCGTTGATGAACTGCGCGTCAAACCCACCCTCTTTTGCACAGGCGGCTGCCATGAACGCTACCCGTTTGCCATGTCTTGTGTCATCGATCCCGACAAGGTCAAGTGCTTCGGAAAGGGCATAGGTCACTTCGCGTAAATTGAGCCTGTAACGCATCGGTTCTATCCTCGGTTTTGCAGTATATTCATATATCTCGTATTATATCAAAGCAGCACTAATACCAAGTGACAGCAGCTGTTGTCGGTCGATCTTTCAATCTCAGCATCATTTTGTTTGGATGCATGAACGATTAGATGTATAATAGTTGTATGAACACGCATCATGAACTTGCCCGCTATCTTCAGAAACACGGTGTATTGGCCTCGCCGATCCTTATCGAGAGCTTCAACGCGGTCGACCGTATGGACTTTGTCCCTGAGGTCTATCAGGACCAGGCCTATGAGGACTACCCGCTGATGATCGGTCAGGGTCAGACCATCTCACAGCCCTATACGGTTGCCTTTATGCTGGAGCTTCTTGAACTCAAAGAGACGGACGATGTCATGGATATCGGCTGTGGCTCGGGCTGGACCACCGCGCTGCTGGCCCATACCGTCAGCTCCGGTTCGGTCACGGCACTTGAACGCATCCCGCAGCTGCTGACCCTGGCCAAGAACAATCTCAGCCACTACGACTTTGCCAACATCCGGCTGCAGCTCGCCGGAAGGAGACTGGGTCTGCCGGGGCAGACATTTGACAAGATCCTTGTCTCGGCTGCGGCACAAGATCTGCCTATGGAACTTGTCCGGCAGCTGAACCCCGGCGGTATCATGGTGATCCCCATCCAAGACGAGATCGCGGTGATCTACAAACAGGAGGACGGGCGTTACGCGCAGAAAGATTTCTACGGCTTCCGTTTCGTCCCGCTTATCTACTGACCTCTCTTAGAGCCGCTGCATAAAGTACTCTGTCATATGCTCCAGCGTATCCACCTTGGCGTAGTCGGCCTCTGGAACCTCAACCCCCAATCTCTCTTTCAGGGCGGTCAGCACTTTTAAAAAATCGAACGAATCGATCTCGAGTGAACGCTGCAGGTTCTCGCCTGGTTCTATCTCATCTTCTTCGACATCCGGTGCGACCACCAATATCTCTTCAATGATGATGCGTATGATCTCCTCTTTGGTCATAAAAGCTCCTCTGGGTTTTGTAACGTTCGCTTCAGTTTGTCAAGAAAGAGCGCTCCGGTGCGCCCGTCGGTAGCGCGGTGGTCGCCGGCAAGGGTCGCCTGCATCACTTTACGCACCATCAAGGCATCGCCCTCCGTCCATGGCGAATCAACGATATGGCCAAGCCCGACAATAGCCACCTGCGGCGGGTAGATGACCCCATAGACCTGTTCGACGCCGAGATCGCCAAGGTTGGTGATGGAGATCGTCTGCTGCGTCATCTCGGAGCCGCGCAGTTTCCCGCTTCGGCTGCGGGTGATCAGGTCATCCAGCGCCCGCATGGTCTCATCCAGGTTCATCTGCTCTGCATTGAGCAGTGCCGGCGCGATCAACCCGCTTTTTCGAAGCGCGATCGCGATACCGGGATTGACTGCCTCGCTGACCTGCAGCCCATCTTGCTGCCAGAAACCGTTGAGTTCGGGAACCTCGTGCAGCACTTTCACGACGGCATGGATCAAGAGTGCAGCCGGCAGAATGCGCTCCTCGATACTCCGTTGGCTGTTGCGCTCGGCAAGCCACTCCAGCGCCGGTGACATGTTGATCGACGTGGAGAGGTAGTAGTGGGGGATCTCGGCGTTTGAGCGGCTCATGGCTCTGGCTATGGCCTGCCTCATCCCATCTTTGGATGTGCCGGCAGTATGGGTAGCATCGGGGCCTGTAACGCTCACATCACCCATATGCACAATACCGTCCGATCCAGAGGCGAGCGCACCCAGATCAACACCCAGTTCCTGGGCTTTTCTCCGCGCCGCCGGCGACGCCTTGATCCGCTCTGTCGGCTCCGTCTCCGGTTCCGGAGCACTCTTTTCAACCGCTGCCTCTTCTCTCTCCTGCGGCAGTTCGTTCTCTGTTCTTATCAGTGCCAGCGGCGTCCCAACGGCACACTCGGTCTCCTCGTCAACGAGGATCTTCTCGACAACACCGCTCTCGAACACTTCGATCTCGATCACCCCTTTGCTGGTCTCCACCTCGGCGATCACCTGCCCTTTTTCGACAGGATCACCCTCTTTGACCTTCCACTCCATCAATACGGCCGACTCCATGTCGGCGCCCAGACTCGGCATTGTAAATTCGCTCATGCTCCCTCCATCAGTTGACGCGCCATTGCAACGATCTTTTCAGGCTGCGGGATCGCTGCCTCTTCAAGATGTTTCGCGTAGGGTATAGGCACTTCGACGGTGCAGACCCGTCCCATCGCTGCATCGAGTTCATAAAAAGCCTGCTCGTTGATGCGGGCCATGATCTCGGCAGCGATACTGCCCGACTTCCACCCCTCATCGACGATCATCACGCGGTGGGTCTTGGCGACGGAGGCCATGATGGCCGCATCATCCAGCGGCCGCAGCGTGCGCAGGTCGAGCACTTCGGCATCGATCCCCTCTTTAGCCAATGTCTCGGCAGCCTCAAGCGCCTTGAAGAGGTTGATCCCATAGGCAAGAACAGTCAGATCCTTGCCCTCTCGTTTCACCGATGCCCTGCCGATCGGCAGCGGAGCGGCTGACGTATCAAGCGCACCCTTGGCGTTATAGAGCAGCGCGTTCTCGAAGATCAGCACCGGATCGGGGTCAGCCAGTGCCAGGCGGACCATATCGTAGGCGTCCTGCACAGTCGCCGGTGTCAGCACTTTCAAGCCCGGAATATGGGCGTACCACCCCTCCAGAGAGTGCGAATGCTGCGCCGCAAGCTGTTTGCCGCCGCCGGTCGCCATACGGATCACCAACGGCACATTGAACTGCCCGCCGGACATATGAAGCAGGCTCGCCGCACTGTTCATGATCTGGTCCAGTGCCAGCAGGCTGAAGTTGACCGTCATGATCTCCACAATCGGCCGCATGCCGTTTACGGCCGCGCCGATACCCGCACCGGTAAACGCCGACTCGCTCAGCGGCGTGTCGATGATGCGCTCGGGACCGAAGGCCTCCAGCAGCCCCATGCTGACCGCATAACTGCCACCGTAGTGCCCGACATCCTCACCCATCAAAAAGACCCGTTCATCCTGCTCCATCGCCTCTTTGATCGCCTGTCTCACCGCTTCGCGGTAGGTCGTCATCTCACTCATTGCGCGCCCTCCTCGGAGTAGACGAAGCGTTGCAGCTCTTCGATTGGCTCCAGTGTGCCGTTTTCGGCAAATTCGACCGCCTCATCGACGATCTTTGCAACCTCGGCTTCGATGCCGGCCACATCTATCTCCTCCCAGAGCCCCTCAGCTTCAAGGCGTTTTTGAAACACACTCAGCGGTCCCTTCTTCTTCCACGCCTCCACTTCAGACTTATCGCGGTAAAGTTCGGCGTCGTACATCGAGTGGGCACGAAAACGGTAGGTGAGACACTCCAGAAAGTGCGGGCCCATACCGGCGCGGATCGCTTTGACCGTCGATTCGGCCGCTTCGGCTACGGCGATGACATCCATCCCGTCCACCTGGGAAGCCTCGATCTTGTACGCGGCCGCCTTGCGGGCAAGGTTTGTCTCCGATTCCGCGATCTCCAGCGCCGTTCCCATCCCGTAGTGGTTGTTCTCGCAGACAAAGAGCAGCGGCAGCTGCCAGAGGGCGGCGAGGTTCATCACTTCATGGAACTCCCCCTCTGCCACCGCACCGTCACCGAAAATACAGACCGTCACCCGGTCTCGCTTCATCATCTTGTCGGCAAGCGCGATCCCGGCCGCCATCGGCAACGACGCGGCGACGATCGCGTTGCCGCCGTAGAAACGGGTTTCGGCGTCAAAGAGGTGCATGGAGCCGCCGCGTCCCCGCGAACACCCCTCCATTTTTCCCAAGAGCTCGGCCATGATACGATTTGGCGAAATACCGCGGGCAAGGGCCAGTCCGTGTTCACGGTAGGTACCAAGCACACCGTCATCAGCTCGCAGCGCATGCATCATCCCCGTTGCTATGGCCTCCTCACCAATGTAGAGATGGAGAAAGCCCGCTATCTTCTGGGCACTGTAAAGCTCCACGCACTTCTCTTCAAAACGGCGAATCAGCAGCATCATTTTGTAAAATTCACGTGCTAACGTCACATCCATAGCCAACTCCTTCTAATCTTCAAGCGTCGAGATGTCGCCCTCAGGCTCGCCCATCTCCCGCGCCTTCAGCAGCCGCCGCATGATCTTGCCGCTGCGTGTCTTGGGCAGGTTCTCCTGAAATTCGATCTCTTTGGGTGCCACGGCGGCGCCCAGTCTCTTGCGCCCGAAGCCGATCAGTTCGCGCCGGAGATCTTCCGTCGCATAGACACCGGGCTTCAGCGACACAAAGGCCTTGACCAGCTGCCCGATCATCGGGTCCGGCTTGCCGATGACACCCGCTTCCGCGACGGCAGGGTGCTCCATCAGAACACTCTCCACTTCAAAAGGGCCCACCATATGCCCGGAGGTCTTGATGATGTCATCCGCGCGGCCGACGAACCAAAAGTACCCCTCGTCATCTCTGTAGGCGAGATCGCCCGAGATATACCAGCCGTCCACAAAACATTTTTTGTAGCGCTCCTCGTCATGAAGGTAGCCGCGGAACATCGAAGGCCAGCCCGGTCTGAAGGCGAGATCGCCCTCTTTGCCCGCTTCGGTCACCTCAGTGACCTTGCCCTCCTCCTGGCGCACGATCGCCGCTTCGATGCCCGGCAGCGGCCGCCCCATCGATCCCGGCAGTACGGTCTGCGAGATCAGGTTGGCGATCATGATCGCGCCCGTCTCCGTCTGCCACCAGTTGTCGTGGATCGGCATCTTCAGCTTCTCGACGCCCCAGATCACCGCCTCGGGGTTGAGCGGTTCGCCGACACTCTGGATCAGACGCAGATGCGAAAGATCGTAGGCCTCTGTCGGTTCGTTGTCGATGCGCATCAGACGGCGCACCGCCGTAGGGGCCGTATACCAGACGCTTATCTTCTCATCCTGCAATATGCTGTACCAGCGCTCGGCATTGAACTCGGCCTCATCGACCACATTGGTCGCACCCTGAAGCCACGGCGCGATAATGCCGTAGGATGTCCCCGTGACCCAGCCGGGATCGGCGGTGCACCAGTAGATGTCCTCATGATGAAGGTCGAGCACGTAGCGGCCGGTCGTCCAGTGGGCATAGACGGCTTTGTGCACATGCACCACCCCTTTGGGCATGCCGGTCGTACCGCTGGTAAAGTGGAGTAGGGACATATCTTCGGGGTCGGTCGGCCCGATCTCAAAGTGTTCGGAAGCGTCTGCCATCAGTTTGGGAAGCGAGCGTACCTGCTCGTCTTCGTCCATATCGGCATCGATCAGAAGTACATAGCGGAGTTCCGGAAGCTTGTCCAGCAGCGCGCGCACTTTTTTCTCAAAGAGGCGTTTTGTTGTCAGGAGTACACGGGCATCGCCGCGCTGCATCCGCTGCAGAATGGGCTCGGGTCCGAATTGTGAAAAGAGCGGGCAGAGGACGCTCCGGTTTTTAAGGGTCCCGATGGCGCCGATGTAGAGTTCCGGAAGCCGGGTGGAGAGGGTAAAGACGCGCTCCCCTTTTGCGATATTCAGCGCGGAAAGCACATTGGCGAAGCGGGCACTCTCCGCTTTCATCTGCGCAAAGGTGTAGACCTTTTTTTCACCCTTCTCGCCGAGCCATAGCAGCGCCCTCTTCTCGGCCAGGGGGCCGTCGGCATGACGGTCTATCGCTTCGTGCGCGATGTTGAGCCCGCCGGAGGGGAGACCGGCAAACTCTTTGGCCACCCCTTCCCACGAAAAGCTTTTACATGCCTTTTCATACGCCACAAGGTTCGGGCGGCGTGCTAAATTGTCTGTACTTTTTTCGATCCTCTTCTCTACCATTGCACATCCTTTAAAAAGTCAGTTGAAATGCTTAAGGTTAAACCTATAATAACATATAATATAATCAAAAGCGATACAACGGCGCATTTCACTGATAAGACGAAGCTTCAGCACGTCAAGTGTATCGTGCAAAAGGGGAGACAATGATCGAACCAAAGACCTGGCGGCTGATCGAAAGCGGCGAGTGCTCTGCCGGCTGGAACATGGCCGTCGACGAAGCGCTTCTGAACGCTTTTAAAGAGGGTGATCTACCGATATTGAGGCTCTACGGATGGGAGACGTCGATGACGTTCGGACGCTTCTCTAACGCTCGTAAAAGCGTCGACCTTGCACAGACGGAAGCGCTGAAACTCCCCTGTGTCCGCCGCATGAGCGGCGGCGGCATTCTTGTCCATGGGCAGGACCTCTCCTACTCCCTGATCCTGCCCAAAACGCCGCTCAAAGAACGCGGGGTCAAAGAGAGCTACCGCCATCTCTGCCGCTTTCTGATCGCACTCTATGCGAAGCTGGGCCATACCGCCCGCTTTGCGCAGGAGCTGGCCATGGAGAGCGAACGCACCAATATCTGCCTCGCCGGGAATGAGGCCTGCGATATTGTGATCGAAGGGCAGAAGATGGGCGGCAATGCCCAGCGCCACACCGCCAAAGCGCTCTTTCAGCACGGTACCATACCGATGCAGCTCAACGCGCCGCTCTTCCAGCCTCTTTTTCTGGAGCCCTCCGGGCTGGACAACGCGGCAACGCTGCATAAGCTGGGAAGTCCCCTGACCTATGAGGCCCTTGCCGCCCTGATGAAAAAAAGCTTCTGCGAGACCTTCGGCGCAACACTGATGCCCGACACCCTGCGCCTCTCGGAAGTCCAAAGCGCCAGGAAACTTCTGGCCCGAAAATACAGTCAAAGGAGGTGGAATTTTGACGCCAAGCACGATCAGTCGTAAGCCGGCGTGGCTGCGCAAAAAGATCACGCCGAGTGCCCACGAAGGGGTGAAGTCCCTTCTCTCCGAATGGCAGGTCAACACGGTCTGCGAAGAGGCGATGTGCCCCAACATCAGTGAATGTTTCCGCCAGAAGCTGGCGACGTTTATGATCCTCGGCACCGTCTGCACCCGCGCCTGCACCTTCTGTGCCGTCAGCAAAGGACGACCTCTGGCGGTGGACCCGCATGAACCGGAACATGTCGCCCGAACGGTCCGGGAGCTCGGGCTCAGGCATGTGGTCATCACCAGTGTTACCCGCGACGACCTCGCCGATGGCGGTGCCGGACACTTTTGCGAGACAGTGCGTGCCGTCAAAGCCCTGGACAGCGCCATTACCGTAGAACTCCTGATCCCCGACCTCAAAGAGGAGTTGCAGGCACTGACCGATATCGCCCTGAGCGGCGCCGAGATCATCGGCCACAACATGGAGACCGTGCCGCGCCTCTACCATGTCCGCAAAGGGGCCAAGTACGAACGCTCGCTGCGGGTGCTCAAGACCCTTGCCGCAGCCAATCCCGCCGTCGCAACCAAGAGCGGTATCATGCTCGGCCTCGGAGAGCGTGAAGAGGAGGTGATCGCGCTGATGCAGGACCTTCTGGATGTCGGCTGCCGCTATCTCAGCATCGGACAGTACCTTGCCCCTTCGTCCGGATATGCGACGGTAGAGGAGTATGTACCGCCCGAGCGGTTCGACCGTTTCAGGGAGATCGGTACGGCGATGGGGTTTCGCTTCATCAAGAGCTCGCCCTATACGCGCAGCAGCTATATGGCACATGAATATCTGGAGAGACCATGAGAACCTATGACACCATCGTGATCGGCGCCGGCCCCGGCGGCTACGAGGCGGCCCTTGAGCTCGCCAGAGCGGGGGTGAAGACCCTGCTGATCGACAAAAGCAAAGCGCGTCTCGGCGGCACCTGCCTCAACGAAGGGTGTACTCCGGCGAAGAACTACATCGAGAGCGCCGGCTATGCGATGCGGGTCGCCCATTTCAAAGAGAACGGCCTTGAGATCGGCTTTACAGGGCTCGACCTCCCGAAGCTCAGAACAAAGACCTTCGAGCTCGTCGACGAGCTGCGTTCAGGAGTCTCATGGCTGCTCGATCAGGCCGGTGTGGAGCTGCTCTATGGCGAGGCCCGTTTCATTGACAGCCACACCCTCGAGGTCTCGGGCGAACCTATTTCGTTCGAGAGGTGCATCATCGCGACGGGCTCGCAGCTTCGGCAGGTTGCCCAGCTGCCCATCGACGGCAAACGCATCATCTCCAGCAGAGAGGTGTTCGAACTCGAACGGCTCCCCCTCTCCATCGCCATCGTCGGCGGCGGCCCCATCGGCTGCGAGTTCGCCAGCTTCTTTGCCGCCTTCGGTGTCCAGGTGACGCTGATCGTGCGGGGGTCCCGGCTTCTCTCGGGCGAAGATGAGGAGCTCGCCAAAGCACTGATGCGCGCGTTTAAAAAACGCGACATCCGCATCATCACAGCATCGACCGTACAGCAAGCGGTCGTCCGCGACGAGGGTGTGGAGCTGCTGCTCGAAGGCGAAAGCAGTGAGAAGATACTCTGCGAAACGGTGCTCTGCGCTGCCGGACGCGTTCCCAACACCGGCGGACTCTCACTTGACAAAGCGGGTGTGGCCGTGAGCGAGAAGGGGTTCGTCCAGGTCAATGCCGCCTTCCAGACCGCCCAGCCGCACATCTACGCGCTCGGCGACTGCATAGACACGCCTGCCTACGCCCACACGGCCTACGCCGAAGCGAGGATCGCGGCACACAACATCGCCACCGGCGAAGCCCTTGCCAACACCGCATTCTCCCCCTCCGCCATCTTCACCCATCCGGCCGTCGCCAGCTGCGGTCTGACAGAGAGCCAGGCCGAAGCCAAAGGGCGCCGTGTGGAGGTGAAGAAGGCCTACTTCAAAGCCAATGCCAGGGCGAAGATCCTCGGCGACGATGCGGGCTTTGCCAAACTGCTTGTCGATGCTGAAAACGGCGTCATCCTCGGCGCCTCGATTGTCGGGGTCGAAGCGACAGAGATCATCCACGAACTGCTGCTCGCCGTCGAGAGAGAGGTCACGTTCAAAGAGCTCAAGTCCATGATCCATGCCCACCCGAGCGTCGCCGAGATCATCAGCTATCTCTAGGCAGGCAGCTGCTTTTAGGATTCGGTAAGCAAGAACGTCCTATGATTAATAGTAGGTACCCCCTATAATTCAGAAAAAGGAAGATGATTATGCAAAAGAAAAAAGTCAAAAAGCTTGTTAAAAAAGAGGTTAAGAACCTGCTCAAAAAAGAGCTGAAGCAGCAGATCAAGAAACAGACGAAGTCCTACACAAAAAAGGAGAAAGCGGAAAAGAAGAGCTCTTAACAGAACTTCAACTTATCCGCGAGCTCTACAAACTGCATACAGATAGCTAGAGAATGTATCCATCCTCTACTTCAAGCGCCGTCTTAAACGGCCCTGCTTTTATCTACTCCATAACCCATCGCACTGTAACGTTTAAAAATCTCTTTAGTGTTTTTCACGCAGCGTTTGCAGCTGGGTGTAGAGCCTCCGCTCTTCATCCGTGAGATGTTCGGGAACATGCACATTGAGCCGGAGGTAGAGATCACCCCATCGCTTCTCACCGAAATAGGGAAGCCCTTTTTCGCTCAGGCGCAGGACCGCATTGGGCTGCGTCCCCTGCGGAACGGTCACTTTCACCTTTCCGTCCAGGGTCTTAACATCGATCTCTTTGCCCAGCACGGCATCGATGAGTTCGATGCTCTGTTTGCGCCAGAGGTCCGCCCCCGAACGCTCAAAATCCGGGTTATAGGCCGTCCGTACGATGACCAGCAGATCACCCTGCTTGCCGTCCGGAGTTGGGCTCGGCCTGCCGTGCGACGGTATACGCAGCACCATCCCCTCCTCCGCACCGACAGGTATCCTGACCGTCAGGGTCTCGGGGGTGTCGATCCTGCCCGTTCCCATGCATTTGGGGCACGGTTTGTCGATAAACTTTCCCTTTCCCCCGCAGTTCGGACAGGGGCGGATCTCCTGGTAGGCGACATTTCCCTCTTTGCGTGTGTTGACCTGCTGCCCGGTGCCATGACAGACCTCACAGCTCCGCACATCGCCGGCAGAGGCCGCTCCGCTTCCCTGGCACTCCGGGCAGACCCTCGGATGGCTGATACGCACCGCTTCGTCACCGCCGGAGACGATCTTCTCCAGGGGTACGACGATCTCGATCCGGATATCGGCGCCGCGGCCGTCGCGGTGCCTCGCGCCCTGAAAGAAACTGTTAAAGAGCCCGCCGCCGAAACCGCCGAGGTCGACACCGAAACCGCCGCCCCCGAAAATATCGTCGAAATTGATACCGCCGAAAAGGTCCTCCTGGGAGAAGCCTGATACACCGGCGAAACCGCGGTTGTCGTACTCTTTGCGCTTTTTAGGGTCGGAGAGCACCGCATAGGCTTCGGCGATCTCTTTGAACTTCGCCTCGGCATCCGGCTCTTTGTTCCTGTCGGGGTGGTACTTCAACGCCAGTTTGCGAAAGGTCTCTTTGATCGTCTTCTGATCGGCATCTTTGTCGACGCCGAGCACTTCGTAATAGTCGCGTTTGTCTGCTGCTTCGATGCCCTACTCCTCAGGTGGTTTCGCGGTAGTCGGCATCCACCACCCTTTCGTACGGCGGGTTCGCACTGTCGCTGCCCGTGCCCTGCGGTGACCCTTCGCCCTGGGACTGTGCATAGATCGTGCTGCCGGCCTCTTTCATAAGCGCTTTGAGCGCATCGGCATGGGTCGTCGCCAGATCGATGTCGCGGCTCTCGAGCGCACTCTTCGTCTCCTTGAGTTTCACCTCTATCTTCGCACGCAGTTCACTCGCGAGTTTGTCGCCGTATTCGGCCAGCAGCCTCTCGGCTTCGTAACAGACCGCGTCGGCCGCGTTGAGCCTGTCGGCCTCCTCTTTGCGTTTTTTATCCGCTTCGGCATACTGCTCCGCCTCCTGGACCATCCGCTCCTTATCCTCATTGGAGAGGCGCGTCGAAGCGGTGATCTTGATGGACTGGCTTTTGCCCGTCGCGACATCTTTGGCCGTCACATTGAGGATACCGCTCGCATCGATGTCGAAGGTCACGTCGATCTTCGGGATACCGCGGGGCGCCGGGACGAGGCCGTCGAGATTGAACTGCCCCAGCGAGGTGTTGTCCGCGGCCATCGGGCGTTCGCCCTGAACAACATGGACCGTCACACTGGTCTGCATGTCAGCCGCTGTCGTAAAGGTCTCCGTATGTTTGACAGGGATCGGCGCGTTGCGTCCGATCAGGACACTGACCACGCCGCCGAGGGTCTCGACGCCGAGGCTGAGCGGGGTGACGTCGACCAGTACGATGTCGCCGACCTCGCCCGAAAGCACGCCCGCCTGTATGGCCGCGCCGCTGGCGACACACTCCATCGGATCGACCCCGCCTTCCGCCTTCTGGCCGAGCAGCCCCTCAAAATATTCACGCACGACCGGCATGCGTGTCGGACCCCCGACAAAGACGATCCGGTCGACCTTGTCCTCAACACCCGCATCGCTCAATGCCTGTTCGATCGGCCCGCGGCAGCGTTCGATGACCGGCCGTACCAGCCGTTCGAGCTCCGTTCGTGTCAGGTCAAGCTCCAGATGTTTGTCCGCTGCGATGTAGGGGAGGCTGATATGGGTCGTCGTACTCGTGGTCAGCTCGATCTTGGCCATCTCCGCAGCCTCCATCAGACGCGCCGTTGCTTTTCTGTCCGCTGCGATATCAACGCCGGACTGCGCTTTGTACTTTTCGGCCAGATGGTCAAAGATCTTCTCGTTCATGTCGGTACCGCCGAGCTGCGTGTCACCGCTTGTCGACTTGACCTCGAAGACGCCGTTTCCGAACTCCATGATCGTGACGTCAAGCGTACCGCCGCCAAAATCGATCACGGCGATCTTGATGTCTTCGCCGCTGCGGTCAAGCCCGTAGGCCAGTGCCGCCGCCGTCGGCTCGTTGACCAGCCTGACCACCTCCAGTCCGGCGATCTTGCAGGCATCCTTGGTCGCACTGCGCTGGTTGTCGTCGAAGTAGGCCGGCACCGTCACGACCGCTTTTTCGACCGGTTCGCCCAGATAGGCTTCGGCATCGTTTTTGATCTTCTGCAGCAAAAAAGCGGAGAGCTGCTCGGGTGTGAACTCTTTGTCGCGCAGCCGGATCCTCTCGCGCCGGCCCATTCTGCGTTTAAATGCTTTTGCCGTTCCCTCGGGGTTTTCGGCCGCCTGTCTGCGGGCCGGTTCGCCGACGAGTTTGTGCCCGTCCGCCGTGATGGCCACATAGCTGGGAAAGGCCTTTCCGCTCAGGCTGATCCCCTCCGTACTGGGGATGATGACCGGTTTGCCGCCGCGGAGCACTGCGGCGGCAGAGTTTGATGTTCCGAGATCTATACCAATGATTGCCATAACATTCCTTCTTTCTTTCGTCAAAATGTGTCGTTGCGATAACTACCTATGCTATACACTACTCCGGTTTACTTTAAAATTACCAAAAAAACACGGCACAGCCCGGGACCCGACACAAAACAGAAGAAAGCAAGGAGCGCATTCGACGTGCAGAGCGCACCGATCCGGGCAGCGCCGCCATTGGCGAAAATGCTTTTTTTTATATGCTCATTTGCTGCCAAATTATGTTAAGATAGTTGAAAAGAGAACATAAAGGATAGAAGATGTCAGCATTGGATTATCAGGAATTTGAAGAGCGTCTGCTGGAGATGAAACGCGAGCTCGAAGCCAACATCACCCGTCTCAGCCAGGAGCTCGAAGCGATCGTTATCGATGATGATATCGACGACCTGCAGGACATGGCAACCCAGGAGAGCGACAGCATGCACCATAGCGCACTGCTCAAGCAGCAGCGCCATGAACTCGAAGAGGTCAACCATGCCCTCACGAAGCTGGGCAACCACACCTACGGCATCTGCGAAGCGAGCGGCGACACCATCCCTGTCGAGCGTCTGCGCGCCGAACCGCACACCCGCTACTGTGTCGCGGACGCCAAAAAAGCGGGCCTATAGCCGCTAGGAGTTCAGGCGCGCCAGAAAGAGCTTCATCACGGCCGGAAGCGATCTCGGGTCGCGGCCGGTGATGATGTTGCCGTCCTGCTCGACCGCTTTGTCGCTATAGAGGGCACCGGCATTGCGCAGGTCGTCGCCGATGGAGCGGTAGGCCGTTACCCGCTTGCCGTTGAGTATGCCTGCCGAGATGAGCAGCGAGGGGCCGTGACAGAGCGCACAGACCGTCTTCTCCTGCTCATACATCGCGCGGACAAAGGCGACCATCTCCGGCACCCTGCGCAGGTTGTCGGGGGCATAGCCGCCGGGCACATAGACCCCCTCGTAACTGCCGCTCCCGATCTCATAGATTGTTTTGGTCGCTTTTGCGGTCGTGCCGTGCTTGCCGCGGTAGGCCCGTTTTTCGCGCCCCACGACATCGACGTTCATCCCCGCCTCGAGCAGACGGTAGTAGGGGTAGATAAACTCCGAATCTTCAAACATCTCATCGATCAATATTGCAACACTACGCATACTGCAGCTCCTCTCTTTCGGGGATGGAATCGGCCGCCCCTTTGCGGGTGACACAGAGCGCCGAGGCCCTGACACCCAGCTCTATAGCGGCCTTGACGCTGCTGCCGCGTACCAGTTCCGCCAGGAAATAGCCGATGAAGGTGTCACCCGCACCGGTCGTGTCGACAGCCTCGACCTCCAGCGCCGCCACAGAGATGCGCTGCGCCCCGTCGCCGTAGCGCACACCCGCTCTGCCCAGTGTCAAAACGGTACGGCTTTTTGGGTAGCGTGCCGCCATGGCATCGAGGATCGCTTCGGGCTGCCTCTCGCCGGTCAGCGCTTCGCCTTCGGTCTCGTTGACGATGAAGATGTCCACCTTCTCCAGCGGATAGTGCCTGACCGCGTCGCTCATCGGCGCCGGGTTGAAGACAACGGTGAGCCCCTTGGCTTTTTCGAGAATATCCGCCACAGAATTGATCTCGTTTTGCAGCAGCAGGAGGTCACCCTCTTTAGCGTTTTCCAGCACCTTTTTGATGTTAGTTTCGCTAACAGACCTGTTTGCGCCGCCGTGGATTATGATGGCGTTCTCGCCCTCTCTGTTGACCTGTATGACGGCATGTCCGGTGGGTTCAGCCGCCGTCTCGACTAGACTAACATCCACGCCGTTGTCGCGCAGTTTCGCTGTTAGCCAGTCGCCGTCCGGACCCACTTTTCCCGCATGCATCACCGCTGCGCCGGCGCGCGCCAGAGCGATGGACTGGTTCGCCCCCTTGCCGCCGGAGAAGAGGCTGTAGCTCCGGCTCTCCAGCGTTTCGCCGGGACGGACAAAATGGTCGACGCTGTAGACGTGGTCGATGTTGATCGAACCGAAATTAATGACCTTCATCTTTTCCCTCTTCTGCTTGACGGCCGCAAAGAACGAACGGCCTAGCGTTTTCTGACGACGATGACCTGTTTTTGCATGCTGTAGAGCTCATACGCTTCGTTCTCGAACTCGTCGTAAAAGAGCACCTCGTCCTTCTCGCCGAAGATGATCTTGAGCTCCTCTTTTTTGAGCAGGTTGTCGGCGCTGGAGCCCTCTTTCTCGTTGCTGTCGTCGTCCATGTAGGTCTCGACGATGAAGAGCCCCCCGCGTTTGAGCCCCTCATACGCCCGCATGATGAGGCCGCGGTCGAGAAAGTTCATCATGATGATGAGATCGTAGCTCTCCTTGGGCGGCGTATAGCTGTCGAGGTCGATCAGACGGCTGTTGATCAGCAGTCCCACCTCTTCGCGGCGCGCCTCCGCTGTCAGGGCCATGAGCGCCGCCTCGGCGATGTCGAGCGCGTCGACCTCGTAGCCCTGTTTGGCCAGGTAGATGGCATTGCGCCCCGCCCCGCAGGCAAGGTCAAGCGCCTTGCCGCCGACCGTCGGCTTGACAAACTTCTTGATGTTCTCGCTCGCCTCGCGCGGCTTCAGCAGCTGCTGCTTGGTGCGGTACTTCTCATCCCACTTCTTCCGGTCCTGCTCTGACATAACTTTACTACCTCTTAACTCTTCTCATCCGCCGATGCACGTCGTCATTTCACGCCTTTGGGTTCTGTCCGAAACGCTTTTTCAGACCTCTTGCATACTATTTTAACGAAACTCCTGTTGCTGTGCAAGAAGCGTGTAGCGCCAGCCGTGCCGGTTGAGCTTCACACTGAAGCCGTGGGTTTCCAGCATCGCCTGCAGCACCTCGGGTGCATAGAAGTGTCCCGGCTCGCCGACCAGCTTCTCCGCCAGGCAGAGGCTTCTGCCCATCACGGTGCCCGGGTCGAACTCATAGATAAAGAGCCGACCGTCACCTTTAAGCACCCGCGCGATCTCCTGCAGTGCCCGCTCTGGCTCCTGAAAGTGGTGCAGCGCCTCGCCGATGAGTATGACGTCAAAACTGCTCTCCTCAAAGGGGAGCGCCTCGGCTCTGGCCGTGTGGGTGCGGACGTAGTACGGGGAGAACTTCAGCATCCCCTCGGCGGGGTCCAGCGCAACAAACGCAAGGTCCTCTCTGCACGAAAAAGCGAATTCGCTCAAAACCCCTGTGCCCGCACCGAGGTCGAGCAGCGAGGCGTTGGGCGAAACGGGCTGTAAAAAGTCGCAGAGCGCCGCAATGGCCTCTTTGGGGTAGGCAACAGGACCGAAGTACTTGAACAGCCGGCCAAGGTGGTTAAAGGGGATCATCGCTGCACCTCTCTCTTCTTTTCTACAGACATTATACAGCGTTGCGAAGGGTTTCGGCCATGGCCTGCAAAAAAGCAGCGGACAGCGGTATAGGTTTTAAATTATCGGTAGGGAAAAACAGATGTTGAAGAAAATAGGTGGTGTTCAATGGAGCGGGTGAAGGGACTCGAACCCTCGACCCTCAGCTTGGAAGGCTGACGCTCTAGCCAACTGAGCTACGCCCGCGTCATCATTGATGGTGGTGAGACCAGGAGTCGAACCTGGGAACCCATAGGGAGCAGATT
>JBFFUI010000021.1:0-35760 GCA_041571435.1 Sulfurimonadaceae bacterium | reverse complement strand
CATATGCTTCCAGGCGCACTCAAACGCAACGAGCACCTGCACTTTATCTCTAAACACCATCACCTTAAAGTGGTGAACAACAGCAATGACTTTTTGCAAAAGTTCAATAACGGTGACGTTGTCAACATCCCTATTGCCCATCATGACGGAAACTTTTTCATTGATGAAGAGGGTCTAAAAGAGCTCTATGCAAATGAGCAGGTCCTTCTTCACTATTGTGACAAAGACGGCAACATCTCCAACCCGAACGGTTCAGTGGACTCAATTGCCGGTATCTGCAACAAAGCGAAAAACGTCTTTGGGCTTATGCCGCACCCTGAACGTGCAATGGAAGAGGTGCTGGGCTCTTCTGATGGCATCAAGATGCTTGAAGGGTTGATGTAGTTTTGAGACAGCTGCTACTTGTTTTAACCCTGTTCTTTACTGCTTTTTTAATGCCGTCAGTACTGCAGGCAAAACAGCAGGTTATCTATCTCTCCTACCATGATGACACCTATAAAGAGAATATTCCGGAGCGTGTTTTCAACGGCCAATACTTCTCTATTACACTTAAGACACTCTCCACGATCAGACAGCACAACAAACTGAAATACAGTTTTAAAGGTGCCCGCGGTGCAACCCTGCAAAGCCGGTCTCCGCAACGCAAGGACAAAGGTACCTATGTCTTAGACACCTTCTACTTTCTAGCCACTTCCAGCACTATTATACTGCCGGATATCACGGCTTCGATCGGTGACGAGAAGACAACGCTCAAAGGTGAGAAGATTGAAGGGGTAACACTCAACCCCGACCAAAAATTTGCCGGGATTCTGGCTGACAGCTTTAAGGTCACTACGATCGATGCCAAAAAGTATGACAACAAATACAACATCTTGACCTTTGACGCTGAAGCGACACACTGTAATATCAAAGCCTTTAAGCTTAACGGTGTCAAAGAGCAGGGTTTTGAAAGCACAAAAACAGGCATCGACAGAGCCAGCATGACCTATTACACTGTCATCCCTAAAAAGTTTGAGAAACTAGAGTTCACCTACTTCGATCTTACTAAAGAGCGTTATATGAAGGTAACGATCCCGATCGAGGTGATCGATGACTCCGTCTCCACGCAGAGTGACCTCAAACCAACAGAGAACAAGAACTATATGATCAAGATCGCTATCGCGGGCGTTGTCATTGTTATTGCGCTCATACTATTGATCGTGTACCGTAAATGGTGGATCATTCTCTTTGTCATTGCGCCCGGCATCTACATCGCACTTCAGGCAACACCTGCAGAAAACATCTGCGTCAATGCTGATGCTCCGCTCTACCTTTTACCGATCGAAAATGCAACCGTATTTGACAAGCTAACTGCTCAAGGCAATTTTGAGGTCAAGAACAGTGTCAAAGGGTATAAACAGATCACACATAACGAGAAGATTGGATGGGTCAGTGAAGACGATATTTGCTCGAATTAACTGGTTTTATGACCTTGTCATCATCCTTATCGGTCTTGCTATTAAGATCATCGTCTGGAAATTCGTACCCAAGCCATACGGCTCCAAGATCGCTTCACATTTCATTCACCTCTTTATGTTCAACCCGGTCAAGATAGTCGGGAAGATCGATCCTGAGGCACAGATGCTTATCGCCAACCATCAAAGCGATATTGACATCTCGGCATTGGAGTGCACCACCAATCGCGACCTTGTCTGGGTTGCGAAAAAAGAGCTTTTCAGCGTCCCTTTTTTCGGTCTGGCCATTCGTGTCTCGGATGATATCGCTGTCGATCGCGGCAGTAAAGCAGCCATGGTCTCTTTGGTCAGAGAGAGTAAAAAGCGTCTTGACCAGGGCCGCTGCATCGTAATGTTTCCGGAGGGAACACGCTCAAGCGGCCCGAAAATGCGCGACTTCAAACCCGGTGCAAAAATGGTTGCGGACAAATATGAACTGCGTGTTCAGCCTGTCGTTCTCATCAACACATCGCGCTATTTCGATCTCAAGAACAAAAGCGGCCGGACGGGCAGTATAACTATCGTCTACCTTGATTCCTTCATCGCGTCCAAAGAGAATGAAAAATGGCTGAGCGAACTTCAAACCACGATGCAAAAGACCTATGATGAGTATGTGGCCAAACTGGATGCAAAATAGATGAACGTCTATACGTTTCTTGCTATCGGCTTAGGCGGATTTATCGGCGCTGTTATGCGCGCCTATCTTAACGGTGTTGTCAACCACCATTTTCCGCATGTGCTTCCGCTCGGAACACTTGGTGTCAATCTCATTGGTTCATTGGCAATCGGTGTGTTGTTTGCGATCTTTGCCAATACAACACAGGACACCCTTCTCTCCGTCGAGATGAAATCTTTTTTAACGACCGGTCTTCTTGGCGCCCTGACCACCTACTCTACCTTTGCTATGGAGAGTTTTTTCCTGCTGCAAGGCGGCAGTTATCTGCTGGCGGCGGCCAATATGGCACTCAACGTCTTTGGCACCATTTTGATGGCCGGTGCCGGCTTTACACTCACCTCGACCTTTTTTAAGTAATCGCTTTTATAAACGTTTCAAGGCCACTTTGTGAATGGAAGATAAAGGTCACCTTCATCTCGCGATCCGACAGTGCCTCTTGAACTGCATCAAATGCCACTTTTGCTGCTGCTCTCTTGGGATAACCGTATATTCCTGTTGATATCGCGGGAAAGACGATACTGTCACACCCTACTCTCAAGGCCTCTTCGATACTGTTGACATAACAACGTTTTAAAAGTTCGGCACATTGACCATCGCAGCGGCTATAGATGGGGCCGACAGTATGTATGACATACTCTGCAGGCATCTCACCTGCCGTAGTCGCTGCAGCTTCACCTGTAGGCAGTCCGTCAGGATAATGGCTGGCACGGAGTTTCCTGCACGCTGCTAAAATCGCACTGCCACCTGCACGGTGGATCGCACCGTCAACACCGCCGCCGCCGAGAAGAGAGCTGTTAGCTGCATTGACGATCGCGCAGGCTTCTTCTTCTGTGATATCACCAACTTTTGCCGCGATCTTTGCTGCCAACTGCTGACCTGTCATCACATTGCCTACCCGTTCGTTTCTCTAAACTTCTTGATCGTTTCCAAATAGGCATCCAGGTTTTCAAAACGGTGATTACCGCCCTCTTCTACGAAAAAGTTCGCCCCTGCGTACTTTGCCTCCGCTTTGGTATAATCGAGCACTTCGTCACCTGTCTGCAGCAATACGAAATAGCGTTTTGGACTTTTCAGCTTTCCGACGGCAAATTCAAACAGACTGTTAAGATGTTCACGCGTGAATTCGAACGGTTCGCCGCTGCACCAAAAGTGGTTTGTTCCGACATAGGGTGCCAAGGAAATAAAAGGCTGGGTCGACGGATTGATCAGCACCGTTTTGATGCCGTAGAGTTCGGTAAAATAGGTCGCATAAAAACCACCCAGTGAAGAGCCTATCAGCAGATCGATATCATGTGCGAATATCTGTTGTTTGATAAAGCTGATTGCTTCAACAGGATCGACCGGCAGATCAGGTGCGACGACATTATCTTCGCCAAAATACTCTTTGAGCAACTTTGTTTTGTTCGAATCACCGCAGGACGCGAAACCATGAAGGTACAAAATCAAACTACACCTCCTATCTCTATGATCTCGTCGGCGCACCAGCGGGCAAGGTCCAGTTCATGGGTGATTAGCAGCATGGCTGTCTTGTCCAGATGTTTCAAGAGCAGTTTCATTACATCGAGCTGGATCACATTGTCTAGTGCCGATGTCGGCTCATCCAGCAGAAGCAGTTGCGGTTTCATAAGCAGCGCCCTGACGATTGAACAGCGTTGCAGTTGACCGCCGGAGAGCTCGTGCGGTTTTTTCTGCAACAAGGAAGCGTCAAGATTCATCTCATGCAGGTACTCTTGCAAACGATCCAAAGGTGCGACATCTTTGATCTGATTGATAATAGTATAGGAGGGGTGAAAAGAGGTATATGGGTCTTGGAAGACCTGGGAAACGGGGCTGGACTGCACTCCTCCCTTAAGGGGTTTGAGGTTGCCCAAAATAAGTTCAAACAGTGTTGACTTTCCGGAACCGCTTGCACCGACAACGGCTTTAATCTCCCCTTGCTGAAGTGTTAATGAAAAATCATCATAGAGCAGCTTCTCTTTTGTGTAACCAAAACTAAGCTGTTCTACTTCGAGGACCGGTTTCAACGTATCTGACCGTTGCCGTAAATCTTGAACTTATAGGTGGTCAATCCCTCTATTCCCATCGGACCGCGTGCATGCAGTTTGTTGGTCGATATCCCCACTTCGGCACCAAAACCAAAGGCACCTCCATCGGTAAAACGGGTCGAGGCATTGACATAAACTGCTGCAGCATCAACGGCATTCAAGAACCGCTCGGCCGAAGTATAGTTCTCGGTAATAATCGCTTCTGAGTGTCCTGAACCAAAACGGACGATGTGTTCAACAGCACCGTTTACTCCATCGACCACTTTAATGTTCAGGATATTAGCAAGGTATTCTGTATCGTAATCGGCGTCGGTCGCATGCGCGACTTCTATGATGGATTGCGTCTCATCGCACCCTTTAAGTTCCGTATTGGCTTCGTCAAATGCCATCTTCAGCTTAGGCAGTATATCCTTGGCAATGGCATGGTCAACCAGCAGCGTTTCCATGGCATTGCAGACACCGGGACGATCGACTTTGGCATTGATCGCGATGGTGATCGCTTTGCCCGTATCAGCATCTTTGTCGATGTAGGTATGGCACTGCCCTTTGTCGTGTTTGACCACCGGGACTGTCGCATTCTCGCTGACATAACGGATAAGCCCTGCACCGCCTCGAGGGACGATCAGGTCAACGTATTTGTCCATCTTGATCAGCTTTGCAACCCCTTCGCGCGAGGCGTCCGGCAGAAGTGAGATCATCGCTTCGGGAAGATCATTTTTACGCAGTGTCGAGCGCAGCACATCAGCAATGGCGACATTCGAATGCTCCGCCTCTTTTCCGCCTTTCAAAACACAGACATTTGCTGACTTGAAACAGAGTGCAGCCGTGTCAGAGGTCACATTCGGGCGTGATTCGTAGATGATCCCGATAACACCGATAGGGATGGTCACTTTCTCGATCTTTAAACCGTCTTCCGTGACCCATCCGTCAAGCACACGTCCGACAGGCTCTTTAAGCGCAGCGATCTCTTCGATCGCGACCGCCATCGCGTCAATACGCTTTTCATCAAGGTAGAGACGGTCTTTTAGAGAGGCCGCAAGATCGTTCTCATCGGCCGCACGCATATCTTTTGCGTTTTCTTCCATAATGTTCATCGTGTTGGCACGGAGCGCTTCGGCCATCTCGCGTAAAATGCGATTTTTGTCGTGTCCGCTCAATGTTGCCAGGATACGAGAACTCTCTTTTGCCTTTTGTAAAAATTTTTCCATAATTATCCGTTCTGTCAGGTATAAATACCTTGTTGTTAGTAGCCACTATTATAACAAAGAAAGATGACGAAGCCCATCAAGGCTGATCTGAGGTACTAAGTTTCTGATTTCGGTGTAGTTTGCAGCGGATGCAAATCCATAGGTTAGGATGGGTTGCAGCTTCCTAGAGCGAACAACTGTATGATGCATTCTGATAGTGTGCGGTGGTAAAGCACTATTGTTTGTGCGGCAGGTGCTGTAGCGAAACTTAAATTATTTAGCGTATTTCAGGATGATCTTTACGATCCTGCCGTAATCTTCTTCATCTGCGACTTCAGAGGCGGTCATCCCTTCATCATTCACAAACTTGTTGCTTGCACCGGCTTTGACGAGTGCCCAGATGGCATCTTCATTGCCCAGTTTCGCAGCAATATGAAGGGGAGACGATTTTTCATTGTTCAGCGCGTCTATTTTGGCACCGTGTTCAAGCAGTATTCTTACAGCACTTGCATGGCCGCCTTCTGCTGCTTTATGCAAAGGCGTGTCCCCTTTCTTATCATGAATGTTGAGTTGCGCACCCTTTTCCAGTAGACTGATGATCATCTTGTTCTTTCCCAGATAAGCGGCAATAAAAATGGCAGTCTGTCCATTTTGCATCTCTACATTGGTGTCGGCCCCTTTTCTAAGAAGCAGTTCAACCATATCAGGATGTTCATTGTAGACGGCAAGCACCAGCGGTGTCTGACCATGCTTGTTGACAAGATTGATATCAATACCGTCCGTAAGCTCGAACTGCATCGCCTTTATATTACCATCGACTGCCGCTTTGTGAATCGGTGCTGCTAATGCACCAGAAATTAAGATAAGAAGAACAAATATTATTTTTTGCATATGATTATAAACCTGTCTTATATTGAAATGATGGATGATAATAGCATTTTAAACTGAGAGGAGGGTAAATCTGTTATGTAGTCGAAGTGTAGTTTTTGAAAGAAGAGACAGCAGAGCTGTCTCAATATATTTAGTCGATTTCAGCGTCGATGACATCATCATCGGCTTTTTTAGCCCCTTGATCTGCCGCTTCGCCGCCCTGCTCTTTTTGATACATACGCTCAGCCATTTTGTGGCTCGCTTCTGTCAACACTTTGACTTTCTCTTCGATCGTCTCTTTCGATGCAGACTCATCTTTAAGCGTCTCTTTCAGATCAGCGATCGCCGCTTCAATAGCCGCTTTTTCCTCAGCATCGACATCGTCGCCTGCTTCGCCTAGCGTTTTCTCAGTCTGAGCGACAAGCGCATCAGCCTGGTTACGAAGGTCAACAAGTTCTTTACGTTTTGCATCTTCCGCTTTATGGTTTTCAGCATCCTGAACCATTTTGTTGATCTCTTCTTCACTCAGTCCTGATGAACCTGAGATCGTGATAGACTGGGACTTACCTGTTCCCTTGTCTGTTGAGCTAACCGTCAAGATACCGTTCGCATCAATATCGAATGTTACTTCGATCTGTGGCACACCGCGTGGTGCTGCCGGGATGTCAGACAGTTCGAACAGACCCAATGACTTGTTGTCTTTTGCGAACTCGCGCTCACCCTGGACAACGCTGATTGAAACCGCAGGCTGGTTATCTTCTGCTGTCGAGAAGACCTGAGATTTCTTAACCGGGATCGTTGTCCCTTTTTCAATGATCTTAGTCGCAACACCGCCAAGTGTCTCGATACCAAGTGAAAGTGGTGTAACGTCAAGAAGAAGAACGTCTTTAACGTCTCCACGGAGTACCCCACCCTGGATCGCTGCACCGGCTGCAACAACTTCATCCGGATTAACACCTTTGTTAAGGTTTTTACCGCCGAAGTACTTGCTAACCGCTTCCTGTGCAGCAGGAACACGTGTCGAACCGCCGACCATGATGATCTCGTTGATCTCATTGTTGTCTAGATCAGCATCTTTCATCGCCACTTTGATGTGATCGATCGTCTCAGCGATAAGTGACTGGATCATCCCTTCAAACTTCGCACGTGTCAGTTTAACAACAAGGTGCTGTGGCCCGGCATCCGTCATGGTGATAAACGGCAGGTTGATCTCTGTCTCAGTTGAACTAGAGAGCTCTTTTTTAGCATTTTCTGCTGCATCTTTAAGACGCTGAAGTGCCATCTTGTCGTTTTTAAGCTCGATACCGTGAGAACTTTTAAACTCATCATTCAGGTAATCAACGATCTTGTTATCAAAGTCGTCACCGCCCAGGAATGCATTACCGTCTGTTGAAAGAACTTCAAATGTACCGTCAGAGATCTCAAGTACCGTAACGTCGAATGTACCACCACCAAGGTCGTAGACAAGGACGTTCTCTTCTGCTTTAGACTCAAGACCGTAAGCAAGAGCAGAAGCAGTCGGCTCATTGATAATACGTAGGACATTAAGACCTGCGATCGTACCGGCATCCTTAGTCGCTTTACGCTGCGCATCATTGAAGTATGCAGGAACCGTAATAACGGCGTCAGTTACAGTAGACCCGATGTAAGATTCAGCATCTTCTTTCAATTTTGAAAGGATCTTCGCAGAGATCTCTTGCGGTGTATAGATCTTGCCCGCAACATCAACAGCAGCCATACCGTCTTTATTGACGATCTTATAGGTTACTTTGTCGTGTGCCTCTTTAGCAGTCTCTTCGTCCATCATCAGACCCATAATTCTCTTAATAGAAGAGATTGTCTTTTCAGGGTTAGTGATCGCTTGACGTTTTGCAGGGTCACCAACAAGTACCTCACCTTTGTCTGTAAAGGCAACAACAGATGGCGTAGTGTTCTTACCCTCGCTGTTCGGGATAACTTTCGCTTCACCACCCTCGTAAACAGCGACACATGAATTTGTTGTACCTAGATCGATTCCGATTACTTTGCTCATTTTATTTCCTTTAAATTGATGTTTTATTAGTTTGCTATAACGACCATTGCATCACGCAATGTTCGTTCTTTATATTTGTACCCTTTTTGAAAGGTACTGACGATCTGACCGCTTTCGTGGTCAGGACTGTCGATTTGCTGGACCGCATGGTGCACATTCGGATCAAACGGTTCATCTTCATTCACCGGTGTCACCCCGTGCTTTTCCATTGCGCTCAAAAATTGTTTAAGTGTTAATTCGACCCCTTCGCTCACCTTCTCAAGCAAGGTCTCCGGATCTGCTTCCATATCCTTTGCTTTGATCGCACCGTCAAGAGCGTCCAAAACAGGGATAAGGTCTTTTGCAAACTTTTCGTTTGCATATTCAAGCGCCTGATATTTCTCACGTTCAAGACGTTTTTTGATGTTGTCAAAGTCCGCATGAACACGTGCATATTTATCTTGTAGCGCAGCTACCTCGTTTTTCAGAGTAACCAATTCATCTTCGACCTCTTCGACTTCAGATTCCTCGTGCGCTTCTAACTGCTCTTCGAGTTCCTCTTCAACCGATTGTATCTCTTCATTTTTTTTATCTTCAGACATAATGTATAAGTGACTCCTTTCTTGAATTCTGGACAAATTATAACACATGAGTCATTTACTGTCAAGTAATCTATGATAGATATTGACTAATCATAATTTAGTCTATTAGACTCATATCTAAAAACCCCTATATTACGGGGCTAAGAGAACAGCAGTACTAATGTCAGTAAAAAAAAATTGAAAGAAAAAAGAGAATTCTGACCTATATTGATATTACAACAGTTTCTATCGGTTTACTTTTACACATTCAAAGCCGGGCACGGATAGAGAGCATCTGTACGTCAACGACTTTTCTTAAACAATAATCTAGTCCTTGGATACAAGTCCTCTTTTACACAATGCTATCTATAATCTTTTGACACATCCCCTTTATTAACCAGGCCTCTTATGAATCATTCCGCCGTTATCTTCGACTATCATCAACGAACAAAGCACCATCCTAACCGTTACGCCGCTTCATTGGGCTACATGGACTGGGCAACACAACCCGATCCGTTTCGCAGCTATCGCGGCGCGCGTCTTGTCAAGCTTCCGCTCTCTTTTGAAAACCCGACTATGAGCTACAACACTGTCATGAGCGATGCCCATCTGCCCGCTGCACCTATCTCCCTCTACTCCATAGCACAGCTTTTCCAGTTCTCACTCGGTATCGCTGCCTGGAAATGCATCGGGACCGACTGCTGGGCGCTGCGCTGTAACGCCTCGAGCGGCAATCTGCAGCCTACCGAAGCGACCATTATCTTGCCGCCGGTACATGGCATCTCGGATAAAAGTGTCATCGCCCACTATGCCGTCAAAGAACATGCGCTTGAGATCCTGGCCGAATTTGACACCGATTACTGGAGAGAAAAGAGACAGCGCGGCTACTTTGTCGCGCTCAGTTCCATAACCTGGCGTGAGATGTGGAAATACGGCGAACGCTGTTTTCGTTATGTCAATATGGACCTCGGCCATGCAATGAAAGCGGTCAAAGTAAGTGCAAGGGCTTTGGGTCTACAGGGTGTGAAAGTCGAAAATCTGCCCTTATCTGAGCTGGAAAAACTGATCGGCCTTGACCAAAAATCGCGATACGAGGTCAGTGAACCGGAGATCGGTCAGACCCTCTTGCATATTGACGAAACCGCTCAAAGCCAGTATGACCTCACACAACTTCTCAATGACCTTCCTTCACAGTTTCAGGGCCATGCAAACCTCCTGAGCCGTTCCCACTATCCCTGGGAAGCCGTCGAGCTGGCCATGCAGGCATCGCAAGTGGACACAGAACCGATTGAACAACATAAGCTCCAGAAAACTCCACCCGAACGCAGGCCTAACAACGTCAGCGTCAAAGAGGTGATCTTGAAACGCCGCAGTGCCCAGGCGATGGACTTTGCCCGAACACATATCAACCTCGAACAGTTCAGACAGATGCTGCACG
This sequence comes from Sulfurimonadaceae bacterium, assembly GCA_041571435.1. Taxonomy (GTDB): domain Bacteria; phylum Campylobacterota; class Campylobacteria; order Campylobacterales; family Sulfurimonadaceae; genus Sulfonitrofixus. The sequence continues at coordinate 25,459 of JBFFUI010000021.1, read as the reverse complement.
CCGTCACCGCGCCGGTCGATGCTTTTCGTAGCCGTGTCAATTTTGCACTCTTTATCCATGATGTTGAAGAGCTGGAGAAAGGGCTCTATTGCTACATTCGCAACCCGGAACATACAAGTGCTCTTAAACGCCTCACACGAAAGGACTTTCTCTGGGAAGAGAAACTGCCCGGGCTGTACCTTCTGGAAAATGGCGACTTCCGTTCGCAGGCCAAGTTCATCTCCTGCTCGCAGGATATCGCCGGTGACAGTGCTTTTTCATTGGGGATGATCACCCAGTTCAAAGAACCGATCGAGCGCTACGGCACACATGAATACAGAGAGCTATATTGGGAGTGCGGCGAGATCGGTCAACAGCTCTATTTGGAAGCGACGGCACTCGGTCTGAGTGCTACCGGTATCGGCTGCTATCTTGACGATGTTATGCACCGCATGCTGGGACTCGAAGATGAGACCTTTCAGACCATGTACCACTTCACCGTAGGGCGCGCTATCGTCGATACCAGGATGAGCATGCGGGAGCCTTATCCGAACCGGACCTGACCTATTTTCGCAGTGTTGCGACAAGCCGTTTTTCGCTCAGCAACAGTTTCATCGCATCTTTTATAGAACGGCAGACAATATCGCTATTGACCATCGTCTGCGTACTGCACCCCTCATCCCCTATCAAGGCGATACCCAGTGCTGCTTTTTTCAACATCGCTGCATCATTGTTCCCATTACCGACTGCTGCACAATGGCCACTGCCGAGTTCATTGATATAGGCTGCTTTCTCCGCGGTGTGATCATCACTTTTAAGCACCTTTATCGTGACATCAAAGTGTTCTAACTGCTCCCTAACACTGCCAAACGTGTCGGATGTGATGACATGGACACTGTACTGCAGAGCAAGATCATCAAGCAGTCGTTTTGCCTCTTCTTTAAGTTCACCGTCTTCTGCCAATGTTCCATTGTAGTCCAAGACAACATGACGCAAAATCAGCGTTTTAAAGTGCGGAATAGTAATAGTGATCTCTTTCATTGGCAGCTCTCAAAAATATTTTTAAAAATCATACCATTTTCTAACTGCTAAAGTGCGTTTTTAGTCAAACGGGACTATCATGAGGCTACTGAAAGCCTGTAGATTTACAGGTGCCTTTATGAGAAGAAAGAGACCCAATGAATGAAATAAAACTGACACAATACAGCCATGGCGCCGGTTGTGGCTGCAAGATATCACCTAAACTGCTGAAACAGATACTTGAGACCTCCAGAGAGACCATAGAACATCCCGAACTGCTGGTCGGAAACGCCACAAACGATGATGCAGCCGCTTTCGATCTCGGCAACGGAACATCCGTCCTGAGCACCACCGACTTCTTTATGCCGATCGTGGATGACCCCTTTACCTTCGGACGTATCGCTGCGACCAATGCCATCAGCGACATCTACGCGATGGGCGGCAAACCGCTTATGGCGATCTCTATCTTCGGCTGGCCGATCAACAAACTCGATGCGGATGTCGCCCAGAAGGTCATTGACGGCGGCCGTTCCGTCTGCGAAGAGGCCGGTATCCCTCTTGCCGGAGGACACAGCATCGACTCGCCGGAGCCTATCTTCGGTCTCGCCGTAACGGGCATCGCGGAGAACAAAAACATCAAACGCAACGACACGGCAGAGGCCGACTGCGAACTCTTTTTGACCAAACCGCTCGGTATCGGCATCTTGACGACAGCGCAAAAACAGGGCAAGATCTCCGAAGGCGACATCCAGGTCGCTATTGACGCCATGTGTACGCTCAACAAGATCGGTGCACAAGTCGCAGAACTCGAAGGGGTCACTGCACTGACCGATGTGACGGGGTTCGGACTGCTCGGTCACCTTACCGAGATCTGTGAAGGGAGCGACATCAGTGCGGTGATCCGTTTTGATGATGTCCCGGTATTGAACAATGTCAAAAAGTACCTGGCGATGGAGTGTGTCCCCGGCGGCACGCGCCGTAACTTTGAAAGTTACGGCCATAAGATCGCGCCGATGACAGCTGAACAGCAGGACATTCTCTGTGACGCCCAGACCTCTGGCGGACTGCTGTGTGCTGTCCATAAAGAGAGCGTCGAGGCGTTCCTGGAGATCACCCGATCTGCCGGTCTTGAGCTTACATCTATCGGCGAGACATACGAGCGCGGTGACTACAGCGTCGAGGTCGTCTAGGGTGGCCTTGCCGTTGACAGACGATTTTCGCTCCATTGTCCTGGAGGGGCGACCTCTCATCGACGTGAGGGCTCCTGTCGAGTTTGAGAAAGGGGCGTTTCCCACCTCCACCAACCTCCCCCTCATGAACGACGAGGAGCGCCGTCTCGTCGGTATACGCTACAAAGAGGCGGGCAACAGCGAAGCGGTCAAGCTCGGCCATGAGCTGATCCGGGGCGAAGTAAAAGCGCAGCGTGTTCAAGCATGGAAAGACTTTATGCGCCAACACTCCGATGCCTATCTCTACTGCTTTCGCGGCGGGCAGCGTTCCAAAATATCGCAAGAGTGGCTCTCCGAAGCCGGCATCACCGTGCCCCGTCTCAAAGGCGGCTATAAAGCCTTCCGCCGTTTCCTGATGGAAGAGTCCGAACGCATCAGCGATGCGGCGGAGACCATCATCATCGGCGGGACGACCGGCAGCGGAAAGACGCTCCTTATCCAGAAACTTGACAACGCGATCGACCTCGAAGCACTGGCTAACCACAGGGGTTCGTCGTTCGGCCGCTATACGACACCGCAGCCCAGCCAGATCGACTTTGAAGACCGGCTGGCCTACGCCCTTATCCGTCATGAAAACGAATCGCACGACAGACTCATCATCGAGCATGAGAGCCACAATATCGGCAGGGTCTTCATCCCCAAACCCGTCTTTGACAACCTCCAGCAGGCGAGCCTGGTCATCCTGGAAGCGCCTATCGAAACACGTGTGCAGATCACCTTTGACGAATACGTCACGGCATCACTGGCCGAGTACGAGAACCAGTACGGCGAAGAGGGTGCCGAGAGATGGTTCGAGGCGATGAACGCAAACCTCCAGCGCATCCGAAAACGTCTGGGCAGTGAACGTTTCATTCACCTGACATCCATACTGGAAAATGCCTACAAGGTCCAACAGATCAGCGGCAGAACTGAGGCACACAAAGAGTGGGTACAGATACTCCTCGAAGAGTACTATGACCCCATGTACTACTATCAGATCGAGAAGAGCCCTATCCCTGTGATCTTTCGAGGCACCGAAAAAGAGGTCCTCGCCTTTTTGAAGAGGTAACTACTTCTCCGCATCCGCCAGCGTCAGGCAGAAGAGCACCTCTTTGCCCTCTTTCTCCAGGGCTTCTACGGCCTGGGTGAGTGTCATCCCTGTTGTGATGATATCGTCGACAAGGATCACATACTGCTCTTTGAACGCGCTGACAACAAAACGGCGGGGGTGCAAAAGGCGGTATTGAAAACTCTTTCCAGAGTAGCTTTCCTTGCTCGTCGCCGTTATTTTGCCGAAATAGGGACGGATCTGCTCCGAGTGCAGGCTCTTGTTCAAAACGGCAGTGTGCGAGTAACCGTGTCTGACGTGCTCGTCTATACCTAAAGAGGCCACGGCACCTTCAAAACTGAAGCTCCTGCTGAAACGGCGAAAAGCGATCTTCGCCAAGAGAGAGTAGATGTAAAAACCAAGGTCCGTGTGTTTGGTATGGAGCAGTTTTTCGATCTCTCTGTACTTGTAAAAAGAGTAGACATCGATGTTGCCGCGGATCTTGCGTTTGTAGAGTGAGGGTTGGAGGTTTTCGTTCTGGCACGCTTTACAGATGTGGGTCAGTGACCATGAAGAGCAGAGAAGGCACTTCATGGCAACGCCTTAGTCCATTTTCAAGACGGACATGAAGGCCTCTTGCGGCAGGTTGACCTTGCCGATGGACTTCATGCGTTTTTTACCCGCTTTCTGTTTTTCAAGCAGTTTACGTTTACGCGTGATGTCACCGCCGTAACATTTGGCGGTAACATTTTTACCCATCGACTTGACCGTCTCACGGGCGATGACCTTGTTACCCAGCGACGCCTGGATCGCCACTTCAAAAAGCTGACGGGGCACGATCTCTTTCATGTTCTTGACCAGCGCACGGCCGCGTGACTCTGCTGCCGTTCGGGGAACAATGATCGAAAGGGCATCGACCACATCACCGGCCACCTTGACATCGAGCTTGACCAGGTCACCTTCACGGAACCCGATCGGTTCATAGTCAAAAGAGGCGTACCCTTTTGAGATCGATTTGAGCTGATCGTAGAAATCGACAACGATCTCGTTCATCGGGATCGAATACTCCAGAAGAACACGCTCTTCATTGAGATAGTCCATCTTGTCCTGCATCCCGCGTTTCGAGACAAGCAGGTTCATGACATTGCCGAGGTACTCCGTCGGTGTAATGACCGTTGCCCGTACATATGGCTCTTCGATGCGCTCGATATGGTTAACCGGCGGCAGTTCCGACGGGTTCTGCACTTCTATGAGCTCACCATCCGTCATGGTCACATGATAGACGACCGACGGTGCCGTTGCGATCAGGTCGAGGTTGAACTCCCGCTCCAGACGCTCTTTGATAACTTCCATATGCAGCATGCCAAGGAAACCGACACGGAAACCGAAACCGAGCGCGACCGAAGTCTCCGGCTCATACGAGAGCGACGAGTCATTGAGCTTAAGTTTGTCGAGGGCATCACGCAGGTCTTCAAACTTGTCCGTGTCTATCGGGTAGAGTCCGGCAAAGACGAACGGTTTGGCAGGTTCATAGTTTCCGACCGGCTCGGCCGTCGGATTTTTCATGTCCGTAATGGTGTCACCGACATTGACAGAACCGACATCTTTCAGACCCAGTACAACGATCCCGATCTCACCGGTCTTGATCGCCTGCGTCTTTTGACGCTTGAGCGGGTGCGGATACATCAGGTCAAGTACCTGATGATGCTCTTTCGTACTCATCAGAAGTACGTTCTGGTTTTTTTTGATCTCGCCGTCAAAGACACGCACCAGTGCCAAAGCACCCAGATACGGATCGAACCACGAGTCATAGATGATCGCCTTGGTCGGCGCTTCAGGATCGCCCTCCGGTGCCGGGATACGTTCAACGATGGCATCGATCAGATCACGGATACCAAGTCCCGACTTTGCAGAGACCATCAACGCGTCTGTTGCATCGATACCGATACTCGCTTCGATCTCTTCGGCAACACGCTCCGGTTCAGCGGCCGGAAGATCGATCTTGTTGATGACAGGCAATAGCTCAAGGTCATTGTCCAGTGCCAGATAGACATTGGCGATCGTCTGCGCTTCAACGCCCTGGGCAGCATCAACGATCAGCAGTGCACCGTCAGATGAGGCCAGTGATTTGCTCACCTCATACGAGAAATCGACGTGGCCCGGGGTGTCGATAAGGTTTAGGTTGTAGTGCTTGCCGTCTTTGACATAGTCAAGACGCACAGATTGTGCCTTGATCGTAATACCGCGTTCCTGCTCGATGTCCATCGTGTCCATCATCTGCGAGGTCATTTCCCGTTCACTTACGGCACCACACTCTTGAATGATACGGTCGGCCAACGTTGATTTACCGTGGTCAATGTGGGCAATGATCGAGAAGTTTCTTATATGTTCTATTTTCATATGTTTCCGAAGAGAGGGCTGATGCCTTCTCTATTTCATCAATAATTTGTTTAAAGTGCGGTGCACTGTCAAGAAGCATTGCTTCCCAAACCCTTACGCAAACAGTGAGTTGACGCTTTCGTTGTGGTAAACACGGCGGATAACCTCGGCAAAAAGAGGTGCGACGCTCAGTACCGTGATACTTTCATGCGGTTTTGTGACAAGCGTATTGGAGATACAGAGTTCATCCAGGCCGTCACTGTCGAGATTGCTGTAGGCTTTTCCGCTCAACACACCGTGCGTTGCGATCGCCATAACCGATGTTGCCCCTTTGGCTTTAAGTGCCGCTGCCGCTTTTACCATCGTTCCGGCAGTATCGACCATGTCATCAACAATAATGACATCTTTGCCTTCGACATCACCGATGATGTTCATCACTTCAGACTCGTTTGCCTTTTCACGACGCTTGTCAACGATGACCATCTCAAGTCCAAGCTGCTTGGCAAAGTAGCGTGCACGGGCAACACCGCCGATATCCGGTGAAGCAACGATAGGATTTGGAAGTTTTTTGGACTGGACGTACTCTTTAAAGACGATAGAACCGTAAAGGTTGTCTACCGGAATGTTGAAAAAGCCCTGGATCTGACCGGCATGCAGGTCGATCGTGACAACACGGTCGATCCCTGCAGTCTCATAAAGGTCGGCAACAAGTTTTGCCGTGATAGGTACACGAGGCGCCGCTTTACGATCTTGACGTGCATACCCGTAATAAGGGACAACTGCAGTAATGGAGCTTGCTGATGAACGGCGAAGGGCATCGGTCATAATAAGCAGTTCCATCAGGTTGTCGTTGGACGGTGCTCCTGTAGACTGAACGATAAAGACATCACGTCCACGAACACTTTCAGCGATCTGTACAGAGATCTCACCATCTGAGAAACGTTTTACGTCAGCTTTAGCTAGAGGAACATCGAGTGTCTTACAGATCTCCTGGGCAAAATCGACAGAAGAACTACCGGCAAAAATTTTATATCCGCGCATGGGTCACCTTTTAGGTTTGTAATAATAGTGCAATTATATCGTGTGAGTCTAAGAAGTGGGTAAAGTATCTCCCACATACTTACATTAAGTCGAAAGAATCAACGCGCCAGCGCCTTTGCAGCGTTGCTGCAAAGGCCAAGCTTACGGTGCAGGTATACAAACACCTTTGGCTAGAGGATTGTTGTAAAGATAACTTTCAAGGTATTCGACTGTCGTCGCATCCAGTCTGAGCTCTTTGGCACCCTGGGTACCGGCGATATCCGCATGCGATACTTCGTAACCTAATGCCCACGGCGGCAGGAACAGCCCGGTTACCGCTGACAACTCGGTCGCATTCACTTCTCTGCTGAGCTTGCCGTACATGACAGGATCACCGCCGGAAATGGAAATCGTAACCACTTTTCCGTCATTACTGGTGTATGTATAGTTTGTCGGATCATCGCTGATCACAAAATTACCGCTGCTGCTGTCACCGTCAAGCCAGATATAGCTCCGTGTTACATTGGTGTCACAGGTCAGCGGATCGACTTCAATATGCGCATTATAAAGCGGATCATTGATAAACGGCACGGCTTCGACATCACGGTCGATCCACGTCTCGACCCCGAAATTGATTGGATTGCCACTGGTATTCTGATCTTGCAGGTACGTTGCGATCGCTTCGCTTGTCGCCAGATCATAACGGAGCTCTACACTACCCGAATCAGCCGGGGTATAATGCGCTTCACTCATAACCCCCGTAACATCTGACTTAGCAACAGCAGGATATCTATCTGAATGATTTACCAGAATACTATCGTCATAGACGATAATCTGCTTGCCCTCAACCGTTTTGACTTCCCATGTGCCGGCATACGCTGTAATAACATTTTGGGACAAATCATATTCCGCAAGGGTACCGCCGACACCGGCTGTACCTGTTGCATATCCTATGTACTGGGTACCAGGTATCGTATAGTCAAGTGGCACTTGTTTATTCATAAATGCCGTCTGGAAGGTTGCGAAATCAGAATACGTCGTTATAAAGTCTATTGCGGTTATATTACTGTCCCAGATATCCACCGACTCATTCAGATCTAAATGCGCCAAACGGTAAGCCACCGGCGTACCCAAGTTACCCTCTGGTATACCGATCATGGCACTGATCGTTGCTGCATCCGTTATTGTTTCGACCATCTTCGCATCGACAAAAGGCTGGCCGCCATTGTAGAGGGTTGCGATGTCATTGTTAACAACGTATGGATAAACTTCCGTACCACCCGTTCCCGTGATAATGACAGAGCCGTTGCTGTCGAAACGGATTTGGTCCGTTTCGATGATATAGTTTCCATAATCATCCTGCGCCCGGATACCGTACATATTGACATTGATATAAGAGGCCAATATATCCGTGGCCAAAGCGTTGAAACTGATGAATTCGCCTTGCGGATTGCTCAGGTTCTGTTCCGGTATATTTACAGTTACATTCATAATGCTGTTTGCGAGATGATGCATCGTATTTTCATCGAATCTATACTCCAAGTAAGCACTGTTGGCCGGACGGTATTCACCTTGATGGACATAATTATCATTGGTACTGACCATGAAAATTCGGACCGTTGTTATACCGTATACCGTCGGTGTGACGATAAGTACATCGTCACCGCCAGGCGTTTGCGTGAACTCCCAGGTACCGGCATCGGCTACGGTTACGATTTCATGATCAGTTCCATCCCAATAATGTGTTGTACGGATAATCGTACCGCTGCCATCACCCAGGCTGCTGTTTTCGTCGAATTTGAAACTATAGCCGTCGATATTGAAATCGTTGAAACCTGGCGTGGCAGGAATATAGGTCTTGTCGGCCATAAAATCACCCAATGTGGTATACGGTTCAGTACCACTCCATAACTCATACTCTTCATGAAGGTTTAACGTCGCCAGTTTATATCCCACGGCACTATCCGGCAAGGTCAGGTTCAATTCCAGTTGCAGTTCCGCACTGTACGCTGGACCGACATATTTGCCCTTCAAGTCATCCGTACCATTCTGGTCAAAATCGAGGAGGATGCTCACACCATCGGGATCAAGCGTATATGGCAAGACATCCGTCGCATTCGTATCATAATGGAAAATATACAGTTCCTGCGGTGATTCGTTGATGGTGATACTTTCGACAGTCAACTTCGATTCTGACGCCCAGCCGTCTTCCCAGACACTGTACATCGGTACGCCATAGTTTGTTGTTCCAGGATAGCTATTGAACTCCTCCAATGTGATCGGTTTTTCTGTCAGACTGCCGCTGTCTGAATATGGCGCGGCCGTGACATGCACCGTCACCGTCGCTGCATTCGAATAGTTCTGGTCGTCATAAGCTTTGTACGTAAAACTGTCATCGCCGATATAGCTGCCAGTGGCAAGATAGTTAATATGACCATAACCATCATGGCTGATGATACTGCCGTGTGCCGGCGGCGTGACCATCACTATCGTCATTGCATCACCGTCCGGATCGCTTATACTCAGATTCGCATCAATGGCACTATCCACTTGGACGGTGATTACGCTCGCAGAGGCGGTAGGCGCCTGATTCAACGAGTCGTAGACGGTAACATTGATGTCTGTATAGGAGACCAGCGAGGCGTTCGCGTCGTTGACAGCCATGACTGTGATGGTCGAAGTACCGGTACCTTGCGGATCTACCACCAGATCGTACCCCGAGATACTGACTATGGCAATGTTTATATCTCCCCCATTGTCTATCGAGAGGGTATAGGTCTCATCGCTCGGTTGAACATCAAGTGCAAAATGCTGTCCACTGCCGCCTTGGATATCTACGGAAATGCTTTCAGTCGTAATCGTAGCTGCACTTTGCGATGGTGTGACCTGCACGATGTAATCATTTGACACTAGGTTTTGACCATCATCCAATGTAATGGTGATGTTGGTCTCACCATTTGAGTCAGCCGGGACTATGATTTCAAAGTAGTGCCCCACATCATTCGTTGAATATACCCCTGCAGAACCGGAATTGACGACGGCATCATGGATCGATATCAAAGAAAGATCCGTATCAATATCGATGATATCAAGGTCGATACGGATAATACGATCACTTGATGTCTCATCCAGGATCAACGGTGACGACGGCACAAAAGTGAACTGCGGCGCGTCATTGACAGCTGCGACATGGACGATAAAACTCGCTGTGTCGTTTTTATCACCATCAGTGACAGACACAGTAATGTTTGCATCGCCATTTTGATCAGCGATCGATGTCAAATCAAGCTGATTGCCCGTAAATGATGCATTAAGGATTGTCGACGGTACGATACTTTCAACATTGTATGTCAACGAACCACTGTCGACATCGGTCGCATTCACCACGAAAGAGTGCGTGATGAAGTCCTCACTCAGATTGACATCGGCGATCGCATCAAGCACCGGTGCGTCGTTGACCGGCGTGACAGTGATCGTCACCGTACCGTTGGCTTCATCACCCCAGCTGTCTTTCACCGTATAGTCAAAAACAAAATCACCATTGAAGTTTAATGCCGGTGTATAGGTGATCGTTCCATCTGCACTGAAACCGACACCGCTGCCTACTGCGGTCACTGTCAATGCATCATTATCGGCATCCGTATCATTGGCAAGAACATTAAACGAGATCGGCGTATCTTCCAATGTCGAATTGGAGTCCGGGTTAGCTACAGGTACATGGTTATCCAGACGCGGAATCGTCAAAGCGAACACTTTATCGGCCGAAACCGAAATGTTATTATCCGATGTGACCGTTACTGTCAGATTGACGTCACCGCCAGTGTAATCGGGTCGAATGACAACACCATCATGTCCTAAAATCACCGTATTGTCACTGTTCCATGCAAAAGTCACGTTATCATCAGGATTTTCACAGCCGCCTAAAACAAGGTCTGTCGTAATGTTGTTCTCAACCAGGTTACTGCCCTTGATAGCATCAAATGTCACACAGGCCAAAGCATTGGCAACAGCAACAGCATCAGCAACATCAGGAATACCCCCAGGATTATTCAGAGCATTTGCGATAAGCAGCTGATATGCTACCAAATCATCCACAGTGGCAACTGCCGGCATCTGCGCTTGAAGGTCGAGTATAAAAGCATCGACCGCAAGCGCATCTGTAGGGTCAACAGGAGGGATCATAGCTGCTGCGGCTGCCGTAATATTCATGTCCGAAGCGGCCAGGGCATCGACTGCTGCAGTAAAATCACCGCCCAGCATTGTTGCTGCGGAGACAATACGCTGTGAAGCGACGAAGACATCCGTGTCAACCGGCTCTGCAAAAGGGTCAGCAACAACCTGTTCTTCAGTAAGCCCCGTCATTGCAGCGACGCTTGCTACTGCAGCAGCATAACCAAGACCTTCATTTTGCATCAAGGAAGCTACCATCGTCGACAGTGGAGAAATTACCGTTGTATTACCTTGGAAACTGGCGCTCAGTGTCCCTGCAAACGGTATATTCGTAGCAATATCAATTCCACCTGTCAGATATAGGTAGGTGTCGTGAGCAACTTTCGTTGAACCGAACGTAAAATTGCCCTCTGCATTCGTCGTGGTGTTGATGTCGCCACCGTTTTCATCACCACTGCCGTCCAGATCGGCATACACATAACTCCCGGCGATATAACCGTCCACACCCACACCGCTCACTGCGGATGTGGCCGTCGCACCACCGTTACTGCTGCTACCATCACTACTGCTACATCCGGACAGGATAAGCATAGCGGTCAATACATATATATACAGACGCATCACATACTCCTAATTTACGAATCTGTATATAGGATAGTGCGAAATGTCACTCAAATCAATAAATTATTTTATATAAACGTGGTGCTTAATATTACTTTCTGTAATATTTAACCGATTGTACTTTGCGTTTCGATAATGATGCATGGATTGCATTTCCGGATGTAGACAAGGGGTTAGAGAAAAGAATCCGATGGTGTATTGTCTGGCGAAAGGGGGATCATATCCCACAGCATGTTTTTTTTAAAAAATTGATGCAGATGATGAGTCCTCTGAAGAGTTAACTCAGGATAAAAATGCGTTTTCTTGAATAATGCCAGAGTATTCGGCATCTGTTCGACGTAATGTCCTGTCTATCGTAAAAACGTTATATTTACGGTCTATTCAATCCACCCACCGCCGATCAGTTTGTTGTCATCATAAAAGACGGCAGCCTGGCCTGAAGCGACACCCAGTACAGGCTCTTGCAGTTTTATGGTCGCCGTATTGCCGCTGATCTCGACATGGCACGGTACGGCGTGGGTTCTGTAGCGCAGCTTTACGGTCGTATCAAAACTTGTGCGATCGTCAAACATGTTGATATCTTTGAGTTTCACGTCGTAGCATTCAAGCTCCTCTTTCAGCCCCACAACGATCTGGTTTTTTTCGGGAATGATCTTGGTCACATAGTGCGGATCATGCGCCCCTTTGACCGTGAAGCCTTTGCGTTTGCCGATGGTGTAGTGCATGTACCCTTTATGCTCTCCGACCACATTCCCCTCTGCATCAAGGACCTCGCCCGGCTGATCGACCTGGACGTAATCTTTCAGGACGTCAGTGTAGGTCGTCTCGACAAAACAGATCTCGCTCGATTCCGCCTGAGATGCAAATGACTCCAGTCCTTTGATCTTGGCCGCCATCGCTTTGATATCTTTTTTATGGCGTGTTCCAAGCGGAAAGATAAGACGGGGGACAATCGCTTTGTCAATGTAAAAGAGAAAGTACGACTGGTCTTTGGTGTCATCTTCAGCCTGAAGCAGGTAGGTACCGTCATGCTGGATGTAGTGACCGGTTGCCAAGAGGTCCGCACCGATCTTGTCCGCAAATTTCATCATCTCGCCGAACTTCAGGTTACGGTTGCACAAGGCACAGGGGTTCGGTGTTTTACCCTCTTTGTAGGTTTCGATAAACGGGTTTACAACCTTCTCTTTGAAGGTCTCTTCCAGATCCAGAACATGCAGTTTGATACCCGCAAAGTCGGCCGCTTTTTGTGCACGTGCCTGATGGATCTCATGGTAGCCCGGCTTGGAGTGCAGGCGCATATAGAGCCCTTCTACCTCATACCCCTCTTCTTGTAACAACATCGTTGAGACGGTCGAATCGACCCCGCCGCTCATTCCGATCAAAACTTTTTTTGCCATATTGTCTACTCTCGACGCCGTGCAGACGTCTTTCTTGGTTTCTAATGCCGGAATAATAACAAAAAGTGATTAATCGCGAGACTATCCTTACAATTTAGTTAAGGTATCAGCCTTTACTTTAAAAAAGCCTACGAATCTCTGCCCGACCTGATCTGGCGTTCATCAAAGAATTTGGAGAGGTTCTTGAAATATTTCGTGTTGGAAAGTCCCTCTTTGGCAAGTCCTGAGATCTGCACTTCAAGCGACTTTTCAATCTCACGGACAATATAGTCAAGATCATCACTGATGGTGATCAGTTCAAAGTCCTCGGCATCGATCATATCATGCGAGATCAGACACTCTTCGATAAAATCGATCAGCGGATTATAGAACTCCTCTCCGACAAGAAATATCCGTACCCCTTCGACTTTGCGTGTCTGTACCAGGGTCAACGCTTCAAAAAGTTCGTCCAGCGTACCGAAACCGCCGGGAAAGATGACATAGGCCAGAGAATATTTGACCAACATCACTTTGCGCGAAAAGAAGTAGTCGAAGTTTTCCTCTTTTGTGGTGTAGGGGTTAGGTTCCTGCTCGAAAGGAAGATCGATGTTCAGACCGATGGACTCGACCCCGCCTCTGTCGAAGGCACCGCGGTTCGCCGCCTCCATAATACCCGGTCCCCCGCCGGTCAGGACATTGAACTTTTTGGCCGCCAGTTTTTCACCGAGCAGATGCGCCATCCGATAGTACTTGCTCTCTTCTTTCAACCTTGCACTGCCGAAGACCGTGACCGCCGGACCCAGATCACCCAGCTCGTCAAACCCCTTGACAAAATCGGCCATGATCTTAAACATACTCCAGGCATCGGCGGACTTGATGTCACGCACATAACGTTTTACGACCTCTTTTGGGACGTGTTTACTGTTCGACATTTGTTATCTCCTTGGTGTCTAGGCCCACTACTTTTACAACGGGCTGGCCCTCTGAGCGGGTGAGCTGTGCCTTTGCAACCATTTTAGCATCTTTATGGATCTGCACGTTGCCATACAGCTCCAGCTCCAGCTGCGAGCCCCTGTCCAGTTCCAAGAGAGATGCATCATCGATCGTTGTGTCTGCTATCGTGACGTAATGCCCGCACAGCATATTTTTGTCTGGAACTGCCTCTTGCAGTATATACGCAAGTGTCGCGCCTTTTTGAGAATGACGCGTTGCCATAAAGGGCAGCTTCTCATCCAGTAGCAATACCGTTCTGTTTCTGCTGAAGGGCTGAAGTGCATACGTACTGCCCACTTCAAGCCTGTCGGCTGCAACTGTACCAATGACCGCAACTACCTTGGTCTTTGCTTCTTCATTGCTCTCGACAGACGCTTGTCTCTCAGACAATACCACTTTCTCAGGCTCAGCAGGTCCTTGAGCAAAAGAGAAACGTATGGCACGCTCTTCATCCCCACACACGACAAGTACACTGTGGTCTGCCGTCGGCTCTGAGTGTGCATCTTTTTCCAGATAGTTCCCAAGCTCTTTTTCGACAAGATAGGCGATCTCTCCGCACTGATCCTCCAGGAGCTCTTTTTCCAATAGGGTGAGTTCTCTGTCAAGTGCGCTATTGTCTGCTTTTGCACCGTATTCCATGGCTAAGATACGTAACGCAAGTACATTGTCAATAGCGATTTTATCAAGGTAGGGATATTGCGGGAAATAGGTGTAACTGCTCTCCTCTCGAACGGTACTTTTGCGCACTTTGAGGCTCTCAAACGGTAGTGCCAGGCTTTCAAAAAAAAGTTCCAGGCCATTTGCCACTTTCGACATGCCGACTTCAAACAGGATATCCGTGCCCCGCTCTTCATCGGATGCATTAAATACATCCAGAAGTGCATCGATTTCATGCTGGGAAAGCAACTCCTTCGTCTGCATCAGAACTGCTCCCGCAAGCGCTTAAACAGTCCCGCCAGACCACTCTCCTTTGGTTTGACATAGACACGGCGCTCAAAATTTTTGACCAGTTCTTTGGCAACAGCACGAATATCCCGGCTTGGCACGGATGACGGAAATGCCTTTGAAAAAAGAGTCCGCCGTTTAACTGAACCGGAGACCTTTGGATCAGCGTTGATCTTGCCTAAACACCTAAGGTCCAGGTCGTTGCGGATATTGCCCACAGCGACTTTATGGATGCGGTCAAAGATCGAACGTGCTTCCTGCTCATTTGCCACCTGGTTGATGAGCATGTACATGTCACTTCGTTCACGTGCGACCACTTTCACTGTCGCATAGGCATCCGTGATCGCAGCTGGGTCAGGCACCGTCACAACGACCACATCATCTGCGGCCTGTAAGAAGAGCTGAGTGTATTTGTTGATACCGGCACCCGTGTCGATGATGAGGACATCAAGGTCATTTAAGGCCTCAGCCTCTTTGATAAACTGTTCAAAAATCTCTGAATCGGAGTATTGCAGTATCTCTTCTCCGCTCTCACCCGGGATCAGGATCAGGTTATCCATCACCCTGATCAGGATCTCTTCAAGATTGGCTTCACCTTTGAGCAGATGCAAGATGTTTTTCTTAACGGAGACATTGAACATGACATCAAGATTTGCCAGACCGATGTCGGCATCAAAGATCCCGACGTTGACCCCGGCTCTTGCCAGTATGTATGCCAGATTCGAGCTGATCGTACTTTTACCGACACCGCCTTTACCGCTGGTGATGGCAATGAAACGGGTTTTTTTTGCGCGGTTGTTTGGCTGCATCATACTGTTCCCAGCATCTGAAGAGGAATGACAACACTCTCTCGCTCTGACCAGTGCGGATGCGGGAGGGTCAATTTTGGGGTATTCATTTTGACCCTGTCAAAAAATATCAGATCAAGATCGAGGGTACGGGGTGCATTGGCAAAGCTGCGTTTGCGGCCGAAACGTTTTTCGACCCTTAGCAGGAATGCCAACAGCTCACGCGCCCCCATAGATGTCGACACTTCAATGACCGAGTTAAAAAAATCATCCTGTTCAGTGTACCCGAAAGGAGGATTTTGTAAAATCGGTCCGGTGTGCAAAACGGTCATGTTTTTTTGACGCTTGAGAAAGACCAGAAGATGGTAAAAACGGCGTTTGACATCGCCGACATTGCCGCCGATACCGATAATGGCACGGTGGCGAAAGTGTGTAGTGGTTTTGTACGATGCAGGGAAACCTGGCTCTATGTAAAGCGTAAGCTTATCCGAGAGTTTTCGCACAATCCCCACGGCGGTTACGCTTGTTGCTGTTGTGCCGCTGCTTGTTGTGCCTGCATTGCCTGGACTTCCTGCATGATCTGGCTCATACCAAGCATTGCAAGGTGATAACCGAATGGGCCGAAGCCGACAATCGATGAAGCACATACCGGTGCGATCATGTTCTCTTTTCTGAACTCTTCACGGCGGTGAATGTTGGAGATGTGAACCTCGATAGTCGGGATAGAAACAGCAGAGATCGCATCGCGGATCGCGATCGATGTATGTGTATAGGCCGCTGCATTGATGATGATACCCTGCGCGTCTCCGTAGCACTCCTGTATCTTGTCAACGATCTCACCCTCAAGGTTTGACTGGAAAAACTCGATTTCCATGTTGTTTTTGTCTGCAAAGTCTTTCATCTGGGCATGAATCTGCTCTAACTTCATCGGTCCGTAGATCGACTGTTCACGAACACCTAACATATTAAGATTTGGACCTTGTATAACAACTACTTTCATTGATAACCTTTGTTTTGTATAATAATTTTCTTCGTGCATTATAGGTAAAGAATTATTTTAATCCCTTGAAATCCTCTACATTCTTTAATGACCTGCAACATCGAAAGCGATATAATTGTTTTACTAAATTTTGTAAACGAGTAATGATGAAAATAATATCCCCCGAAACCATTCTCTCTCCGACCGAACAGCTCAGTGGTATGAGCATCGCTTTTGATACACACATCCGTGCGATCGGTCAGCTGCACGAGCTGTTAGAGCAGTTCCCTGACGCTGAGTTTATCGAGACCCCGCTGCACTCTATGGTGATGCCGGGGCTTATCAATCCCCATGTCCACCTTGAATTTTCAGGCAACAAAAGCACCCTGAAGTATGGCTCATTTCTGGAGTGGCTCTACTCGGTCATTGAACACCGTGAAGACCTGATCCAGGGGTGTGACGAGCAGTGTATGGCCAAAGCCTGTAATGACATGCTTCAAAACGGTATCACCACATTCGGTGCCGTAAGCTCCTATGCGATGGATCTGGAGGCTGCCGCCAATGCGAAACAGAAGGTGGTTTTTTTTAATGAGGTGATCGGCTCTCAGGCCATAATGGCCGATACGCTCTATGATGACTTTTTGTCACGTTTAGAAGCATCCCGGACAGTTGAGAGAGAAGGCTTTTATCCAGCTATTGCCATTCACTCACCGTACTCTGTTCATCCCGCTCTTATTAAACGTGCCCTGGCCTATGCTTCACAACATGACCTTATCACTTCTGCCCACTACATGGAGAGTCCGGCAGAAAGAGAGTGGCTGGAGAGTAACAGCGGAGATTTCCAGCCCTTTTTCAAAGAGTTCCTCAAACAGGAGTACGCGGTCAACACTTCCGAAGAATTTTTAAATCTTTTCAAAGCAAAACCGACACTGATGACCCATGTCGTTCAAGCCAACGACAAAGAGCTCAAACAGCTCTCCAAAGACGGACATACCGTCATTCACTGCCCTATCTCCAATCGTCTGCTCGGCAACGGAGCGATCGACCTCGAACAGCTGGACAAAAACAGTGTGCCCTGGATCATGGGAACAGACGGGCTCAGTTCAAACTATGCGCTGGATCTGATAGAAGAGATGAAAATCGCCCTCTTTATGCACGCGGATGCCGACCTCATCCCATTAGCCAAAGAGTTGCTGACCAATGCGACACAAAACAGCGCAAAAGCGCTGGGTCTTAACACGGGAGAGATCGCTGTCGGCAGAGAGGCCGACCTGCTTGTTATCGACCTTAAAGCAACACCGAACGAACAGTTGCCGCTGCATTTACTTCTGCATGGCTATAATATGAAACACATCTATATCAACGGAAATGAGGTTTCATAATGGAAGGTCTTAAAAAACTTTTTCTCCCTATCACCGCAACACTGGGGTTCATTCAAAAATATTTTAAATCAATGCTCTTTTTACTGCTGCTTGTTATCCTGTTTGCACCGGCAGATGAACAGAACCTGGTACCCAACAACCTGCAGGAGATCAAACTAATCGGCCCTATCTTTGATACGACAGAGGTCGTCGAAGAGATTGACAATGCCCGCACAAACAGTAGGGTCAAAGGGGTTCTCTTTACTATCGACTCTCCGGGCGGGACAGTACCGCCCTCTATCGAAGTGATGTATGCGATCAAAAGACTTAAAGAGGTCAAACCCGTCGTTGTCTACGCAGCTGGGACACTGGCCAGCGGTTCCTACTATGCTTCGGTCTATGCCGATGAGATCATCGCCAATCCCGGGTCAATGGTCGGCTCCATCGGTGTGATCTTACACGGCGCCGACGTCAGCGGACTGATGGAAAAGATCGGTGTAAAATCGCAGGTCATCCAAGCCGGTAAATACAAGCAGGTCGGCACAGCGGACAGAGAGTGGAGCAAGGCAGAACGAGAGGAACTCGACAAGGTCATCCAGGGAACCTACAAGATGTTTGTACACGATGTTGCAACAGCACGAGGTCTTGATGAGAAGGCGTCCCACATCTATGCAGATGCCCATATCTTCACGGCGGAACAGGCAAAAGAGGTCGGTCTTATCGACGCGCTTGGTGTCAACTACGATGCCAAAAAACGGGTAGAGAAGCTGAGCAATATCAAAGAGGCACGCTGGAACAAAGAGGACAAGTTTGACAAGTTGATGAAACGCCTTGGGGCTCAGACCGCCTTGATGGTCCACACCTATTTTCCGGCGATTTCACTCCGCTAGTCAATGTCAGCACTGCCCGGCAGTGCTCTTTTCCAATCTATTTTTCAAGGCCCATGATGAAGAACACCGATCCGTTTCCAACTTTTCCCGAAGATTGCAGATCACTACTGTGCAAATATTTGAGCAAGGACGTTTTTAACGCGCTCAAAGGGAAAGTAACCAGTAACGGTTTTACCCTGCAGAAGGCGATCCGATCTGGAGTAGAGAACCCCGACAGCAGCATCGGTGTCTATGCCGGCGACGAAGAGTCCTATGCTATATTCGCCCCGATCTTTGATCCGATTATTCAAGAGTATCACGGTTTTTCAAAAGAGCAGCAGCATGAAAGTAACTTCAATCCTGATGATCTGAATGCTTCAAACCCTGACCCGGACAGTCATTACATCATCTCAACGCGGATCCGTGTCGGGCGCAATATTGCCGACATGCCTCTCGGACCGGCGATCTCAAGAGAACAGCGCAATGATGTCGAACGTCAGGTCTTTGCTGCACTCAATGCACTCAAAGGCAAGCTTTCTGGCACCTACTATCCGCTGGAAGGGATGAGTGAAGCACAGCGTGCACAACTGGTAGCGGACCACTTTCTTTTCAAAGCCGGTGACCGTTTTCTCGAATCGGCAGGACTTAACCGTGACTGGCCGGAAGGCAGAGGCATCTATCATAATGACGAAAAGAGCTTTCTGGTATGGGTCAATGAAGAGGATCAGCTGCGCATCATCTCGATGCAGATGGGTGGCGATATCAAAGCCGTATTCACCCGTCTCGCAACGGCGATCGAAACGATCGGCAAAAAGATCAGCTTCGCCTATTCCGATCATCTCGGTTACCTGACAAGCTGTCCGACAAACCTCGGAACGGCCATGCGCGCCAGTGTCCACATCAAGCTGCCGAAACTCTCAGAAAAGATAACGGACTTTGAGAAGATAGCAGACCAGCACCATCTGCAGATCAGAGGGATTCACGGTGAACATTCAGCAAGCGAAGGGGGTGTTTACGACATCTCGAACCGCCGCCGACTTGGGGTAACGGAAGTCGAATGTGTCCAGGAGATGTATGACGGTGTTGTTGCCCTTATTGCTGCGGAAAAAGCACTCTAAGTTTTTGCCGTTTCTTTACAGACAAACGCCCCATATTGGCATATGATAATGTTTACCTGACAAAATCCCCCTTAAGACTACTCTAAAAGATGGACCCTGAACTTACGGTTTTTCATCTTCCCGTCACGGATAAGATGAAACGCCTTTTTAGCTTTGTCACGCGTCACGGCAACATACGAGCGAATCGCCGTCACCGTGATGTTGCCGATCTCATCGCCCTTGATACTCTTGTCGGAGGTGATCGCCCCGACAATGTCACCGGGGCGCAGCTTGTCTTTTTTACCGCCGTCGATCCTAAGCGTCACGTATTTAGGTGTATAGAGATCATTATGCGCCAGGTTCTCAATACTGCCGTAACTGACGCTTTCACCCATCTCCTCTTCTATACCCTCTATCTTAGAGGCTTCTCTTGGGGTGTAAAGTGTGTCGGCGATACCGCTTTTACCCGCACGACCCGTTCGGCCCACACGGTGTACATAGACCTCACTCTGGTTGGGTATCTCATAGTTAATGACCAGATCGAGGTCTTTGATATCCAGCCCGCGAGCCGCCACATCGGTGGCGACCAGAATGGAGACACTGCCGTTGCTGAAAAGAGTCAGCATCTCGGTACGCTCTTTCTGGTCAAGATCACCGTGCAGGGCCACCGCATGCAGTCCGGCATCGTAAAGAAAATCCGCGACTTCATCACAGGTAACCTTCATGTTGCAGAAGATGATCGTTGCATTGGCCTGATGGTGCAGTAGCAGTTTCAGAAGTGCCGCATCTTTCTCGGACTCGCTCGTTTTGTAGAAGGTCTGTACGATATCCGGCTTCTCCTCATGGTGTTCGACACTGACCGTTTTGGGATCTTTCATGATACTGCGGCTCAACGCGTTGATCTCTTCCGGATAGGTCGCAGAAAAGAGCATAGTCTGGCGTTCACTTGGCATGTGTGAGATGATCTGTTTGATGTCGTCGAGAAAACCCATGTCCAGCATGCGGTCCGCCTCATCGAGGATCAGCGTATGGACATGGGAAAGGTCAAGAGTGTTCTTGCCGATATGGTCCTGTATCCGGCCCGGTGTCCCGACGATGATGTGCGCACCATGCTCCAGGGAGATGCGCTGCGGCGTCAAAGGCATCCCGCCGCAGAGGGTCAGAATCTTGATATTGTGTTTGAAACGGGCAAGTTTTCTAAGCTCATTGGCAACCTGGTCCGCAAGTTCACGCGTCGGGCACATGATAAGCCCCTGTATCTTCCACTTCTTGACATCCAGTTTGTGCAGCATCCCAAGGCCGAAGGCCGCCGTCTTGCCGCTGCCCGTCTTCGCCTTGGCGATAACATCCGCGCCGACCAGCGTCAGCGGAAGGCTAGCTGCCTGAATAGCTGTCATCTCGGCATAACCGAGTGCGTCCAGATTGTCGATCATCGCCTGTTCTAAAGGGAGATTTGAAAATAGTTTAGTGCTCATAATTGCTTCTTTGTGTGTCCAGGTCTTCGATAAGAGATCGACATTGGGTTATAGATATGACATTATACTATCTATCTTGAATTCCAAGCGGATAGGAAGTTGTTGTATACTAAACGTATTACAACAAAGGAGTTCTCATGTGTAAAGATGCAATCGTCTTTTTCAATAAGCCCGAAGGTGTCGAGCTCATTGCCGGCGAGACCTACGACTTTTGTATGTGCGGCCGAAGCAAAGATGGCCTATTCTGCGACGGAAGCCATGAAGGTACCTCCTGCGAGCCCAAGACCTTCAGTGTGGAGAAAAGCAAGGCCTATCTGCTCTGCCGCTGCAAAAGTTCCGACAACCTCCCTTTTTGCAGCGGTAACCACAGTTACTATGCCGACAGCGATATCGGTAAGAAGGTATGAACACCGCCTAAAGGTTGTTCAAAACACTCTTGGCAACAGTCTTTGCTTTAAGCAAGGGGTCATTGCAAGCTATGCCTTCAACATTGACATGAATGATCAAATGCTTTTTGGTTATAAGTGAAAGCTGGCCACGCTGCTTCGACCAAACGGCTTTTTCACCAAAACCTTCAAGCGCAACGGCATCTTTATAGACCTTAAAGACCCGCTCAAAATCCGTTTGTTTTTTGGCCTGTGCATAGATCACCATCAATTTATTCCCCATGGGAGCCAAGCCGTATTGTTTTCGCTTTGCATCTTTTTTTGACACTTTTCCCCAGACATAGGTACAGGTCGGGTAACTCTTTTTTTTACATTCGGCATATTTGATTGCTTCACCCGACTTGAAGTCAAATGTATTTCGAAGAAATGATTCGGTGATAATGTTCTCATACGATGCAGCTGAAAGCGGCTGCACAGTCAGGCTCAGAAAAAATGTCGCAAGGAAAAGATAACGTGTTCTTTCTTTCATCTGTTCTCCTTTTTACTAAATGAAACTAAACTATAGTACACTGCAATACTTACAATTACATTATATTTAATATTGTTAAAAAAGGAGAGCCTATAAATAGAAAGAAAAAGTGCAAAAGTACATGGCAACACTTTCGGCCCATGCGAAGGGGTGCTGTGTAGTAGAAGTCAATATTCCGTTATTTGTTTGACAACGGCAGTAACGCTTCGTGATGCATCCATTGCTTCGAAGCTGTCGCCTACTTCCAACTCCGCAAGCTCAAGCACCTTGCCCTCTTTTGCGATCTGGGCAAACCCTTTTTTACTCTTGAGTTTGGGATCTTGGGCTTGAAGAGCCTGCATCAGTGCGGTGACACTGTTCTGCCGCTGTATGAGGTTGCTGTTGGTCTGGCGGGTCAGGCTTTCTGCGACAGGTGTCAGTTGACGTGTTCTATTTTCAAGTATGTAGCGCACACTCTGTTCAAAACGGTTTTTGAGCTGTGCGATCTCTTCTAGACGGTTCTTGATACGCTGCTCAATGGAGTTGCGTTCATACGAACTTTTCAGATGTCCCAACTTTTCACTCGCATTGTAAAGCTTTTGCTGCATCGTCTGACTCATCTGCTGGGAAAGCATATCAACGGTTTGCAGGAGCTCGTTTTGATCCGGCAGGATCATCTGCATGGCTGCACTTGGTGTCGGTGCACGGAGGTCCGCGACAAAATCACTGATCAGCCAGTCGATCTCATGACCGACAGCCGAGACGACAGGTGTCTTTGCCTGGTAGATGGCATTGGCGACGATCTCTTCGTTAAAGCCCCAAAGGTCTTCCATACTGCCACCACCGCGTCCCACCACAATGATATCAAAGGCTTGTGCATCAGCTGCTGTAATGGCATTGACGATCGAAGGGGCAGCATACTCGCCCTGAACAACCGTATCATAAACATAGAGTTTCACAAGAGGATAGCGTTGGACGGCGACACGCTGCATATCCTGCAAAGCGGCACCAGTAGCCGATGTGACCAGTGCGACTCGTTTAGGGAATTTCGGCATCGTTTTTTTTCGTTCGGGGGCAAAATAGCCCTGTTCGCTGAGCTTTGACTTTAACTGCTCAAAGGCAAGCGCCAAGGCACCATGGCCTGCCGGCTCAATATTGAAGGCATTGATCTGGTAGCTTCCACGAGGGGCATAGAGCGTAATGGCACCTTCCACGACCACTTTCAGCCCCTCTTCAAGACGAAACTTAAGCTTTGATGCATTACCGCGGAACATCACCCCGCTGATGGCAGAGTTGGCATCTTTAAGCGTAAAGTAGATGTGGCCGCTGTTGTGATGGGTGATGCGGGAGAGTTCCCCTTCGACAAAGACACGGACAAACGTCGTCTCAAGAAGACCTTTTATCTGCTCATTGAGTGCCGAAACGGTGATGGTCTGCTGCATAACTAAGTAGCTATCTCTTGCGTGCGATGATCAGTGTCGAGATATCCATCGAGAAGCTCTCGGTGTACATGACCTCAAAGCCGGCCTCTTCAAGCTCGCTCTCCATGTTGGCAACCGTCAAAAAGCCCTCGATAGAGTTTGGAAGATACTCGTAGGCTTCCAGGTTTTTGGAGATAAAACCGCCCACCTTCGGCAGGATGCGGTTCATATAAAAATCACGTATCTTGCCTAGCAGTGATGGATGCTCGTTTTTCATAAACTCCAGAATAACGATCATACCGCCCGGTTTAAGCACACGGTTAAACTCTTCGAGCCCTTTTTGACGTTCGACGACATTGCGGATTCCGTATGAGATGGAGAGCATGTCAGCTTTGGCATCTTCCAGAGGGATCGCTGTCGCAGGCGCGATAACAAAATCAAAATCGGGGAACTTCTTACGGCCGACACCCACCATACCTTCCGACGGGTCAACCCCTAGAAGCTTCTGTACCTTGATACTGTTTTTCTCTGCCTGACGACGCCAGTAGTCCATCATATCGCCGGTACCGCATGCTACGTCGACAACAAGATCGATCTCTTTCTGGCCGTAAAAGCCAAAGGCTTTGTCACACCCTTTTTTACGCCAGCTGCGATCGACACCCATGCTCATAACACGGTTGGCTTTGTCATATGTCGGTGCGATGTCGTTGAACATCTCTACAATTTTCGTCTGCTTTTCCATCTCTACTCTTATTGTTTATTTAATTCCATCCACATCATCAAGTCACTGCCGCTTGTCTGTGAATGTAATATCCTAAAATCATCTTTGCTGTTTGTGAAACGTATTGTACCACCGCTTTTTGGTGCAACAAAACAGAGGTAGCTGTCCACAATATTTTTCGTTGCTTCGAACATAGCCGGACCGCCCTCGATCAAGATATTTCTATACTCCTTGATCCGCTCCAACGAAGGTTCGATATAGACTTTGCGTCCCTCTACATTGAACAGTGCAATGGTTTTGTCAAACTCTTTTTGTCGAGAGTAGATAAGGACGTCGCACACTTTTCCACCCACCAAACGTGAATCGAGCGTCGGGCGGTCTTGACGGACGGTCTCACCGCCGATAACGATAAGATCGCTGACATCACGCATCGCATGTACATGTACTCTGGAGATGTGTGAAGAGATCGTACCGCCGTCAATGCTTCCATCAAGACGTTGCGCCCATTTGAATGTAACATAGGGTTTCTTCTGCCACATAATAAACGGTTTTAAAAGATCGGCGGCTCTTTGTGTACACGCTTCAGAAATCTCGACTTCGCACCCGCTCTGCTGCAGGATATCTTCTCCGCCGGCAGCTTCTGCATTGGGATCCTTTTGCGCGATCACCACTTTCGAAACGCCCAGTGCTTTGACAAGCTGGGCACATGAAGGCGTTTTACCGTGATGTGAGCATGGTTCCAAGGTAACATAAAGCGTACAGGATGCGAAGATATTATCATGGTTTTCGATCAGAAAGTCATGGATTTCAGACGAATCCGTAAGGGCCAATATGGCGCTGTCTTCTTTTATAACAGAATAGGCCATCTGCAGCGCATGCACCTCGGCATGCGGTTCGCCGGCTCTTTCGTGTACACCGACAGAGACGATTTTACCGGCACCATCGACAACCGCGCATCCAACGGCCGGATTGGGAAAAGTGAGCCCCTGGAACTCCCAGGCGGAATCAATAGCGACCTGCATAGGCGATGGACCGTGCAACAACATCAGCTTGCCGCTTTTTCAAAAGTTTGGTGTGGGGAAAGGATGTTTATTG
>JBFFUI010000020.1:0-36162 GCA_041571435.1 Sulfurimonadaceae bacterium | reverse complement strand
GCTACCTGATGACTGGGTATTTTGACATGGAACAGTGACATCATCACAACCGAACGCTACTGTTTCATCTGCTTCGTATAGTGCAACACCGTAGTGTGTATAGGCATTACCTGCTAGGACAAGACCGCCCCACTCGCCGGCCGCGTTTGACGTTGACTGTCCCAATACGTCTTTTTGTGATGTGAAGACAATCGGTGCAGCTTGTGTACCGTTCGCATCGATCTGTGAACCTGCATCGATGACCATGAATGATGATTGTGTACATCCTGCGATTGTTGTTCCAGCTGGGATTGTCAAGACAGCCCCGTCAGTGACTTTGACTTTACCTAACATACCATACGTCATACTCGCATTCAACTCCATATTAGTTGAAATAATTGACGGTAGAACTTCGAACGAGCTGTCACAGCGAGCTGCTGTACCGCCAGTAGATGAAGAAGACGAACTACCACAACCAGTAAACGAAAGTAATGCCGCTGTAAGACCACTTAATGCGATCGTCGAAACGATTTTTTGATTCATTGCCATTTTGAAGGCTCCTTGAGTAATTTGAACGTATTATAAAAGTCTTCTATTACACCAAAACTACCGCAGTGAAACAAAAAGGTTACATACACTCCAAACTACTCCCCTATAATGTAAGCTGTTAAACGAACACGAATGCAGATCGCTTGAGCTGTGTTACATAACATGCTCGCACCTGTAATGTAACAGTTTGGTTACATATAAAGAGCACTTTGTAACCGCTTTGTTATATGAAGAGTATAAAGTTCTATCATCACACTAAGGGACGGATGATGCCAGCACAAATATTGATCGTCGAAGACGAAGAAGATCTTCTCGAAGTACTTGAACACCGCTTGAATAAAGAGGGGTATGATACCCTCGGCTTTCTGAGCACCAAGAATGTTCGTCAGGCGATCGCCGAAGAGAACATCGACCTTATCATCATGGACAGGAACCTCCCCGACATCGAAGGGAGTGAGTTCATCGCCATGCTCCGCGATCAGGGGATGCAGATACCGGTCATCTACCTCTCTGCCAAAGCGACAAGATACCATATTGAAGAGGGATTTTTGCGCGGCGCGGACGATTACATCACCAAGCCGTTCGACATGCAGGAGCTTTTTTACCGCATTCAAGCAGTGCTGCGCCGTACACAGGCCTCTCAGCAGAGTCATAAAGTCAAGTTCCGCGATGTCGAGCTTGATCTTCGTTCCCGTGAAGTCTTTATCGAAAGTCGGCCAGTTGAACTGACCAAACTGGAGTTTGATCTTCTGCACATCTTTATTGAAAGCAAGAACACGGTCTTAAAACGCGACTACCTTCTTAAACATGTCTGGGGCAAGAGCGAGCAGTACCAGGGACGTACTGTCAATGTCGCCATCAACCGCCTAAAAGAGAAGATCGATCCGGAGAAGACAAAAGACTACATCAAGACCGTGCGCGGCATAGGCTATACGATGCACTAACATGCGATCATCTTCTCTGTGCACGATCTGTGCCCTTTTCTTCTCACTCTCTCATTTTATAAATAGCAACAAATCACCTTTCATATCACCTTTATCAAACTTGTGCTAAAACTGTACAAAACAGATTTTATTAACATCAAATAAACTTATATAAGGCAAATCGTGAGTCAAAAGATATTGATCGTCGAAGATGATGAAGTCACTGCGCTGAACTTAAAAATGTCGCTAGAAAAACTTGGATATGATATTGTCTCTATGGCCGACACTGCAATTCAGGCCCGTAATAAAATTAAAATATACGAACCGGACCTTATCCTGCTTGACATCTCTTTGCAAGAGCTCGATGACGGGATCGAACTTGCCCACTATATCCATGACAAACACTCGATCCCTTTTATCTTCCTGACGTCGCACTTTGAGAACGAAGTCATCGCATCAGCAAAAAAGTGTGAACCCTACGGCTATATTGTGAAACCTTTTGATCCGCAATCGCTTCACGGAACGATCCAGATGGCGCTCTACAAGTATGAAGAGGAGAAGAAGCGTGATGCAGACCTCAACAGCCTCAAATCGGAAAAAGACCATTTAGAGAAGCTTCTTTTTGCCAAAAAGATCTCTGACAAACCGATCATCCCTTTCGGCGACGGTTACCACCTGGACATCGATCTGGACAAGGTCTTTTACGAAGGGAAGATGCTCAAACTCACTAAAAAAGAGAACACCTTTATCCGTCTTCTGGTCGCACAGCTCGGCGTGATCGTCAGTTTTGAACAGGCGGTCAACTATGTTTGGGAAAACGAGGGGGCAACGGAGAACAATGTCCGTACTTTAGTCTGGCGCCTGCGCAAACTGCTACCGGTACCGGTCATCAAAAACGCTTCGGGGATCGGTTACTATATAGAGTCGTAAAGCGTCGTCTCTTATCCGAGGTTCATGATGCCGTTGTACACTTTTACCATATCATCATAGAGCGTTTCAAAATCGACCGTACTCTCTTCGGCATACGCTGCCTTTTCCATGGCATAGGCCAGCTCGACGATACGCTCTATTCTAAAGTTGCTGCTGGAACCTTTGACAGAGTGCGCCACATGGCCGATGGTCTTATAGTCACGTGCCGCAACGGCCTCTTTCAGCTTCTGCAGACTTTCATCCATTTTTTTGCTGTATACCGCCATAAGGTGGAGAACCTGCTCTTCATCAAGCATCAACTCCGCCGCCAATCTGCTGATGTTTTCGTTATCACCTATGACACTCTTTACCTCTTCGGGTGCCGTCGGAACATTGACTGCATCACGCTCGCGCTCCTCCAGAAAATGGCTAAGAACATCTTCCATCTCTTTGAGATTGATCGGCTTGCCTAAGAGCTCGTCAAATCCTTTTTGGTAGCTCTTCTCTTTTTCACCTTTGAGCACGTTTGCTGTCAAGGCAATGATCGGTACCGGAACAAGAGCATGTTGCTGTTCAAATTCGCGTATCTCTGCTGTTGCCTGAGAACCCTTTTTTTTAGGCATCTGTTCATCCATCAAGATGAGATCGAACACACCGGACTTGAACTGCGTGACGGCCTCCTGTCCATTAGCGGCTATCTGATAGTCAAGTCCGAATCGCTCCAGAATGATCTTGATCAGTTCCTGGTTGGCACTGTTGTCTTCCGCGACAAGGACATTCCCCTTGAAATAGCGCTGTTTAGGCGCGCTTCGAAGGAGCGGTAGATCATTCTCCTTAGAGAGATTCAAGGCATTTTGCAAGGTGTGATATAGCTTTGAGCAGTAGATAGGGAAATAGAGTGGTGTAATATTTTTCACATGTTCATAACGGTTGTCAAAGTAGTCCATGATCGCGATAGAAGGGAGCATCTGTGCCGCAATATCATAACGCAGTGCCTCACTGACCTCGGCGTCGGAAAAGAAGAGAAGATCATACCTGTCTGCTTCAAGTTCGTCTATCATGATCACATCCAGGTTGAAGATGTTGAGATAACGCTGTAGTGAGAGCAGCGGTTTGGACACTGTACCATTTTGACACAGTAGGGCCATTGTCAGTTTCTTGAACGGTTCTACATTGAACATCTCAAAGGTCTTCGTATTATGCGAAACCACCGGGATCTCAAGGGTAAAGACACTCCCTTCGTTCAGTACGGACTCAACATAGACATTCCCGCCCATATGCTCCGCCAGCTTTTTACAGATAGCCAGTCCCAGACCGCTTCCCTCTGAAAAAGTCTGCGTATTTTTAGCCTGTGTAAAGGCGTTGAAAATACGTTTTTGGTCCTCTTCTTTAAGGCCTATACCCGTATCTTTTATGCTGACACGAAGCGTCCCCTTGTCGCAAAAAGCTTCAAGCTCGACAACCCCTCCCGATGGCGTAAATTTGATAGCATTGCTGATAAAATTGGCAATAATCTGTTTGATACGCAGCGGGTCTGCCTCTAGCTCGTAGGGAATCAACGGATCAATGTAGGCCAGCATTGTGATCTCTTTTTCATTGGCACTGGCGACAAAAAGCTCCAGCGTGTGCGTCAGCTCCTCATGAAGATTAAAACGGCTTTTTTCGATCGTAAATTCACCGCTGCGAAGCTTGGAGAAATCCAGGATATCATTAATGATCGTCAGCAGGTTCTCACCGCTGTTAAGCACGATCTCAAGATACTTTTTGTGCGTAATATTATCGACTTCATCTTGCAGAATATCGACAAAGCCGAGGATCGCGTTCAGCGGCGTTCGGATCTCATGTGACATATTGGAGAGAAAGTACTCTTTGGCGATCCCTGCCTCTACCGCTTCCTGCCTTGCTTTGATCAGTGTCGTCACCTCATAGCCGATCACTATATACTCTACAATGTCCCCCTCGGTATTGACGATAGGAACGATCGTACTGTCGACGTAAAAGAAACTGCCATCTTTTTTCTGTTTCCGCAGTGTCTTGTTGTAAGTGCTTTTTGGCGTGATCGTCTCCAGAAAATCTTTTGAAAAAGGCTGTTCTTCGTCGGTCGCCAAGATCGTGTCGTGCGGTTTTCCTATGAGCTCTTTGCGGCTGTAGCCGCTGACATCACAGAAGTTGTCATTGACAAAGGTGATCTTGCCTTCAGGGTCCATCTTGGAGACGATCGCACTGGCATCGATCGCTTTCTTGTACTCGCTCAAAAGCTTGACATTACGTTCGATCTCAAGCTCTTTTTGGTAGATGGTACCGGTATAGTGCTTCAGCACACCCGAAAAGTTGAGATCGAATACATAGGAGACCTCATCGAACATCGCTTTGCTGTTGAGTGCGGAGTCATAGGAGAAGTCGAGTACCGCTTTTCGAAAGTGGCTGCAGATAACAAACAGTTCATCCGCCGATATGTCGCGGTCTTTAAGGTACTCCAGGAGTTTGGCCATAACCGGGCAGTCGCCGATCTCTTTGACACCCTTGATAACATCCATAAAGTAGTCAAACACACCACCGGCAAAATGGTCGATAAAATAATCCGCTTTGATGTCGTGTCCCTCAAGTACCTGAAGCGGTTCATCAAAGGCCATCCATTCCGATAAAATATGCTCTTTGGCCGCTATAAGTGTTGGCAGGGCACGGACTAGATGAGGCACCTTTTCAGCTAGCATAGAGGACTCCAAAACGTAGAATGCGAGAGTATAGCATATTACTTTTGGATGTTTTAAAGCGGGTCCTAGTTCAGCAGGCTCCACCCTTGACGCCAGTCATATCCTTTGCGGTAGGCACCGACAAAATCACCGTGTTCAAAACGATCGCTGTCAAGTTCAACAACGACTTCACCCTCGGTTATGATCGAAGAGGCATATTGCGCGTTAAAGGTCTGAATATCTTTATTGCGGCTTGCAATATCTTCAACATCGCCCTGCACACACCGTTCAAGCTTTACCCCGTTGAAACGGTGTGTTGAAAAGCGTTCGTCGCCTGCACTCTTGACGGCAATACCCGTACCCCCGACATTGCGTATCAGGGCATTGGAGAGTTTCAGGCCCGAACCGCGGCGTGAGTAGATTGCCTCGGAGGTCTTCTCTGTCCCGACAAACTCAAGGTTGGCGATGTTCGCCTCTGTACGCGGCTGTGCGCTGTAGGACTCTTTGTTGTTGTCCGTCTCTATCCCTCTGGCATGGATAGATTCCATCTTAGTCTGTTCAATATAGACATACTGGACATTCCCCCGGTAACCGTGATCAAAATCGAGATTGTCATCGCCGTTTCCGATCAACACGAGGTGTTTCATGTTGACATTACCGCCCCAGGATTCGATACCGTCATCTTTACCGTTGTAGACCTCAAGATAATCGATGACCGTTCTTCTTCCGACACCGCCGAGGCTCAGACCGTTGAGTTCTTCGCCCGGCCGTACCTCATTGCCGGCATAACGGATCTGGACATACTTCAGAATACCGGAGTTGTCATCTTCGTTCTCACCGCCAAAACTCACGTCCGTGTTCGAAAACTCGAAACGCTCCTCGTTACCGGCATTGGTCGGTGCATATCCGGCGATAGCAATCCCGCCCCAATCACCCGGTACCGAGAGAAGGCCTGCTGCATCTTTCATCGACGTAAAGATGATCGGCTGCGATGACGTCCCTTCTGCCACTATCTTTGAGCCGCGTGTGACAATCAGGAAGTCTGCTCCCGTTTTACCGAAGACCGTTGTGCCCGGATCGATAACAAGATCCGCACTATCTTTACCATCAACACCGATGTGCACTTCGCCCTTCAGCGCCCAAAACTTGTCACTCGTCAGATGAATATCATCACTGTACGTACCGCGCAGTTGGCAGACCGGTTTTCCCTCAAAGTCATCACTGATAAGCTGTGTCTTGTCAGGACATGTCACCATCGATTCATGTAACTCGTTTTGTTTGTCATAACAGCCGCTAAATGCTACAAGTGCCGTTGCACCCATCCCAAATAAGAGAATATTTTTACGTTTCATCATCATCCTTTTGCCAAATTCTAATGCGTATTTGTTTCAAAACCATTACTCAAATATTAAGTTTGGGTTACAAAACGGTGATGGAACGTAGCGCGGCGGGATAGTTGTCTTGTGTGTCAGAGAGAGTGGTTGTATGCAGGTGTCACCATAGCACAACGGCTTTGAAGGCACTGCTCTGCCATTGACAGCCGGCGTAACAGTGCCGCTCGTTATTTCTTTTTCGCGGTGACTTTCTTTGTCCTTGTCTTTTTAGGCGCTGCTTTTTTAACGACTTTTTTTGCCGGAGCTTTGGCTGCTTTTTTTGCCGAAGCCTTAGCAGCCTTTTTCTTAGCTATCTTTTTTTCTACTTCTTTTACTTTTTTAACGACTTTTTTTACAATTTTAGAAATTGCTTTTTCAGTTTCAGCCTCCTTCTTTATAACCGCTTTCTTCACTTTTTTAATGACCTCTTTTGCACTCCCTTTCGGTGCTGCTTTTTTGGCTGCTTTTTTAGCGACTGCTTTGACTGCTTTTTTCTTTAGTACTTTGGCCATATCTGACTCCTTATAATATAACTTCTCCATTAACCGATCAGCAACCCGTCGATTCTAGATCTGCTCTGCAATCATTATATTCCTTTGTTCTATAGAGTTTTCTGTTCGCTTCATGACTACAGCCGTCATGTAACTAAAATGTTTCATGTTCTAAAGAGTTTTAATTGTTTAATTTGGTATTATAAAAAAATGTTATACTTTTTTGCAAAGGGGATATTATGGAAAAGAAAATTTTGATGGCTGTCCATATTATGGCAGGTATCATGCTGATCGTTTTCGGCACCAATAAATTTTTTGGGTTTATCGAACTGCAGCACCATACATTCGGCATGAGTGCTTTTTTGGCCGCCTTGTCACACAGCGGCTATCTGATGGAGCTTGTCGCGATCGTTGAGATCCTCGCCGGAATCGCATTTTTGCTCAATAAATATGTTGCCCTGATGGCAGTGATATTGATGCCGGTCATGCTAAACGCCTTCTTGGCCCACCTTTTTCTGGATCCTTCCGCCATGGCCGGAGCCTCCGTGCTGCTGCTCTTCAATGTACTCATCATGATAGAGAGCAGAGCACGTTATAAACAGCTGCTCAGACCCTGATAGGAAAAAGGGAAACTGGAACCTGCAGTCATCTACTGCTTAAAAGCACCCTTTTGCCATAGGGTTCCGCGATAAAATAAGCGACGAACCCCCACAATACAACAGAACTTCCTATAGCGATCAGACCCGCTTCCTCATCAATGTGGACTAGGGATTTCGGGTCTATCGAACTGATATCAAAGATGTAGTCCAGACCCAGGCCGAAAAGGATGCTACCTGCAACAATCGTACCCAAATAGATATAGAGCGAACGGGTACCGAGCATCTTTTTGACCACGCCGATCGTCACCGTATTGGTCGCCGGACCGGCACTCAAAAAGACGAAGGCGGCACCGGCACTCACCCCGGAGAGCATCAGTCCGGCGGCGATCGGCAGCGACGCGGTGGCACAGACATACATCGGTACAGCGATAGCGATGACAATGATGTAGGAGAGCCACGAATACTCGATCAGAATATCGCTCAGGTCTTGCGGTATCGCAACCGTGATAAGCGCCCCGATGACCAGGCCCCAGAAAAGCGGTTTGGCGATGTCGCCGAGCAGCGTAATAAAGGCGTAACGGGCTGCCCTTTTCAGTGAGAACTTTTTACTCTCTTCGCTGCAAGAACCGCTTGAACAACAGCTTTTTTCCTCTTTCTGTGCTGCATTCAGCGGTGCATTCATCGAAAACCCGCCTGTCGGTGCAGCCGTAAAGAGCGGTTTAGGCTGTTCTTCCTCTTTGTCCAGGATATTGGTCATTATTCCTGCTGCCATCGCGATCACCATCGAGGTCAAAGCACGGTAGAGGGTAAAGACCCAGCCGAACATTCCGTACGTCGCCAGGATCGAATCCACACCGGTGATCGGCGTTGAGATCAAAAAGGAGAGCGTCGCCCCCTTGCTTGCCCCGCTCTTTTTGATACTGGTCGCCAGAGGGATCACCCCGCAAGAACAGACCGGTAGAGGAATACCGAATAGGGTCGATTTGACAACGGAGCCGACACTCTCCTTTCCCAGATGTTTGGTCACCAGAGTCTCGGGAACCACTTCATGTAAAATCCCGGCAAAGAGAAGACCGAAGAGTATATAAGGTGACATCGCATTTGAGAGCTCGATGAGTGCCGTGAAAAAAAGAGTGAGATATTCCATACTGTTATGCAGCCTTTATTAACAATTTTCTAATAATGGGACAGTTCAACTTTAAAAGGGGTTAGCTCAGTAAACTAATGCTCTGAAAACGGTCAAAAGAGAGAAAGAACGGCGCCGCTCTACATCGGCCGTCATGGTCTACAAGGCGGTCAGCAATTCCTCTTGTGTGGCCGCAAAATGGATATCTTTGATGATGTAATTGTCGACATCCAGAATCAGCAGCTGTTTACTGTTGGTATCGATGCGATAGCTTGCGGCCGTCCTCTCATCGTCGATCACCAGTACGGTATGTTTGAAATCCCGAAGCCCCGGCATGATAAACATACTTCTGATCAACGAAGGCGCTCCGCTGACATCTGCAATAAACACCGCATCGTGTTCCGCCAGAAAATTCGGTGCCTGTTTGTTAAAAAAGTCGTTGCTCAGATGGCCCATATCTTTTGAAAAGGCGAACACAACTCTTTTCGTATCGGATGCAAGAGAGTGTGATACACCATGCTGGTCGCTGAGAACAAGACCCTCAAGCGATGCTCCGACAACACTCTTCGATTTGACCGCGATACTATCTTCGTTTGCACAGCCTAAAAAGAGCATCGCCGTGATTAGTGCCAACAGTACATTTTTCATCATATCTCCTGAAATCAATACCATCATCATACTGAAGCTTCGATGGGAGAATATGCGATATGAAATCTAAGTCGGAAGATTTAGAGAGGTTTCAGAAAAAAGATCGTTTTCAGATACTGATCCAGAAAAAGGTCACAACGTTCAGTATGAGCCACTGCAACAGAGCAAATCCGGCCGTGCCGATGATGTTGCCGGTCTGACAACTGGTGCACTGCTTATACTTCGCCGACTCATAATAGGCATAGGTCGCGTAGGCAAGCACCAAAAACGGCACGCTGCCGAGTGCTATTTTGTCGAATAGGAACAGCTTTTCAAGCAGAGCGGCGTCATCGGTGAAGAACGGCACTATAAAGCTAAACCATACGGCCAGCATCACATACTTATAGCCCCGCTTTATATAGTCTCTGTAGAAGATGGTCGGACAGCTGCTGTTGCTGCTGGTGACCAGCCCTTCTGGAAGGTGATCGCCGATGCGCTGCCGGGTCTCTTTGTCAACCCTGTCGACGAAGGTACTGCCGTAGTTGTAGTCCAACTGGTGCTGGATAACGCGGGAGAGACCACCTTCAAGGTCGGCATACTGTGCTTCGCCCTTCTCGTTTTCATAAAAGATCTTGATCTTGTCATAACGCGGGACATCCACGCTTATCTTCTCATAGTAGGGTGTCCGCTCTGTTTCGGTAATCTCGCCGGACTTGCCAATGATACGGAGGTTGATATAGGGCTTGTACGCATCGCCGTGTTTGATCACGACGACAGCGTACTGGATTCCGATCTGTATCGCACTCAGCGCGTCAAGCCCATTCGCCTTCATCGTATCGACCATATCGGTAATGATATTTTGAAGCGATTCATCAAAATATCGGACATTACCCGAAATAAGCCGGATACGCTCATCCGGATACTTCAACAGTTCCAAGACCATCTATAAAACCTTTGCGAGAGAGACCGTGCAGGTATTTGTCTAAACCAAAGCGATTGGCTTAAACAAAGACCCAGGGCAGAGCCCTGAATGTGCCTTAGTGACTTTTGCTGACGACGACCAGCATCTTAAGGTTGATGACCACAAAGCGGAAAAACTGCCAGATAAGATTTGTGCGCATCGCGCGGGCAAACCTGCCTGGGATCATAGTGGTGTTTGATTGATCATTACGAGCAAAGTTGACTTCTTCTTCTTTTGCCATGTTCTATCCTTCTCTTTTTAAATTTTTTCTGACTGTTATAGACGCCACCCCTATTCAGGGATAAGTGTCCAGCCTGGTTTGAGTTTGGCTTTGTAGATAAACATGTGGTGAAGAATATGTTTGATCCAGTGGCCTGCAAGACCGATCTCACCGAAGGTATAATCCGTATCACGGCCTGTACCAGGGTATTTGTCAAAGTCAGGAACAACCGGGTAGACCGTCATCGCTGCCGCCGTACCGGTCAAAAGACCTTTTCCTGCCGAAGCGACACAGGCGGCACCCATCTCTGCCATGGATGCTTCGTGAAGATGCGCGCCATCTCCTTGTGTAATAAGGTCACAAACGGAGTGTGCGACCGCTTTACCGATAATACCCGAAGGCATACCTGTACGCGGCGGTGTCGGGTTGATCGGCGTGCCGTTTGGTGAGCTCATCGGCTTGGAGATGATGTGCGGCGGTGCAAAAGCAATACCGCAGGCAAACATGTTGTTGTATGTCGGGTTCTGATAGGTGCGCGGCCAGTCAGACGCTTTCCAGTTCTCATACCCACCGGCAGCGTAATTTGCATCGACCTTCATAAAGCCGTTCGGCGCGAACACGGTGTCGGTGATGTCTGTACCGTCTTTTGCATACGCTTTAAGACCGACACCTGCAAACGGCGGGATCAGCATCGCAAAGTCAAATCTCTTTTCGCCTGTTGAACCGTCAAGCAGTTCATACTCGACTCTGCCCGCTTCAACTTTGGAGACGTGTGCACCGACTGTCCAGTCGACACCGCGCTCCGCATAAAGCGACTCGGAGAAGATCTTTGAACTGACGACATACCCGCCCACCTTCATGTGCAGACCGCCCATACCGAAGTCGCCGAGGAATGACTCATTAGAGATCCACTGCATATCGGCCATATGACGGACGCCGGCTTTTTTAAGTTCATGCTCAACATTGAAGATATACTCAAAGGCGGCACCCTGACAGGTACACATACCGTGACCGGTACCGATCAGGAATGTCTGGCGTTCACCGTTCTTCATCTTCTCAATAGATTCCTGAAGCTTTTCGTTCGCATGAACCGCATGATCAGCCGTACAGACAGAGACCGTATGTTCACCCAGCTCAGAACCCTCACCCAGACCCGGTGTTGCACCGAAATTAAGTTTTGGACCCGTTGCATTGATGACATAGTCATACGTGACATCTTCCATCTCACCCTCTCTGCCCTGACCGGTATATTCGATCGTGACAAAAGGGCTTGCTTCGCTCTCACTGCCTTCCGGGTTCAAAGAGACAGCCTTCGCCTGCTTGTAGGTAATACCCGCCTTTTTGTAGACAGGCGCAAGGTCAAAGGTCACCTCTTCTTTTGACATCTCGCCGACACCGACCCAGATGTTAGAGGGGATCCAGTTCCATTTTGCATTCGGTGTCACAACAACCACCTCATGCCCATTGCCCAGCCACTTTGCGGCAAATGTTGCGGCAGTATGTCCTGAGACACCACCACCCATAACAACGATCCTAGCCATATTTTCTCCTTTGATTTCAGAAACAGTTACTTTTACGACAATAAAACTTTATCGCAAAACAATCACATTCTTATCACAAGTCGTATATTCACCTAATAATATATCTTATTTTGATGAACCTATAGAGTTTCTACCCATATTGCCCATTGCGCAGCATGTTGGTGGGATAGTATGGTCTGTCAGTGTTATCGTTGGAAGCAGATTATACGGTCGTTTACCTTCTGCACTGTGAGTGCAGTGGGTTCACACAGCGTCGGAAGAGGTGTTTAGTCGAGGATTTTTTGGACGATCTCATAAACGTTAGCCGAGATCTCTTTCTCATTGAGGATCATCTCCAGAGCCTCTTTCATCAGCTCTTTGTTTTCCGGATTGAGACGACTGTAACTTCTGAATGCCGTCGTCAATCCCGAAGCGATCTGAGGGTTGATCGCATCGAGTTCGATAACCTTTTCCGCCAAGAAAGCATAACCGTGTCCCGTAGGGGCATGAAAAGCGACGGCATTGCGTGCGAAGACACCTAAGAGTGCGCGGACAAGGTTGGGGACTTTGACATCATAGACAGGATCGTTTTGAAGCGCCTGTACGCGATC
This sequence comes from Sulfurimonadaceae bacterium, assembly GCA_041571435.1. Classification (GTDB taxonomy): domain Bacteria; phylum Campylobacterota; class Campylobacteria; order Campylobacterales; family Sulfurimonadaceae; genus Sulfonitrofixus. The sequence goes on along the minus strand of JBFFUI010000020.1, from coordinate 23,581 downwards.
AATCGTCCCTTCACGCTCCGAAGCGGACAAGACAGAGAGGTACTTGTTCATGACCAGGGTATCCTCTTTATAGCGTTCATAGAAGTGCTGCAAACGATCCTGTGCAAGGTCAGGTACAAAATTTTCCAGAAGATCAAGCGCCACGATACGGTCTGTCATGGTCACACTCTCATCATACTGTTTCAAACAGAGTCTGTTGATCGCATCGTCTTCAAGGCTTATCAGATAGTTCAAGACGGCGTTTTTGATCGCCCTTTCGCCCATGCTCTGTGCATCAAGTCCGCTGTTGTCAGGTTTGTGATACTTTGCATAGAGTGCCAGCATAGGCTCTTTATAACGCGTGGCAAGTGCTTTTTTGACCGCGGAGAGCGCATTGGAGAGCGGAACAACATCGATCTGTTCCTGTTCCTGCATCAAGACCGAGAGTGTCGGCAGTTCAAGCATAAAGGCCTTTGACTCAAGACCCAGATTCTCATCGGATAAGATAGTGCCGAAACTTTCGATATAAGCGGTGTCTATCTCACCGCTCTCGATAAAGAAGTGCAGCGCTTTAATGGCGGCTTTCTGTGTCGCTTCATAACGGTTGAAACCGTCACTGCCGTATCGCATCAAGAATTCAAAGTCGGCTTCGGGGTGGTCAACCTTGAATGGCGCGCTGAAGTGATTGTTGATAGACAAGATCGGTCGCTCTTTCAGATCCTGAAAATGAAAGTGCTCTTCAGCCTCTTGAACGATCAGGATATCACGCTCCAACAGAGGCTGGTCCTCTCTGTCCAGAGCATAGGAGAGTTTCTCTCCCTGGCCGTTAAGCAGTGAGAACCCCAGCGGAAAGTAATACGGAAGCTGCGGTTCGCCTTTGACATTGTCGGGAACGATCTGTTTGAGCTCCAGCCGATAGGTCTGTCGCTCTTCATCGTACTCTTCGTGCACTTTCAAGGTCGGTGTGCGCTCTTGTGCATACCAGCGTGAGAAACGTTCCAGGTCAAAACCGCCCTGCTGATGCATGGCCCATAGAAAGTCCTCTGTTCGAACCGCCTGGGCATCAAAGGTCTCAAAATAGAGGTCCATTCCCGCGCGGAACTTCTCTTCGCCCAGAAGCGTATGGATCATTCGGATCACTTCCGCCCCTTTCTCGTAGACGGTCGCGGTATAGAAATTGTTGATCTCGATATAACTTTCGGGCTTGATCGGGTGGGCCGTCGGGCCGGCATCTTCAACAAACTGGCGCTCTCGCAAGGCTTTGACATCACTGATACGCTGGACGACTGCATCATTCATATCCGCACTGAAGCTCTGGTCTCTGAAGACTGTCAGCCCCTCCTTAAGCGTCAGTTGGAACCAGTCGCGGCAGGTGATACGGTTTCCGGTCCAGTTGTGGAAATATTCGTGTGCGATCACGCTCTCGATACCCATAAAGTTCTGGTCGGTCGCACTGTCTTCATCGGCAAGGACATAGTGCGAATTGAAGATGTTCAGCCCTTTGTTCTCCATCGCACCCATGTTGAAACTGTCCACGGCGACGATGTTATAGATATCTAGGTCGTACTCACGTCCATAGACCTCTTCGTCCCATTTCATCGAGTTTTTGAGTGAACGCATTGCATGGCCGCACTTTGGCTCGTTGTCCCTGTCGACGTAGATATTGAGTTCGATCTCACGTCCGCTCATCGTTGTGAAACTGTCATTGACGGCACCCAGGTCGCCTGCTACAAGGGCAAACAAATAAGAGGGCTTAGCAAAAGGGTCTTCCCACTTTGCCATGTGGCGCCCCTCTTCATAGACCTCCTGTTCGAGAAGGTTGCCGTTGCTCAGCAGGATGGGGTAACGTGACGATGAAGCGATGATCGTTGTCGTAAACGTCGACATATTGTCCGGGCGATCGATGAAGTAGGTGATGTGTCGGAAACCTTCAGGCTCGTTCTGCGTACAGAGTATCTCGCCGGAGCGGTACAGCCCCTCCAGGGCCGTATTCTCATCCGGGTAGATCTTGGTCACGACCTGCAGGACAAACGCATCCTTGTCGCATGTAAGCGTCATCCCCTTCTTATCACATTCGAACTGCCCCTCGACCTTGACGTCATCTACCTTGACACAGAGCAGTTTCAGCCCTTCGCCATGAAGGTAGAGCTTGTCTGTAGTACTGTCAATACGCTTCATCTGCATCCGGTTGATAACCAGGGTATGGTCATCAAAGATCTCAAACGTAAGATCGGTGTGTGTTATGTGGTGGCTTGGAGGGGTGTAATCGTCCAGAAAGATGGTTTTGACTTGACTCATAGATTATCCATTGTGACTTCGCAAATCCCGAATTCAGATCGCGCTGCGTAAAATTTTAAGAAATCATAACATCTTAGCCATAAAGCCAGAAGGATAATGCGCTCAATTAGCGAATAGTTTATGTTCTTTCTTAGAAAACGTCGTGTAATATTGACAATTATAATAAAAGGGTAATGATGTTTGAAAAACTAAAAATGGCCAGACAGCCTATCGTTGACCTCAATAACAACACCATCGGTTATGAGTTTTTCTACCGGGATGGGCAAGGTAATGGAAACTTTACGGACCCGAGATTCGCGACATCGTCTGTCCTCGTAAACATACTCAACCAGGTCGGTGTTGACAAGAGCATCGGTGATGCCAAAGCCTTTATCAACATCAGCGGTGACCTGCTCCTCACCGATATCATCTACAACCTACATAAAGACCACTTTGTCTTCGAGCTTGCAGCGGACATCCACATGGGGAAAAAAGAGATCGCCAACCTCGAACAGCTCTATAAGAACGGTTATGCCTTTGCCCTTGACAACACCCGTTTCGACGAAAACTATCTCAGTAACTTCCGTCCTGTTCTGCCCTATATCAGTTATGTCAAGTTTGACACCGTTCAGACAGATATAGAGACACTTCAAGAGAACATCAATCTCTTCGATGGCAAGATCCTTATTGCCCAGAAGATCGAGTTTCAAGAGGTCTTCGATGCCTATAAAGAGTTGGGTTTCCAATATTTCCAGGGCTACTTTATCGCTGAAATCCACACGATGGAACAGAACCGTCTTGACCCTAAACACCTCGGTGTGATCCGCATCTTCAATATGCTTCAATCCGACTACCAGATAGATGATATTGCCAAAGAGTTCGAACTCCATAATGAGCTCACCCTTCAACTGCTGCAATTTATCAAATCAATCCCGAATTTCGACCTGAGCGGTTCGCCTACCATCAAAGAGATCATAACCCGGGTCGGTACGGACAAGCTCAAGCAGTGGCTGATGATGATCATCTACTCACGCTCAAGTAAAAATATTAACAGTACAAAAAGCCAATACTCCATTTTGATACAAAACCGCATTGACACCATGCTGGGTATATTATCCAAAATAGAAACGGAGCCGAGCGACAAACTGAAGGAGCAGGCACGTCAGGTCGCACTGCTGTCGCTTATGGACAATATCTTTGATGTCGAGATCGAAAAAACTCTCAAGGCCTTTGATCTTGACTTTGCCGTGGAAGGCGCGCTGATCGGCCGCGAAGGGCTTTTGGGCAACCTGCTGGAGATCGCGATTTCTATCGAAGAGCGTAATTTTGCCACGATGCAAGAGCTGCTGTCTAAACATGGGCTCAAGGTCGAAGACATAGAAGATATCCTAAACAAAAACCTGGACGCTTCAAAAGAGTGATCCGGCTCTTTTTATAACCCCTTTGCAACTAAAATACCTCGAACACTACAATCAGACGATCAAAGAGCAGGTCATCACTTTGATACGAACAGAGAAGTTACCGGATATCCTGCTGCAAAAATACCCCACGGGCCATAACTACAAAACGGACAAAAACCTCTATGACTATACCCTTGCGATCAAAAACAGCTATCTGAAGAAGAGCCAGCCCATCAACAAGGTGATCTATGACGGCAAAATCCATGTCATCAACAACGCACTCGGCATGCACACCTTTGCCTCGCGTGTTCAGGGTTCCAAACTCAAAAACAAAAATGAGATTCGCGTCGCATCGGTGTTCAAGAATGTCCCCGAACCCTTTTTACGGATGATCATTGTCCACGAACTGGCCCACTTCAAAGAGAAAGAGCATAACAAGGCCTTTTACAAACTCTGCACCTACATGGAACCCGACTACCACCAACTGGAGTTCGATACCCGCCTCTACCTCACCTGCATCGACCATTTCGGAAAAATCTATTAGAACAACTAAAGTTACTTCTTTTTTTTAATCTCTCTCTAACTATATTTTCGTAATATTTCCATCTCAATATATAAGTTTTTATAATATAAGGTTATTTCTTGTGGATTAAAATTATTAACGATGGTTTGAGCAATGACTATGAATCTAAAAGCAGATGGTTAGGCGCTGTTTTTATCATCGCCAGTTTTGTCATCGCAGTCTATACACTCTTCTCACCACTCGCCATAAACATTAAACTGGGTACTGCGTTGAGCATTCTAGGCCTCTTTTCGCTCTATCAAACGGCAAAGATCAATCCCCATACGCCTGCGAGCTGGTCCAAAGCACTGACCCTTTTGTCTGTCGGAGCACTCTTCTTGCTCTTCGACCTCTCCAGTCTGCCTTCTATAGCTCTTGTCATCGGTCTTTTCTTTATTATCGGTGCCCTGAACAGTGCTGCTTTTGCCTATCTCACCCGCCGGGACTCAACCGCGTTTGTCTGGGGAGCCCATGCTCTTTTGAATCTCTTTTTTGCTTTCTATATTCTTTCGAACCTTAACAGTCTGACCGACAATCAGGTCGGTCTCTGGCTTGCGGCCACTTTCCTGGCCGACGGTTTGACACTGCTCTACTCCGGCCGAACTGTTTTTATACGCCCGTAACCGGCCCTAAGCCGATAGCAGTGACTTTTCGGTTTTTGGTACCTTATTGGGACTTTGTCGCCAGATAATCCTCTATGATATTTCCATGATCAAACACAAAGTGTTCCTGTTCAAGATCCTCCAGGGCAACGACCTTTGTACTTTTCGCATCGTCCCCCGCTTTGGGCAGCGCATCAGCCCTGCAGACATAGACGGCCGATACGGTATGAAAGCGCGGGTCTCTTGAGGGGTCGGAGTAGAGTCCCAGCAGCCGTTCGATCTCGACATCCAGACCGATCTCTTCGGACATCTCCCGTTTCAGACACTGCTCGATCGTCTCACCGATATCCATAAAACCACCCGGAAGCGCCGTACCGTGAGGCGGGTTCAGACGTTCAATGAGGACAATACCTTTGAAGACCTCATCGATATAGATCTCAACAATGCCGTCAGCCGTGATATAAGGGGTCTTTATGGCCATCTGCTTCTCCTTTTGCGTGTAGGTTTTATTGCGTTCGATTATAACGTTTTCGATCTTGCCTTCAAGCGCTTTGGCCAAACTCTCAAGTTCCTCTCTTGTCTCCCGGTGTGCGATACCGCGTGCAGAACACGCTGCTCCGTTTACATTGTTATAGGTCATTCGCCATTTCATCTTATCCCTTCAATGATACCGCTGGTACTGTTTTAACCACATCGCTCTCAATTGCGTTTCTGACATATCGCGATACTTTTCATCTCTTACCAGGGATCGCAGCTGCTGCAGGGAATTATAAGGGAGATCAACGACCAGGGTATTGGCTAACCAGGCAGGGATCATCCCACCGGGTTCCACATGCTGCTGCCAGACGACCTTCGTTCTTTTTTCATTGAGCGGTGTAAAGGTATAGGCACCGCGGGAACGCTCCATCGTGATAGAGCCGGATTTTCGTACACTTTTGCATCGCTCTGTCAGACGACCATCGCAATAACTATTGGCTTCCTGCGTCTCTAACCGTGCACCTTTCGGGGTCCATACAAGTTTTGTCTGTAGGATGACCTGTCGATCACCGGCTGGAAATGGAAGGTCATAGGTCTGAAAAATAACGTTGTCCTCGAACGCCTTCTCCTCCACACTCATCGAAAAGCTGCAATCATGCAGCCACGCAGGTGCATTCGGCGTGTCATACAAAAGCGCGACCAAGCTCGAAACGCTCCCCTCCACCACGGTCTCGCCCCGAAACTCCAAAAAATCCGAGCCGGCTATTTCACGAACGTAGACGGAGACACCATTCTTCTCTTTAGTCAGTGACCAGTCGTCCGCATCTGCCGTTAAAAACAGCGCAAAGATTACCATAATCAATCGCATCACTTCTGATCGTCCTACACGTTAATGCAGCAGTGTTTTGACATCGATACCCGTCGCTTTTTCGATATAGTGCCCCTGGGCATAATCCGCACCCAGAAGCAACACTGTCTGATAGGTCTCTTTATCCTCGACGAACTCCGTAACCACTTTCATGCCGAGGTCATGGATGATGTTGATGATGGACTTCACAATCCGCTTGTTGTTGTGGTTTGAGGTAATATCTGCGACGAGAGAGCCGTCGATCTTTACGATATCGACACCCAGTTTCATCAGGTAGGCGTAGTTCGAGTATCCGCTTCCGAAATCATCAATCGCGATCTTGGCACCCTCCTCTTTGATAAGTGTAAAAAAGTGATAGACCTGTTCATTGCCTTCAAGCTCCTCAGACTCCACCAGCTCAAAGACCATCCGTTCCGCACAGTTTGACTCGCGCAGCTCATGCAAGATGTACCGGCGGGTCCTTGGATCAAGGATATCAGCCATCTCAATATTAAAAGAGAACTCATATCCAGGGTTATTTCGGGCAGCCGTCAGGGTCTGTCTAAAGACCTCTTTTGAGAGCTTACTGTAGAGCCGTGCACCTTTTGCAATCGAAATAAACTCACTGGGATAGTGTGTTTTTCCATCCTCGTCAACAATGCGCACCAGGGCTTCAAACTTCTCGACTTCATGCATCTTCAGGTTGGCGATAGCCTGGAAATGGACCTCAACGTTTTCGAGTTTAAACGCCGATTCCAGCATCTCCAGTGTCAAGAGGTTCTGTTCCAGATGCAAGATGTTGTCGACGACTTCCGAGTAAAACGAATAGGCCTGCTTTGACTTTTTGGCTTCACGCAGCGCCAGTGACGCCATCGAGACCAAAGAGCGCGGGTTTCCGCTCTTGGAGCTCTGTGCCGCACCGATGCGCGCACGTACGGTAATGGCATGCACCCCGCATTGCAGATCAATAGGGTTGAGCTGGTGTGCCATCAGGATTGTATCTTCTCTGAAAAATTCTACGGGCACCTTTTCGTTTGCCAGAACGGCGAACTCATCGCCGCTGTGACGAAAGAGCGTCATGTTCTCATTGGCGAGCATCTTCTGAAGTTCCTTTGAGAACTCGACAATCAGCAAATTTCCGATATTTTCACCGTATATCGTGTTTACGGTGTTGAAATCATCGATATTGATCAACATCAGTTTCTGGCTGTCATGCTGCTCGATCGCCTCATGCAGTGCCGTTCTGTTCGGCAGTCCGGTCATGGAGTCGATATACAACTGGCGTTCAAGTTTTTGCTCCTGCTCTTTTCTGGCCGTGATGTCAAACATGATGGAGATAAACTCATGGATATCACCTTTCTCATCAAGGATCGGTACCACCGTTGCTTCGACAACAAAACGCTTACCGCTGCTGTCGATGTTTTGAAACTCCCCTTTAAAGACCTCTTTGTTCAAGATCGTTCTCCAGAACTGTTCCAGGTATTCGTCGCTGGTGTTCTCCGAACGGACAAGCGCGTGTGACTGACCGATCAGCTCTTCCATGCTGTAGCCGCTGAGTGCCTCATACGCTTTATTGACATAGGTGATGTTGCCGTCAATATCCGTTTTGACAAGCGGTGAACTGGCATCGACCACCCGCTTGTACTCCTTTAAAAAGGTACTGTTCTTCTCCAGCGAGCGCAGTGTCTGGTTACCATCCTGGATGAGCAGATCAAACTCGCTTGCCCGAAGGTCACCTATACGCGTACCGTATGCACCGTGCGACACCTTATCCAGCGTCTCTTTGAGTTTGACGATACTCTCTTTTATGCCGTACATATTGGCGGTGTAAAAGTAGACCCATAGCAGTAAAAAGAAGAGAAGAAGGTCAAGATAGACCGTACCTGAAAGGCCGTAATGCAGGGTGTGAAAACTAAAACCGAAGATGAGAAGGACAGCGCCCGAAAGAAGGAGCGGGTTTTTGGTATTCGGAGGGACTCTTTTCAGCATCTCTATTGCCGGATTAAAGAGCCCCCGTAACATTGTTACTCTTTCGTAACGATATAGAGCTGTTTATGTTCCAGCTTTTTCAATATATCCATTACAGTGACAAAGTGCTGAAAGTTCGCCTCTTTGTCAGAGCGCAGGACGACCGTCTGCTCTTTTGAGATCTCGCTGAGTCGGGCTTCGAGTTCCTCGACAGAGATCTCTTTTTTGTCGAGATGATACTTGCCCTCTTTGGTGATGTAGATATCAAACTCTTTTTGGTCCTCTTTTTTGTCGGACGCTTTGGCATCGGGAAGTTCGATCGGCAAAATACCCTGCTTGATAAAGGTAGCCGTCGTGATGACCATGACCAGCAGTACCAGCAAAATGTCGATCAGCGGAATAACATTGATCTGATCGAACTTTTTACGCTGCTTCATTCCGCATCCGTCTCTTTCTTTGAGAACTTTGCATCCCACACAGCGCTCAGACGCTCTACTTTACGCATTGCCGTAGAGTAGAAGATGATCGCCGGTATCGCGACAATAATACCGAACGCGGTTGCTTTCAGTGCAAGCGCAAGTCCGGTCATCACTTTTTTGGTATCAACCGAACCGACCTCACCTAGGCTGTAAAAGGTGATCATGATCCCCAGGATCGTTCCGATCAGTCCGACATAGGGAGCATTCGCGCCGATCGTTGAAAGGGCAGAGAGGTTGTCGGTCAGATCGATCTCCAGCAGCTCTTTGTTATCATACTCTTCAAGCCTGATGCTCTTGTAAAACATCATCCGCTCGATAAAGAGCCATAATGCGACCACACTCATCACCAACAGTGTCCCCATGACACCATAATCAAGTGCCTCTTCTGCCAACTCCAACCACGCCATTGAATCCATCTACACCACTCCTGAAAAATCTAGCTGCATTGTGGTGCCTTCACCCTTTTTAGAGTCCACATGCAGTTTTATCTTGTATCGGTCACAATAATTTTTGACCAGACCTAGTCCGATACCGAAACCGAGCGCATCCTCATCGCTCTGATAGTAGCGGTCAAAGATCTGAAAGACCTCGACCTCATCCATCCCCTGACCCTTGTCGCTGATCGTAAGTTTATTATCACGGATCATGATTATGATCTCCGCATTGTGCGGCGAATACTTTACACTGTTGTCTATAATGTTGTCGATCACTTTTGCTAAGCCTATTCTATCGATATTTACACTAATCGTTTCTAAATCCTCTGTGAAGGAGGCATGACTGTAGAGCGGTTTGAGTAACTTCAAACGTTCTATGATCAACTCGCGTACATCAAACACTTCGATCTGTTCATGCTGCATCTGCTTTTTGATCAGATAATCCAGTTCTTTGTAGCGTTCCTGAAGCATCCCGCAGGCAGCCTCAATACGCGAAAACCGCTTAAGCGCACGTTCGTCCTCTATCTTCTTTTTCAACATAGCGCTGTTGGTCATGATCGTGTTGATCGGCAGGTTCAGCTCATGCAGTATCTCCTTGGAGAAATGTTCCAACTGATTAAAGTGCTCGCGCAGCGGCTCGATCGACAACTTTGCGATCGCCACCCCCGCAAGGAGCACCAGAGAGAGGGTGATAGCAATCAGGTAAGGCAGGGCTACAGTCTCCTGCAGAGCGTAAAAAAGCGTGATGATCAGGGTTGTCGTTATAACAAAAAAGAGAAAGATCGTGATCTGAACGTTACGGAACAAGACGGTACCCTATGCCACGGACATTTTGGATCTCTGCCGATGAAAGTTCCTGCTTTAGACGATTGATCAGGACACGGATCGAGCCGTCACTGACACTGGCATTATGCGGCCAGAGAGCATCGATGATCATCTCTTTGGAGACCGTCTTTCCCCCGCTCTCCATTAAAAGGGAGAGCAGCGTATACTCTTTTTTCGAGAGGTTCAACTCCTCGTTGTTCTCATAGATAACGAATCGGTCGGGATCGATACAGAGCGATCCGATGCACGCCTTTGTCCGCGACTGCGTCCGTCTGAGCAGCGCCCGGATACGCAACAGAAGTTCATCGCTGTCAAAGGGCTTTTTTATATAGTCATCCGCCCCGTTTTCAAACCCCTCCTGCATGACAGACTTTTCCTGATGGGAGGTGAGGTAGATGGCAGGTGTCATATCATCGGCACTGCGCAGTTCATCCAGCAGTGTCAGCCCGTTGATCAGTGGGACATTGATGTCGAAAAGATAGAGATCAAAATTCGTATTGAAAGAGGCGTCCAGCGCTTCTTGCCCGTTCTTGCACCAGGTCAGTGCATACCCCTCTTCATCGAGCAGGTCCTCAAGGGTCTCACCTAAGAGCAGATCATCTTCGAGCAGTAGGATATTAGACACAAACGACCTCCTTGCCGATTCGATATGACCGCGGATGACCGCTGCTGGTAAATAGCGTCGCGCGCTGATCCTCTCTAGAGTACGTCTTCAATGCTCCAGCCAATAGTCTTACCGGCATACATCGGCACCACTTCGCCATATTTGGCGGGGACGGTAAAAGGTTTCTCCTCAAGAACGACCTCTTTGAACTCCGGGCAGATCCCGTATATGCTCTGGGCGTTGTCCGACACAAAGCTTTGCAGGTTGTCGAGTTTGCCGTGCTTGTCAAAAAGCTCACAAAGCAGCTGGAGTGCTATCGGTGCCGTGAAGACACCCGCAGCACAACCGCACGCCTCTTTGGCATGTTGCGGATGCGGCGCAGAGTCTGAACCGAACATCACTTTCGGGTGCGCATCAAGTGCTACCTGTAAAAGGGCTTCTCGGTCTTCAGGGCGTTTGGCAATCGGTTTGCAGAAGAGATGCGGCTGCATCATACCGCCGGCGACATCATCGAGTGTGATCAGGAGGTGATGGATCGTGATCGTCGCATAGAGGTTGGGGTATTTGTCCAACATCTCAACGGCCGCTTTCGTCGTGATGTGTTCCATGACGATCTTCAGATCGGGAAAGTTCATCGCAAGCAGTTCATAAATACTCATAAACTCCGCTTCTCTGTCCATGACGAAGCCGTCGGTCTCACCGTGTATCAGCAGCGGGATATCCATTCTGGCCATCGCTTCGAGTGTCGGGCGCATCTGCTCTATGTCAAAGGCCGTGACACCCCCTTCAGAGTTGGTCGTGATCCCTGCCGGATAGAGTTTGATCCCAAAGATCTCATCGCGTACATCATCGAGGAAATCTTCGTCATAATTGTCATAAAAGAGTGTCATAAAAGGCTCAAAATCGCCACCGCCGATACCTTCGTCGTCAAAGAACTCATCAAACTCATCTTCCTGCAGTTCCAGGCCGCAGGCGAGCATGATACGCTCTTTGTAGGCGATAACCTGCTCTTTTGTCTTCACAGGCGGTACCAGGTTTGGCATGACCACCGCACCTGAAAAGGTGTAAGACGTGAGTTTTGCGACATTTTGAAGCATCTCGCCGTCACGCAGGTGAAGGTGCATGTCCAAAGGCATTAGTAGTGAATGTGTTTTCATTTAGTGATCTCCTCTTTTGCTTTCGTAATTATAGCATTTAACGCCGTTTCATAGCGTTTTGCCTCATCCGGGTCCGTCGATTCAAAGCGGGTCACCAGTACCGGCGTGGTGTTACTCGCACGCACCAGTCCCCAACCCTTCTCGAAGATCACGCGGACACCGTCGACTTCGATGATATCTTTGATCGCAGGAAAATCTGACGGCGGTCTCTTCAATGCTTTTTTGACCGCTTCCATCAACGGGAACTTCTCCTTCTCTGTCGTGTGTACCTTGATCTCCTCGGTCGAGAAGACCTGCGGCAGTTTGGCAAGCTCCGCATCAAGGTCGATCCCATCTCGAATCAGCTCCAGCATTCGGAAGGTCGCGTAGATCGCATCATCATACCCGAAGTAACGGTGCTTGAAGAAGATATGGCCGCTCACTTCGCAGGCCAGGTCGGCATTGGTCTCTTGCATCTTCACCTTCAGATTGGAGTGGCCCGTCTTGTACATGATCGCTGTTGCACCGCGTCTTTCAAGTTCATCGTACATCACCTGCGAACATTTCACCTCGCCGATCACAGTCGGGTGGTCCATCTTCAAGGTATAGAGCAGCGCCATCTGGTCACCCTTGATGTTGTTTTTATGGGTCAGCACAGCGATCCGGTCGGCATCGCCGTCGTAGGCGAAGGCGATATCTCCCTCCTCTTCGAGCAGTTTTTTGACATCGTCGAGGTTGTGCTCATCGGAAGGGTCCGGATGGTGGTTGGGAAAGGTGCCGTCCGGGTCAACGTAGAGGCCTTTGGCGTTTAGACCGAGCCCCGCAAAGATATCGACGATCGAAACGCCGGCGACGCCGTTTCCGCAGTCATAGACGATGCGCTCTTTCATCCCTTTGAGGTGGGCGAACTCGTTGATCATAAAGGCTTTGTAACGTCCGAGTGCATCGATCTCGATGACCTTGCGCTCCGTTTTCCCCGGAAAGTCCATCATCTCGACCTCGCGTCCAAGTGCATAGATCGCTTCGCTGAAGAACGGCGCTTTGTCGACCGTGATCTTAAGCCCGTTGTACTCCGGCGGGTTGTGCGAGCCTGTGATCATAATGGAGGCAGAGGGGGTATGCCCGTCCCACGCCTGGTAGTTGGTGAAATAGTTGACCGGTGTCGGGACAAGGCCCATCCCCAATACGGTCTTGCCGCCGGCATTGAGCCCCGCTACAAGGTACTCAAACAGTTCCGGCGAATGTGAACGCGCATCATAACCGACTGCCACATAGTCACCGTCGATATGCTTTGACAACGCATAACCGATCTTTGTGACGGAGTCTTCGTTCAGCTCCTGCTCAACAATCCCTCGTATGTCATACTCTCTGTAGATGCTCACGTTTCGTCCTTTTAAAGTATTGGCGACATTATAGGTCAGCTTAGGTTCGGATGGTGTTAAGCGGACCTAGTAGCGCTAATTAAGCTGATACATTATCGGTACATTCAGAACCAGAGTCTCGTCCGGAAGCGGAAACTTTCCCTCCAGTCGCTCTATCGTCGTCACCGCTGCACGGGCCAGGATATCACGCTCCGATTCCACCACCTCGATGTTTCGGATCTCTCCGTTTTGAAGGAGTTCAAAACGGACCAGCACTTTCCCTTCGATCCCCCTTTTCCTCGCCATACGCGGGTAGTAGAGGTTCTTTCTCAGCAGCGCCATGATCTCTGAAATATGGGCCTTGATATAGGCATCTTCGGGAGTCATCTCTTCGGCCGGCGGAGCATCAATGGGTTGCTGCGCGGCCGGTGAGAGGACGACCGGAACCTCCGGCGTGACGATTAGCTCTTTCGCCTCCGTATCCACAACCGCTTCGTTCTCCACGGTCTCCGACGTAAGAGCGACCTCTTCTTCGGTCACCTCATCCACGACCTCTGACAGTTTTTGAACTACAAATTCTTCTTTGACAACAGGTACCGCTTCTTTTTTGACCTGCTTTTTCTTAGACTGCGGCTTTGTCTGTTTCTCTACGACAGGAGGCTTGACCACCCTCTTCTCAGGCAGACACTCACAGACCTGTGTCAACATCACCTTGCACCGCTTCTCCCCGGCCACGTTCTTTTCAGGCTGAGACGCTAAATAAAGCGCAATAACCAGCAAGACAATGGTTCCATGTAAAAGAAGGGAGTATAGAAAAGATTTGGTCAGGCGGATTTTCATAAAAGAATTATACAGGTACAAGTGTTACAGAAGTGTTAGAAGTGTTGAATGTTGAAAAGATGACGATACCAAAAGGGGCAGACCAGTTCATCTTCACCCGCGCTTAAACTGTTAAAAGTTCCAGATTTCGAGGAACCATCGCTACGCAAACGGTACCCTTGTTTTGATGGAGATTGTGTTTAGTTCTGACCGATAGCGCACTACTGTGCGTAGAGAGTCTGAGTTGGACGCAAGATGCGCCGATACCCGAAGGGGCAGACCCATGGAACTTTTAGTTTAAATAGCGCGTTTGAACTCTGGGAAGGCTTCGACCCCGCACTCGGTGACGTCCATTCCCTGGACCTGCATATCGTCCTCGGCTCTGAACTTGACGACCATGTTGATCAAATAAAGCACAATAAACGAAACCGGGAAGACAAAAGCAGCGACGACTACGACCCCTTTCAGCTGATCCATGAACGAGACATCGGCGACAAAGATACCGACGGCCAATGTCCCCCAGATACCGTTGACCAAGTGGACCGAAAGGGCACCGACCGGGTCGTCCAGACGCAGTTTGTCAAACATCGGTACGGCAAAGACGACCAGCAGACCGCCGATACCGCCGACCAGGATCGGTGTGTACATGTCGTAAAGATCCGGTCCGGCCGTCACCGCGACAAGGCCGCCCAGTGCACCATTGAGGATCATTGTGATATCAAAGAGACGGTAACGTATATACATCAGGACACCGGCGATAATCGCACCGGCAAGACCGGCTGTATTGGTGTTCATGATCGTCAAGGCAACGGCATCCGCATTCTCTTTAGACGCGATCGATCCAACTGAACCGCCGTTGAAACCAAACCATCCGATCCAGAGCAGGAAAGCGCCCAGGACGACAAGCGGAATGTTAGACGCAGGAATAACACGGATCTTGCCATCGACATAACGTCCTTTACGCGCACCGATAACCATGATTGCCGCCAACAGCGCCCATCCCCCCGTCGAGTGGATCACAGTCGAGCCGGCCAGATCATACATGTTCAGGTCCAGGAAGGTACCGTCAAGGAAGTTTGCACCCCATGAGATGTTCACGATGGTCGGGTAGATCAGCGCACCCATCACAACGGTAAAGATCGCCAGCGGAATAATACGGACACGTTCGCTCACACCGCCGCTCATAATGTTGACCGTCTTGCCGACAAAGGCCATCTGGAACATAAAAGTAGCCCACATACTCATGGAGCTGTTCTCCCATGAACCGAATGCCAAAGTGTACCCGATAAGCAAAAAGGCCAGAGAGGCCACGGCATAGATCATCGTATTGATCGTCAATACCGACGTAACGTTCTTGGTACGGACAAGTCCCGCCTCAAGCATAGCAAAGCCTGGAACCATAAAGATGATCAGGGTCATCGCAAAGAGTGTAAAGAAGGTGTCAATGATATAGGTAAAATCAGATTCGAGCACATAAAGCCTTTGTAAGAGTATGTCATCAATCCTAAAGTAATAACATTATTGTCATTTTATACAAAGCATCAGTAATTGTAGATTAAAGCGGGTGCTGAATGAGGTGTTTGGAATACGATTTGTTTGGTTTTAATGCAATGTTATGCGTAAGAGGAAGAATTATAAAAGTTCTACAAACCCTATAAGTTGTAGATCGTGCAAATGTTCAACCGACGGCGTAATTTAATACGCCAAGAGTTGAACGCTTGTACAATAAAGCCAAGGGGCTGACCCCTGCGCCGATACCCTAGAGGGCAGACCGGCTGCGACTTATATTGCGTCCGGACCTGTTTCACCAGTACGGATTCTGATAACTTTTTCCATATCAGATACGAAGATCTTACCGTCACCGATCTTGCCGGTTGCAGCCACTTCTGCGACCGTTTTGACCACTTCGTCAACCTGCTCATCAGTAACAACCATCTCCATCTTGATCTTCGGAAGGAAGTCAACAACATACTCAGCACCACGGTAAAGTTCACTGTGCCCTTTTTGACGACCGTAACCTTTGACTTCGCTGACGGTCATACCAGTAATACCGATCTCGGCAAGCGCGTCTTTGACGTCTTCCAATTTAAACGGTTTAATAACTGCTTCAATTTTTTTCATAAATTTATCTCCTGATAATTTTTTTCTAAATCATAAGTGCATTATACACTTTTGATATTAGAGTATGGCTAAGACCAACCCTTACAGGTTGAATCCGCGCTCACCGTGTACTGCTTCGTCAAGACCCATAGCCTCTTCGTCTTCGCTTACACGTTTACCGCCAGTCAATAGTACTGCGATGTAGTAGACCACAACCGTACCGATAAGTGTGAACAAACCAACGACTAGGACTGATTCGAACTGAACAAAAAGTTGTCCCATACGGTCACCGCTCGCTTTAAGTGGACCGTCCCAAAGAAGATCTTGGTCGTTAAGAGCAAAGATACCTGTTGCGATCGCACCCCATAGACCAGCCAAAAAGTGAACACCGAAGGCATCAAGAGAGTCGTCATAACCAAGTTTCTTCTTCAGTACAACCACACCGAAGAATGCGATAAGCGTTCCGATGATACCGATAGCGAATGCACCGCCAACGCTCACAAAACCGGCTGCTGGAGTGATCGCAACTAGACCGGCGATCACACCTGTAGCTGCACCAAGAAGTGTCGGCTTTTTGTACACGAACCACTCAAGGGCCATCCATGTGATAGCAGCGATTGAAGCAGCGATCGTTGTTGTCATGTAAGCAAGACCAGCGATTTCATTTGCACCGAATGCAGAACCACCGTTGAATCCATACCAACCGAACCATAGAAGTGCTGCACCGACTGCTGTCAGGATTACACTTGCAGGTTTCATTGCAGTTGTCGGGTAACCGTTACGTTTACCAACAAGGTAAGCAAGAACAAGACCAGCAAGACCACCATTCATGTGTACAACTGTACCACCGGCAAAGTCAAGTGCACCAGCATCAAAAAGAAGTGCACCGTCTCCGCCCCATACCATGTGAGTAACAGGAGCATAAACAACAAGTCCCCAGATAGCTACGAACACCAACCAAGTCGAGAACTTAATACGCTCGATCACTGAACCGGCAGCGATCGCAACAGTAATAGCCGCAAAAGTACCCTGGAACACGATAAAGACATAAGAAGGGTAAGTACCACTCAAGTCATTCCACGCGATTCCGTTAAGCATAATATGGCCTAAACCACCAAACACATTTTGAACCGTTGCATTGTCAGCCGTACCGAATGCGATCGAATAACCGGCAATGATCCATACAATGAAAGCGACGACGAAAGCGCCCAAAACCATAGCATATGTGTTAAGGATATTTTTACTGCGTGTCATACCCGCATAAAATAGTGCAAGACCAGCAGGTGTCATCAATAGTACAAATGCAGTCGAAACCATCATCCATGCTGTATCACCTGCGCTGAGTGTATCTTCTGCAAACACGAATGTCGGCAAAAGAAGTAGAGCCAATAAGAACTTTTTCATTCTTACTCCTTTGTTGTTAATTTCAAGACGTAGTATATGATAGATTTATAACGCCTTGTTATTATCACTGCCTATTTTTTAATCAGGTTTATTGTTCTATTTTTCATTAGAAACCTGCATCTGATTTCCTATATTGTAGTAAACAGACAACTCTTATATCCGGCTAAAAAGTCATGGTGCAAAATGCACTATATTTTGAAAATACGGCTTTTTGACTTTTTTTAAGGAACGCTTAAAAATACAAATTGTGCTCTATACGGCATTTAGAGATACCTTTAAGGCACTTTTATGTATTATCACTCAAATTTAGGTTCAAAGGTAAGTAATGAGCGATATGATAGAACCAAGCGATATTGAAAACATAAATATTGAAGACACCCTGAAGTCAAGTTATCTTGACTACTCGATGAGTGTTATCATCGGACGTGCCCTTCCGGATGTACGAGACGGTCTTAAGCCGGTCCACCGCCGTATACTTTATGCGATGGACAAGCTCAACCTCTCTGCCGGGGCTAAGTATAAAAAGTCGGCGCGTATCGTCGGTGACGTTATCGGTCAGTACCACCCGCACGGCGACACGGCCGTCTACGACGCGCTTGTCCGTATGGCGCAGCCTTTCTCGATGCGCATGGAACTGGTTGATGGCCAGGGTAACTTCGGTTCTGTCGACGGCGACAACGCGGCAGCGATGCGTTATACCGAAGCACGTATGACCAAGTATGCGGGCGAAATGCTCAAAGACCTGGATAAAGAGACGGTCAACATGATCGACAACTACGACGGTACGACGCAGGAGCCTGACGTTCTTCCGACACGTGTACCAAACCTTCTTATCAACGGTTCTTCGGGAATCGCGGTCGGTATGGCGACCAACATCCCACCGCATAACCCTCATGAGGTCATCGCTGCACTTCGCCTTATGCTGGAAAACCCGGATGTAACACTTCCGGAACTTATGGAGCATATCCAGGGGCCCGACTTCCCGACGGGCGGTACAATCTACGGTAAAAAAGGGATCATGGATGCCTATGAGACAGGTCGCGGGCGTATCAAAGTACGTGCCAAGACCCACACCGAGATCAAAGGCAAAAAAGACATCATCGTCATCGATGAGCTTCCATATATGGTCAACAAGTCGCGTTTGATCGAAAGCATCGCCAACCTGGTCAAAGACAAGCAGATCGAAGGGATCTCCGACATCCGCGACGAGTCCGACCGTGAAGGTATCCGCGTCGTCATCGAGCTCAAACGCGATGCGATGAGCGAGATCGTCCTGAACAATCTCTTCAAATCGACCAATATGCAGACGACCTTCGGTATCATCATGCTCTCGATCCTTAACCAGGAGCCGCGTGTCTTTACCCTGATCGAGATGCTGCAGCACTTTTTGAACCACCGTAAAACGGTCATCATCCGCCGCACGATCTTCGACCTCGAAAAAGCGAAGGCCAAAGCGCATATCCTCGAAGGTCTTAAAAAAGCACTTGATCACATCGAAGAGATCATCAAGCTGATCCGTGCCAGCAAGAACACCGAGGAGGCCAAAGAAGGGCTGATGAGCGAGTTTGACTTCTCGGCTATCCAGGCTCAGGCCATCCTCGACATGCGTCTTCAGAAACTGACAGGCCTCGAGCGTGAGAAGATCGAGAACGAACTGCGTGAAGTGCTTGAACTGATCGAGTACCTTGAGTCCATCCTCAAAAGTGAAGAGATCCTTAAAGGGATCATCAGTGATGAGCTTACCGAAGTCTATGATATCTATGAGGGCAAACGCCGTACTGAGCTTGAAGACAACTATGACGACATCGACATCGAAGACCTGATCCCGAACGAGCCGATGGTCGTCACCATCACTCACCGTGGTTACATCAAGCGTGTGCCGCTTGCGCAGTACGAGAAACAACGCCGCGGCGGTAAGGGAAAAACTGCCGTTACCACCTATGATGACGACTTCATCAAAAACTTCTTTACCTGTATGACACACGACACGTTGATGTTCATCACCGACCGCGGTCAACTGCACTGGCTCAAGGTCTACCGTATTCCTGAGGGCTCACGTACGGCAAAAGGCAAGGCCGTGGTCAACCTGATCAACCTTCTTCCTGATGAGAAGATCCGTTCGATCCTCCCGACGACCGACTTCAGTGATGAGAAATCCGTGGTCTTCTTTACAAAACAGGGTATTGTCAAACGTACCAAACTTTCTGAGTTCTCAAATATCAGAAGCAATGGTGTCCGTGCGATCGTACTTGACGACAATGACGCGCTGATCACAGCGAAAATCGCAACGGCAGCGACCAAGTACCTCTTTATCCTGACGAAAAAAGCGCAGTGTATCAAGTTCGAGATTGAGAAGACGCGTGACCAGGGTAGAAGCACCCGTGGTGTCCGAGGTATCAAGTTCAAACACGAAGGCGATAAAGTCGTCGATGCGAATGTTATCGATAGTGACGAGCAAGAGATCCTGACGGTCAGTGAAAAAGGTATCGGCAAGCGTACGACAGCTGCTGAATACCGTCTGACAAACCGTGCCGGTTCCGGTGTCATCGCGATGAAACTGAACCAGAAAACTGGTAACAGTGTTGTCGGTGCCGTTATGGTCGATGAGCAGATGGATATGATGGCCCTGACCAAAGAGGGCAAAATGATCCGTGTCGATATGCAAAGTATCTCGAAGTCAAGCCGTAATACCTCCGGCGTCTATATCGTCAAAGGTGACGATGTCGTCAATATCGCACGTTGTCCTAAGATCGACAAACCTGAGGATGACGATGATGATGAGACTGAAGAATCAACTGCAGTATCATCAAACAGTGAAGACCAACCGACACCGGAAGTCGATGATGAAGGTAAAGACACTCTTTTCTAAAAGAGTCCTCTCTTCATCACAAGAAGATAACCATTTAAAATGAATTGGTTATCATTTCAAAATAATTTTAGAAGATTTATATCAGTGTAAGGAAAAATAGATGGCTAACTACAATGTAGCAGTTGTCGGTGCAAGCGGCGCCGTCGGTGAAGAGATATTACGTATTTTAGAAGAGATCGATTTTCCGCTTAACAAACTTGTTCCTCTCGCAAGTAGCAGGAGTGCAGGCAATACCGTAGAGTTTAACGGCAAAGAGATCGTTATTAAAGAGCTGACAGAGACTGTTTTCGACGAAGAGGAGATCGATATCGCCCTCTTCTCGGCAGGCGGCTCTGTGTCTGCCAAATATGCTCCTTTTGCCGCCAAAGCAGGTGCCGTTGTCATCGATAACACCAGCCATTTCAGAATGGATGAGGATGTGCCTCTTGTCGTACCTGAGGTCAATCCTCAGGATATCGCACAGTGGCAGACAAAAGGGATCATTGCCAACCCGAACTGCTCAACGATCCAGATGGTGCAGGCGCTTAAACCGCTTGATGATGCGTATGACCTCCTGCGTGTCGATGTCAGTACCTACCAGGCTACTTCAGGTGCCGGAAAGCAGGCGATGGAAGAGTTGGTAACCCAGATGCAGGACTTCTTTGCTTTTAAACTTTCTGATAGCGAACACAAGAGTTTCCCGCACCAGATCGCGCTCAATGTCATCCCGCAGATCGACGTTTTCCAGGAGAATGGTTATACCAAAGAGGAGATCAAAATGGTCAATGAGACCAAAAAGATCATGCATAAAGATATCGAAGTGAGCGCTACCTGTGTCCGTGTACCGGTTCTTCGCGGTCACTCAGAAACATTGACATTGACATTTGACAGTGATGTCAATGCGGCTGAGGCACGTGAGCTTCTCGCAAAAGCACCGAACATCGTGGTTATTGACAATCCGGAAGCGGGCGAATACCCGATGCCGGCAGAGTGTGTCGATCAAGACGAGACCTTTGTCGGTCGTATCCGCAAAGACCTCTACCGAACCAATGTACTTCATATGTTCGTTGTCGCCGACAACCTTCGTGTCGGCGCCGCGACGAACGCTGTGCGGATTGCCCAGAAATGGGTCGCGATGCAGGAGGCAGCGTAATGTTGGAAAAATTATTTGAGAACACGCTCTGGAGCTCAAGATTCATAATCATACTGGCGGTTGTTTTCGGTCTTATCGGCGCAATCGTTCTCTTTATCGTTGCCAGTGTTGATGTCTATGCCACCGCAAAACATGTTATTACAACCTACCTGGCACATGCACACCCTGAGAGGTTCCATGAAGATGTTGTCGGCGGGATCATCGGAGCGGTCGACCTTTACCTTATCGGTGTCGTGATGCTGCTCTTCTCATTTGGTCTCTATGAGCTCTTTATCTCAGACATCGATGCTGCCAAAGATCAAGGTGATGATGATCACCAACTTCTTGCGATCCACTCTCTTGACCAGCTAAAAGACAAGATCTCCAAAGTCATCGTCATGGTGCTGGTCGTCGGCTTTTTTCAAAAAGTGGGCCAGACTGATTACAACGGGGCATTGGACATGCTCTATCTTGCGATTTCGATCACGGCAGTTGCTGTTGGTCTCTACTTTTTAGGTAAAGTAGGCAAGAAACACTGATTTGAACGCGAAAGGGCCCAAGCCCCTTTCACTGCGCTGGCCGCTGTGGCACTAAAGCACAACACTGTTTTCGTCAGTGTCGTTGATATATCCCTTTGAGTCAAAGGCGTATATAATTCGAGGGCAACCTCTAAAATAGCAAGGAACTTTATGAGCAAAATATTTGTAGATGCCTGTTTTGGCAAACCGACACCATACACCCCGGTCTGGATGATGCGCCAGGCCGGCCGTTACCTTCCGGAGTACATGAAAGTCCGTGCCGAAGCCGGCAACTTTCTCAACCTCTGCCACGACCCTGAAAAAGCGGCTGAAGTAACTATTCAACCGCTTGACATCGTAGGCGTTGATGCGGCTATCTTGTTCAGTGACATCCTTGTCATTCCCGACGAAATGGGTATGGACCTCTCTTTTGTCAAAGGCGAAGGCCCTAAGTTCAGTGATCCTATCACCTCTCAGGAAGACCTTGACAAGCTCATCGGCGGCGAAGAGGCAGCCGACAAGTTGACCTACGTCTACGACACTATCAAACTGCTTCGTAAACAGCTTGACGAGCGCGGTGACGACAAAGCTTTGATCGGATTTACCGGTGCGCCGTGGACACTGGCCACCTACATGATCGAAGGTCAGGGGACCAAAACCTATAACATCTGTAAAAAGATGCTCTACTCCAACCCGGAACTGCTGCACAACATCCTTGCCAAAGTGACCGAAGTAGTCAAACTCTACATGGAGAAACAGATCCAAAGCGGTGTCGATGTCGTTCAGATCTTCGACTCATGGGCAGCGGCGATCGAACCGGGCAAATACGACGAGTTCTCATGGAAATACATGGTCGAGATTGCAGAGTACCTTAAAGAGAAGTACCCGCACATCCCGGTCATCATGTTCCCAAAAGGGGTTGCATCTTTCATTGAACGCGGCCTTGTTTATGGGAATTTTGATGTCTTCGGTGTCGACTGGTCAACGCCGATGGCTATGGCTAAAAAATATCTTGGCGATAAATATGTCCTTCAGGGCAACATGGAACCGTGCCGTCTCTACTCCAAAGAGGCTACAACACAGTGTGTCGAAGTGATCCAGGAGACCATGGGCGGAGAGCGCCACATCTTCAACCTCGGCCACGGTATCCTGCCGGATGTCCCTGTCGAAAACGCTATCCACTTCGTCAAAGAGTGTCAGCGCGTCTCTAAAAAGTAAACGGGCCACAGTGAAGACCATCTTCGGACCGATCCATTCCCGAAGATTCGGGGTCTCACTGGGCATCGACCTCTCCCCTACTCACAAACAGTGTAACTTTGACTGCCTCTACTGCGAACTGGCACCAGCCGCGACCGTAGACACCCAAACGCAAACACCGACTGTCAATGCGATCATCGCCGAGCTGAAAGCAGCGCTTGAAGAGCACAGCAACATCGATGAGATCACCCTGACGGCCAACGGTGAACCGACCCTCTACCCGCATCTCAAAGAGCTTATACACGAGATCGACAAGATCAAAGGCAACAAAGAGACGCTTATTCTGACCAACAGCGCTGCACTGGTCGACCGGGATATTTTTACGACCCTGTTGCAACTTGATCAGGTCAAGCTCTCGCTAGACGCCGTCTCGACAGATATCTTCAAAAAGATCGACCGTCCGCATGAGGGTATAGACATCTCAAGGCTGGTTGACGCCGTCATCGAATTCAGCGATGTCTATCAAGGTAAACTCTTTATTGAAATTCTCTTTGTCAGAGGCTTGAACGACACCAAAGAGGAGATCGCAAAGCTCAACGAGGTGCTGCACCG
>JBFFUI010000019.1:0-38109 GCA_041571435.1 Sulfurimonadaceae bacterium | reverse complement strand
CGTTTCGGGGGTGGCGGCCATCATCGATCGTACGTGTTCGAGCGTGCTTTTTTGGCTTTGCAGTGATTCGGGTGCAAAGAAGTTTGGCAGGCCTGCTTCGGTGAATGCCTCTATACCGTTTTTTTCGATGCTCTCTATCGCGTTCAGGCGCTTCTTTTTCGCCTCGGGCGTGTCGGCACCGCACTGGGTATCACTGAGTACAAGCGCTTTGAAGCGGTCGGGATGGGTCAGGATGGCATTGAGTGCGATGTAGCCGCCCATGGAAAGACCGCAAAGCACCGCTTTTTCGATCTCAAGGGTGTCCATCAGAGCGATCAGGTCCTGCGCAAAAAGTTTGATGGAGAAGGGCTTCTCCCCACCGCCAGATTCCCCGTGCCCCCGGACGTCGTAGGCGATCACACGCCACTCTTCAGCGAGCGCATCCATCTGCTCCCGCCACATGGACCGGTTGAAAGGAAAGCCGTGGATGAAGATGACTGCCGGCGCATCGGACGCTCCCTGTTCACTGTACCCAACCATGATGTCGTTGACTCTGACTCGCATCTTATCCCCTTTATATGGCATGTCTAGTTACAGGATAGCAAAATGATCATCTTTATTACAAGTCTTGCCCAATGCACTGGTATCTGGTATTTACTCGAAAATAGCGATTCCGTAATAGGCGATAACACCGATCATTGCTTCAACAGTATCCATCGATTTTTTTGTGAGTGTTTCTTTCACCTCTGCGGAATAAAGCAGATGGTCACGACCGGAGAGGAAAATAACCTTATCGGTCACTTCGTTCTCGAGGTTAAGAACAACGTCTTTGATCTGTTGATGATGATTGATAACATAGACACGATCGGGATGAATGGTATCTTTTCGATAGTCTTCTTCTTTTGATGCGTACGTGTTCGCGTAAGTGATAGTCTTGTTGTTGATGATGGTTAGCATATCTTCCAGAAAATCCTTATCCAATTCCATCGAATCGATTTTATAGGCTTTGAACAGGTTTTGTAGACGGTTTTCATGCTCCGGGATCTGATGTCTGTCAAGGGAAATTTTCTTGACGCCGTCCACATAAACCCCTTTTTTTAAAATACTTGTCATTCGGGTGAAGTAACTGTCGGGAGTATTGAGCCTATAGGTCATGTACGACAGCTGATTGGATGTGTTTTTCAGAATAAGTTCCTGTGTCGAATATCCGCCGTAATGACTGGTATTGCTTGAAACGATCTGGTTGATGGATGCATCATCCAAAATGGCCCATTTGACAATTATTAAGCCGTCTAAATAGTCGGTAAAATCAACATGATAGAGTTCTTTTTGGCCGCCGGATGCATTTAGTATCATACATGCGTTCTCACGGCACTTTATATCGACAGGTTCATCCAGAAAAGCTAAAAGATGTTCTTTGTCAAGATTCCCGGTTTTAAAATTGAAAGTATAAAGATGTTTGTTTTTTGTCAATACGTAAACATCATGCGTTCTCGGTATGTACTCTATGGCTGCGACAGGCTGATCGTTTAGTTTATCGATATGTACCGGTTTTGCATTGGTTAGTTTATATTCGTGTTTCCATGGATGCGCCAGCATTTGCGGCGACAAAAAGAGACAAATGGCAAATAAAATGAATGGTGTAAATCGTTTTTGCATGTTGTATTATATAGGAAAATGTACAATAGCAAAAACAGGATCTTTTTATGCACAAGTTTAGGAAGAAAGATATTTGTTTTGGTTTGAGCGCTCTGATCGGTGTGTTTTTGTCCGGTTGTCTGGAAAGCCAAGTCGACAAAGTCGCACAGAAAGAGGTTCTAGACCCATGCACAAAAGAAGCGGGGGTATTGCCTCAGCCGGAATACGGTTTTAAAGGTGTTCGTTTTGAAGAGCTTTACAGCCAACGGGCTGTTGACGCTTGCCGACAAAGGCTAGCGGAGCATCCGGACGATGCCACTGCCAAGGCTTTGCTGGCTAGGGCGCTCACCAAACAAAAAAAATATGACGAAGCGTCCGCATTGCTAGAATCCTCATGCGATGCCGGTGATGATGCCGGGTGTACGTTGCTGGGGAATTATTATATCGACGGTTTAAAAAAGCGCACAATTGACAGAAAACACGGGGCAGAGCTTTTGGAGCAGTCCTGTTCGCACGGATACGCGCCTGCCTGTTTGAATCTTGGCAAGATATATCTCAATGGCAACGGCGTCGATAAAGACCCTGTTGAAGGGGAAAGACTGATCTACAAGGCCTGTGAAAACGGTTATACGGTGGCATGTCGTCACTATAGCAATGCCGCACGTTTTCAACAATTGAAGGCCGAAGAGGATCGATTATTGTTTGCCGCGAAAAAAACCTGTGAGGCCGGTCTGGATTGTACGTATTGGCGCATCACCGCTAAGCAGGAAGACAATGTAACCAATGCCGAAATAGCAGAAAAAGCCTGCCAAAACGGTCTGGCCGATGCATGTGAGGAGCTCGCCAATTATCATATGGAGGGGCGCGGCGTGAAAGTGGACAAGGAAAAAAGTTTGGCATTGTACAAGAAAGCATGCGAAGCGGGACGCGCACGTTTTGCCTGCTGGCATGCCGGTTTGATTCTGTATCATGATGATATTGATAAACAAGAAGGTGTCCGTCTGATTGACAGAGCCTGTCGCAGGGGTGAAAACAAATTTGCATGTGGAGATCTTGATGCGATTTACCAAGCAGAACCGTCGTCGGCATCGCAAAAAAACAATCCTGACGAACTGATAACTATCGAGCTACCGTAAAGGGTGACTATAGTCGCATAGGGGTGGACCGAAAAAAAAACAGAGTGCCTATGTTGCTTCTGCAGAAAAAGCTGTTATTTGATCTATTTTTCATAAACCTATGTAAAGAGGGAGATTTCATGCTATCCTTTACATGAGTAAACCGCAAGGAGCACTTATGAAGTACATCAGATTCTTTGAAACAGTCGGCATCAAGAATGTTGGTCTCGTCGGGGGCAAAAACGCCAGCCTGGGCGAGATGTATCGGCATCTCTCCGGTGCCGGGGTCAACGTTCCCAATGGGTTTGCAACAACACGAGATGCCTACATGCTGCTGCTTGCGCAAAACAGTCTGGGTGAGCGGATCGACCGTCTCATAGCAGAGCTGGACGTCGAAGATGTGGCGCAGCTTCAGGCGGTCGGTAAGCAGGTGCGCGAAATGATCGTCAATGAACAGCTCCCCGACGCACTCCAGAAAGAGCTCATAGATGCCTACAGGCAACTCTCTGCACAATACGGCAGCAGTGCGGTCGATGTGGCGGTGCGCTCCTCTGCCACTGCAGAAGACCTTCCCGATGCCAGTTTTGCCGGGCAGCAGGAGAGTTACCTGAACGTTCAGGGCGAAAGAGCACTGATCGTCTATGCCAAGCGCTGCTATGCATCACTCTTTACCGACCGTGCCATCAGTTATCGCTTCAGCCGCGGTTTTGACCATCGCAGTGTCGCCCTGTGTGTCGGTGTGCAGAAGATGATACGCAGTGACGAGGCGAGCAGCGGGGTGATGTTTACACTCGACACCCAGAGCGGCAGTGAGAACATCATCATGATCAACTCGGTCTACGGTCTGGGCGAGAACATTGTCGGCGGGCGGGTCAATCCCGATGAGTTCTTTGTCTTTAAACCGACGCTGAAAATCGATAAAGCGGCGATCATCAAGCGTCAACTCGGTTCCAAAGAGATGAAGATGCTCTACGACGATGCGCATAAGACCCTTAATGTGGCAACAACGCCGAGCGAGCGGGCATCGTTCAGCCTTACTGATGAGGAGGTCATGACACTGGCGCGGTATGCGCTCGCGATCGAAGAGCACTATAAGACACCGATGGATATCGAGTGGGCAAAAGACGGGCAAAACCATCAACTCTATATTGTACAGGCGCGTCCGGAGACCGTGCACTCAAAGGCACGTAAAGAGAACGTAACGCAGATCGAGAAATACAGCATCAAAGAGGAGACCTCCAAACGTACGGTTCTGGCAATGGGGAGTGCGATCGGTGAAAAGATCGGTGTCGGCGTGGTCAGGGTCATTCGTGATCTCAGCGAAGCGTCCAAGTTTAATGCGGGCGAGGTATTGGTTGCCGACATCACCGACCCGGACTGGGAACCGCTCATGAAAAAGGCGGCTGCCGTTGTGACCAACAAAGGCGGGCGAACCTGCCATGCGGCGATCGTGGCAAGAGAGATCGGGGTGAGCGCCATCGTCGGCACGGGCAATGCGACGGAGCTGCTCAAAGACGGCATGGAGGTGAGTGTCTGCTGTGCAGAGGGGGAAGAGGGGCATGTCTACGAGGGCAGACTCGATTTTGAAGTCACGTCGTTTGACCTGAGCCGGATGAAAGAACCGAAGACAAAACTCTTTATGAATGTCGGTAACCCCGAACAGGCCTTTTCGCTGGCGACCATTCCCAATCAGGGGGTAGGGCTCGCACGGATGGAGTTCATTATCAACAACCATATCAAAGCGCACCCGATGGCGCTCTACGACATGGCACAGGGAAGAGAGGTCGGGGGGAGCAGTGAGATCGAGACGCTGATGCAGGGCTTCAGTGATCCCAAGACCTTTTTTGTCAACAGGCTTTCTGCGGGCGTCGGCATGATCGCGGCGGCCTTTTACCCTAACCCGGTGATCGTCCGTACCAGCGATTTCAAGTCCAACGAGTACAAACACATGCTCGGCGGCGAAGCGTATGAAAAAGATGAAGAGAACCCGATGATCGGTTTTCGCGGGGCGAGCCGCTACTACTCCGAGGCCTATAAAGAGGCGTTCAAGTGGGAGTGCGAGGCGCTTAAAAAAGTGCGCGATGAGATGGGGCTGACCAACGTCAAGCTGATGCTTCCTTTTGTGCGGACTCCGGAGGAGGGGCGCAAGGTCATTGCGATCATGAACGAGATGGGGCTGGTACAAAAAGAGAACGGGCTTGAGATCTACGCGATGTGCGAGATTCCGAGCAACGTGATCTTCGCCGACGAGTTTCTTAAAGTTTTCGACGGCTACAGTATCGGCTCAAACGATCTTACGCAGCTGGTGCTGGGGGTCGACCGTGACAGTGCGCTGGTCGCCCACATCTTTGACGAACGCAACGAAGCGGTCAAACGGATGCTGAAAATGGCCATCGACGCCTGTAAAAAAGAGGGCAAATACATCGGTATCTGCGGTCAGGCCCCCTCTGATTACCCCGAGATCACGGAGTTCCTTGTAGAAAACGGCATCGACTCCATCTCCCTAAACCCCGATTCGGTGCTCAAGATGCGCCAGGTCGTCGTAGAACTGGAAGCGCGTCTCTAGCGTCTGAGGCAGAATGTAATGGAAGCGTTTCACACCTGTTCTGTTCAAAAGAGTCTGGCGCTACTGGAGAGTACAGAACAGGGTCTTACCGCTAAGGAAGCTGCCAGACGGCAGAAGCGGTACGGACCGAATACGCTGCCGAGAAAACGGGTCCAGCATCTTTATGAGATCTTTTTACTGCAGTTTAAAAGTCCGATCATCTACATCCTTCTGATAGCCGCTATTGTCACCTTTGTAATAGAAGAGTATATCGACGGTTATTTTATTATGGCGGTCCTTCTGCTCAATGCGGCTATCGGTACCTATCAGGAGTATACGGCAGCGATTAAAGCGGAGGGGCTGAAAAAAGCGATCAAAACCACGGTCAATGTTGTACGGGAGGGCAAGAGTACAACTTTGGACAGCGCACTTCTTACAGTCGGTGATGTCGTCAAACTTGAATCTGGTACCAAGATACCGGCTGACCTCCGTCTGGTTACCTCGACCAACCTGATGGTCAATGAGTCTCTGATAAGCGGTGAATCGCTCGAAGTCCATAAAGAAGCGGCCTTTGTCTCTGCGGACAAAATGCTGCCGGTGGCCGAGAGGATTAACATGCTCTATGCCGGCAGCTATGTTGCCAGCGGGCGTGCCGAGGGTGTTGTTACGGCGGTCGGAACGGCAACCGAGATCGGCAAGATCGCCATGATGCTGGCCTCTGCCGAAGAGGGCAAAGCCCCGCTGACAATCCGAATGGAGAGACTCTCCCTTACGATCGCCAAAGCTGTCGGTGCCATAATCGTTCTTCTGTTCGCGATCGGAATCTTTAAAGGGATGGGGCTTTACGAGCTCTTTTTCTTTTCGGTTGCTTTGGCGGTCTCTGCAATACCCGAAGGGCTCCCTGTCGCGATTACGGTGGCGTTGACCTCGGCGTCGTTGGTGATGTCCAAACGCAACGTCATCGTACGTCAACTTTCAGCCATCGAGGCACTGGGTTCGTGTACGCTGATCGCCAGTGACAAGACGGGCACCTTGACCAAGAATCAGCTCAGCGTCGAATATTTTATCCCAAAGAGAGAAGACCATGACACGAATGCTGACCTGGTCCATGTGACGAGGCTTGCTTCGGTGCTCTGTGGCGAGATGCAGATCCAAGAGGATGCTGCCGCACTGAAATACATTGGCGACCAGGTTGATGTGGCATTGGCCACGCATGCTATAAGCGCAGACGAGGCCTATATATTGGCGGTTCAAAACCATGTCAAAGTCAACGAGATCCCCTATGAACCCCAAAACCGTTACAGTGCTGTTCAGGTCGAACATGACGGTCGTATTTACGAATTTGTCAAAGGGTCGCCGGAGACGGTGTTGGAGTTTTGCAACGTCTCAGAGGAGGAGAAGGCGCAGCTGCTTGCCGATGTCGACAGCTGGGCAAAAAAAGGGTACCGCAATATCGCTTTGGCCTACAAAATAGAGGTCGGTGAGACGATATCGCTGGAGAACTTTGTCTATCTTGGCTTCATGGCGATCATCGACCCGATCCGTGAAGAGTCGAAAGAGGCGGTGGAAACGGCCAAAAAGGCGAGAATCGAGACTGTCATGATCACGGGGGACCATCCCAATACGGCGTTCTACATTGCGCAGCAGCTGGGGATAGCAGAAAACGAGGAGGAGGTGATCGAGGGAAGGGCCTTGTCGAAATGGCAGCAAAACGGTGCCGACCCGGAGGTGATCGCCGGTAAAAAAGTCTTTTCTAGAGTCTCTCCCGAGCAGAAAAAAGCGATCGTCGAGGCTTTTCAGAAACTGGGCCATTTTGTCGCCGTTACCGGTGACGGGGTGAATGACGCACCGGCACTGAAATTCGCCAATATCGGGATCGCCATGGGAAGAGGGGGCACCGATATTGCCAGAAGCAGTGCGGACCTGATTTTGACCGACGACAACTATGCCTCCATCATCAACGGCATCGAGGAGGGTAGACGCGCGTACGACAACATCCGCAAGGTGATCTACCTGCTGGTCTCTACCGGGTTTGCAGAGATCGTGTTGGTAATGCTGGCATTTTTGACCGGCATGCCGCTGCCGTTGCTTCCGGTTCAGCTGCTGTGGCTCAACCTGGTCACCAATGGCTTGGAAGATGTTATGCTGGGGTTGGAAAAGGCTGAACCGGGCATTCTGAAACGCCGTCCGAGACCCCCTACAGAGCGGATATTCAACCCGGTCATGGTCCGTCGGGTCGTTGTCGGTGGGCTCTACATCGCACTTATGTCCTACCTCGTCTTTGTGACCCTACTGCAGCTGGGCTACAGTGAGTTCAGTGCGCGTAACGGGACCCTGCTGCTGATGGTGCTGTTTGAGAACGTGCATGTCTTCAACGCCCGAAGTGAATACCATTTCCTTCACAAGATCCAGTACCGTGAGAGTCTGCTGCTGATAGTATGGGTGCTTTTTACACAGCTGCTTCACATAAGCTGTATGTTTATACCGGCGATGCAGAAGATACTGTCTGTCGAACCAGTCAGTTTGACGATGTGGATGACCCTTTTTACGATCGCGTTGGGACTTGTCGTTATGATGGAGCTGGAGAAACTCTTTCGAAAAAGAGGCAGAAGTGTGGTTGTCAGTTGACGATCACCAGTGCAAGATAAGGCACAACGTTAAAGAAGATATAAAAGATATTGAATACCCCGAGCAGAGCGTACGTACATGACAATGTAATAGTTCTCCCGTGGTACAGGCAACCAGCGTCTCTGCAGACGATAGACGAAGTTGGGTGAGAACATCAAAAAGAGTACCCACTCCAGATAGATGACATCGTTGATGATGGAACACCATAAAAAAACGATTCAAGTGTCTATAAGACTATATTGACTCTCTGCCTGTCAGGCTCTTTTATGTTTCTGGCGGAACATAGACCAGTACATCAACAGGTGAGCGCTGTACCAGGTAAGATGCTGTCGAGCCGAACACAAACGAGTTCAGGTTCTCAACGCCTTTGGAACCAAGCACAAGCAGGTCGGCATTGTCATTGATGATATATTCCAGCAGGTCCTCGTTGACGGATGCGCTGTAGTCAATGAGTGTCATCTCTCCCGGACCCACCTCTTTCACAAAAGTCTCCAATGCCATTTTTGCGATTGATCTCTTCTGAGTTCTGAACATTTCGGCCTCTTCGTCGCTGAAGTGATAGGACATAGCCTGCGCCTTGCTGATCGTCTCATAAGCATAAAGATATTTTCGGGTCGTTTCGGCAAAAAGGGTGTTGGCGAAGAGTATACTCTCTTTGGAGTGGGCAGAGAGGTTGGTCGGTGCAAGCATATGCCGATAGGCTGTGTTGACTCTGTTTTTGATGATAAGTACGGGAAGTTTGGTCTTTTGAACAAGTTTCAAGGTCGTTGAGCCGAAATGGTTGCTGTCGACATCGTCTTTTCCATGCGAACCGACCACGATGAGGTCGACTTGGGTCTTTTTGACCGTAAGCATAATGGTTTCGGCTGCTTCGCCGGACTCGATAAAGAGCATGTACTCGACGCAGGCCTCACTATTGAATCGGTCGATCAGTTTGACGAGTGTTTGTCTGATTGCCTCTTCATCGGCCGACTTTGCCAACGGCGACTCCATAAAAAGAGGCTCGATGACGTGGATGACGATAAGCTGGGCATTTTGGTCACAGGCTATGGAGATGGCGCGTTTGAGTGCCTCTATGGCCATTGCAGACATGTCGATTGCGACTAGGATTTGCTGGACTCGGTTCATCGTCTTGCTCCTCGATGTAGATTTATGATCGGTTTGTATAGCATTGTAAATATTTCTATTATATCAGAATCCGGATATCGGACAGAGAGAAAGAGCTCATGATTGCCTGACGGGCCTACAGTGGATGATAAAAATCTACTCTAAGTGGATTTGACGCTCTTCACCCTCTTTGGGCTTGACGGGGCTGGTTTTGACGACATCTTCCGGGTTTGTGAGAATAAAGGATATGTCATTTTTCTCTTCAGCCGCTTTTTTCGCTGCTTCACCCTCTTGTACGATTTTGGCTTCAGACTCTTTGTCTGCAGCTGCTTTCGCCTTGGCTGCTTTTTCCTCTCTCTCTTTTACCAGACGTGTCGCTTCGGCGGCCTGGGCCTCCAACTCCCGTTGCGTTATTGCATCCAACCGTGCCCGGACTTTTGGGGTAAATTGGCTTTTTGGATAGGTGTTGATAAATTTTTCCAGCGCACTTTTGGTGTCACTGCTTTGGATCTTACTGTAGGCCAGTTCATCGGCAGTTGGCAAGTGGTCCGGGAGTACGAAGTAAAAGGGCTGATTTCTGACGATATTTACCTGTGGTTTGGGCTGACGCATCTGTATCAGCTTGCTTTTCAGTGCTGTTAACTCAACCCCTTTCTCTTTGGCAAGTTGTAAAAAATCTTTTGTGAAGGTTGTTGAGCTGTTGGAAGTGCCGGGAGGGGTGGCCATAAACGTCACTTGGGCTTTGGGGGACTTGATCTTGGCCAGCCCTTTTTTCTTCGGTGTAAAAAGTGTGCCAAAGGGGGCATCGTAAGCGGTGTCCAAAACGACGATATTGAGACGGTCATAGCTCTCATCCATATTGCTGTAGATGGAGTTGAGAGAGATGCTTTTACGGGCGATCATGGATTCATTTAATATGCCGTTATCTACGGGGAGAAGGTAGTTTTTGCCCTTTGTCTGCACCGAATGTCCACAGTAGTAGACAAGGCCGATACCGTTGGGGTGCAGGTTCTTGTTGAATTTTCTAAGCAGACGCACAAAGTTGCGCTTGTCCAGGTTCTCACCGTAGTAGACGTAAAATCCGTTATCTTCCAGAAGCTTTTTTACGTTGCGTGCATTCGCCACTGCGTGGTCGATTGCATTCTCATCATAATTACCGTTACCGACGACGATGGCAACGCGGTGCTCTTTTTTCATTGTCTGAAGCGTGGGCGCGGCCCATACAGAGACGATCAAACTGACTGCTACAAATGCAACACGAAACATTACATATTCTCCTGATTATTAAAAAAGTGAAATTATTCTATCGGACAATGCTTAAGGGAAATTAGAAAATGTTATATCTGTGTTTAAAGCAGTTTTTTTTGTGTGAAGGTTTACCGTAAGAAACGGGCAGCTGCAGAATAGGCAAAAGCCCTGAATTTAGTTGTTTTCTCCGGTGAGATAGATCCAATAGTCTTTATGGGTTCTGCCTTGATTGAGAAAATAGAGTTGTAAAATGGTAACACGGTAGAGTGTGATGAGCATTTTGAGAAATGGGACAAGGAGTGTCAAGACCATCCAGGAGGGCTGTTTTTTGTCTCCTTTGGAGAGCATCATCTCCTCTACCCCGATGTTGATGCTGAGGTACCAGCTGAAAAGAAATGAGAAAAGAAAGTTCAAGATTATGCCAAAAAGTACGATTGCGGCCAGATCCTGTTCATATATCCCTGCGATCATAATGTCTCCATGTAGTCATTACGCTTTTTGGATCTTCGAGATCAACGATCCATTACAAGCATAAAATGTTCAATTTATTTTGGTCTAAATTTTATCGAAAAGATGCTCATAATATCATTGGACGGAGGTGGTAATTTAGGTATGGTAGAAGAAGATTAATATTAATAAACAGCTGTCCACAAAACCCAGTTGCTATAGCGCAATAAAGTAACACCTTGCTTATTATAAAAGCCCATTAAAGTAAGAATATAAGAGTTTAAAGGGCTTTGTACTAATATAAGCAAATTTCAGTGTAAAGGGCCAAATATGGATGTTAATTATGTATTTGAAGGCTTGAAAATCATGATGCTAGGTATGGGAACGGTTTTTTCGTTCCTGATCGTGATGATCGTCATGATGAACATCATGTCAAAAATCGTTCACCGTTTTTTTCCTGAGCCGAATGATGTTGAGAACACACCATCACCTGCTCAAGAGAATACCGCTAAAAAAGTAGCAGCGATTACGGGTGCGATCATGCACCACAGAAAAGTAAGTAAATAAGGATAAAAATGGCAAAGAAGTTTATTGACATTATGGACACGACCTTCCGTGACGGATTCCAATCTGTTTTCGGCGGTCGTGTATTGATGGATGACTTTTTCCCTGCGGTAGCTGCAGCGAAAGAGGCAGGGATCACACACTTTGAATTCGGTGGAGGAGCACGTTTCCAGTCGCTCTATTTCTACCTGAACGAAGATGCGTTTACGATGATGGACCGTTTCCGTGAGATCGTAGGTCCGGATGCGAACCTGCAGACACTCGCACGCGGTGTCAACACGGTGATGCTCGATACGGGTTCACGTGAACTGATCGACCTGCATGCAAAGATGTTTAAAAAGCACGGTACGACGACGATTCGTAACTTCGATGCACTGAACGATGTTGAGAATCTCAAGTACTCTGGTGAGCGTATCAGCCATTATGGACTGAAACACGAAGTGGTTGTGACGATGATGGACCTTCCACCGGGATGTTTCGGTGCACATGATGTACAGTTTTATGAAAAGACACTTCGTGAGATCCTCGACAGCGGTATTCCTTACGACTCTATCTGTTTCAAAGATGCTTCCGGCACATCAAGCCCGAAAAAAGTCTATGAGACCATCAAGATGGCACGCGCTCTAGTACCGGAAGGGACACACCTTCGTCTTCATACACACGAGACAGCTGGTGTTTCCGTAGCGGCATATATGGCGGCACTTGACGCCGGTATTGACGGTATCGATATGGCGGCGGCACCGGTCTCAGGCGGTACGTCCCAGCCTGATATCCTGACAATGCTTCACGCTACTAAAGGTATGGACTATGATCTCGGCGGTTTGGAGATCGACAAGATCCTCAAGTATGAGAAAGAGGTACAACACTGTCTAGAAGACTATTTCATGCCGCCGGAAGCGACCATGGTCTCTCCATTGATTCCATTCTCGCCGATGCCGGGCGGTGCCTTGACAGCCAATACGCAGATGATGCGCGACAACGGTATTTTGGAGCGCTTCCCGGATGTTATCGATGCGATGCGTGAAGTGGTGGAGCGCGGTGGTTACGGTACATCCGTAACACCGGTCTCTCAGTTCTATTTCCAACAGGCACTCAACAACGTGATGCAAGGCCCTTGGAAAGCGATTGCACCGGGTTATGGAAAGATGGTACTGGGCTACTTCGGTAAGACACCGGTCGCACCGGATCCTGAGATCGTAAAGATCGCTTCAGAGAAGATGAACCTTGAGCCGACAACGGCCAAAGTCCTTGAACTGACAGATGCTGACCCGACCAAGTCATTGGCGCACTGGGAGAACATCTTGAAAGAAGAGGGGATCGAAACGACTGAAGAGAACATCTTCATTGCAGCAGCGTGCCAGGAGAAGGGTATTACCTTCTTGAAAGGCGAGGCAGAAGTTAACGTACGTAAAAATTCAGATATGCAAAACGAGGAGGAAAAAGATATGGCAAGTGGTAACTATACAGTCGTTGTAGACGGTCAAAAATTCAGTGTTCAGGTAGCAGAAGGCAGCGGTGATATTCAAGTCATCGGTGTAGAGGGAGAGAGTGCAGCACCGGTAGATGCACCAACAGGTGTCGGTATGGATATCAAAGCACTTCTTCCGGGTGCGGTATGGAAGATCGTTGCCAATCCGGGCCAGAGTGTTGCCGAAGGTGACACGATCATGATCCTTGAATCAATGAAAATGGAGATCGATGTTGTTGCACCAAAGGGCGGTGTTGTCAAATCTATCAATGTTGCTATCAATGACAAAGTGGTCGAAGGCCAAGTCGTCGCAGTTATCGGATAAGTTATGAAGTCATTTGTACTTAAACTTTTTGCATTGGTGCTTTTTAGCCTCACTCTACACGCTTCGGAGGCGCATTCGCCTGCAGCAGAGAGTGAGCCTACAAGCAGCACACACAAGGAAGAGACCTATCAGCCTCAGACATTTGCTGAGATGACGATCGGTTTTTTGGCTTCAACAGGCGTCAACGCTATTTTGAATCCGGACCCAAATGAGGTGAACGCGCACGGTGCGCCGATGAGCGACTTCCACAAGTCATGGGGCCGTGTCTTGATGATCTTGATCACCTTCTTGCTCTTCTACCTGGCAATTGCCAAAGGGTATGAACCATTACTGCTGCTGCCGATCGCATTTGGCGGTCTTCTGGCCAACATACCGGTAGCGAACATTGCAGGTGCTCACGGTTTCCTGGGTGTTATCTACAACATGGGTCTTGCCAATGAGATGTTCCCGATCATCATCTTTATGGGTGTGGGAGCGATGACGGACTTCGGGCCGCTGCTTTCAAACCCTAAAACGGCACTGCTCGGCGGAGCGGCACAGTTCGGTATCTTCGGTACGCTTGTCGGTGCCGTAGCTCTTTCGCAATATACGGACATATTTGACTTTACGCTGCAACAGGCGGCTGCGATCTCGATCATTGGCGGGGCAGACGGTCCGACCTCGATCTTCATCGCAACAAAACTGGCTCCGGAACTGCTAGGAGCGATCGCGGTTGCGTCCTACTCCTACATGGCACTTGTCCCGATCATTCAACCGCCGATCATGAAGGCGTTGACGACAGAGTCTGAGCGTAAGATCAAGATGACGACACTTCGTCACGTCAGCCGTTTGGAGAAACTCGTTTTCCCTGTTATGGTACTTACACTTGCGATCATGGTGCTTCCGGACTCTACACCTCTGATCGGTGCGTTTATGTTCGGTAACTTCCTGAAAGAGTCGGGTGTGGTTGAACGTCTGAGCGATACGCTTCAAAATGCACTGATCAACATCGTCACGATTTTCCTTGGGCTTGGTGTTGGTTCCAAACTGGCGGCAGATCAGTTCCTTGTCGTCGATACACTGGCGATCTTGATCCTTGGTCTAATCGCATTCTCTATTGGTACAGCGGCAGGTGTTCTTATGGCAAAGATCATGAACCTCTTCCCTGGTTCAAAAGTGAATCCGCTTATCGGTTCGGCCGGTGTCTCGGCTGTTCCGATGGCGGCACGTGTCTCCAACAAGGTCGGTATGGAATATGACCGCTCTAACATGCTTCTTATGCATGCGATGGGGCCTAACGTTGCCGGTGTTATCGGTTCTGCTGTTGCAGCAGGTGTGATGATCTCTATCTTCGGATAATTCCTGTTACAGATGGTGGTATCCACCGTCTGCTCTCTCATTTTTTACTTTTTTACCACATTTTTTACAAAATAGAGCCGATCTCAGTGCCTTAAGTTTGTCAAGCAGACATTTATATTATGATGGACAGTACATCAATGTATATCGCTGTGGTGATAGCAAGGGAGTCTGCTATGTTCTGGTTTGTTTTTGTTCCGATTGTCCTATTTATATTTTTACTTATTTATATACTGATATCCACGATACGAACTTCCTCACATTCGGTAGTGCGCAGTCCGAAAGAGAAACGAAAGCCGAAACCGAAAAAAGAGCCCAAAAAAATCAAGGCGAAAAAGAAAGCCAAAGCTGAAAAGCCTAAGCCGCAGGCTGTTAAAGAGACGCCAAAACATCAAGAGCCTGTGATCGCTCCTATATCGCAACCTTCTGTTTCTAAAGAAACGGCAAAAGTCGCACCACTGCAAGAGACGCCTGCTGCATCTGCTGAGATACCGTTTATTGCTTTGGATGAGCCTGTTGAAGCAGAAAGTACCGTTGCGCCCGTTACCGAGCCAAAACCCGTTGTTGAAGAGATATCCCCGGTAATAGAAGAACTTCCTGCGCGTGAAGAGGTACCGCGTGAAAAAGTTGTCGAGGTACCGGAAGAGGTTATCGCAGAACCGCAACCGGTGATAGAAGAGGAACCTTATAACTATGCACCTTTCGACAATGCACGTACAATGGAGGAGTTCGGACTCTCCAAAGAAGAGGCGAATGACTTTATTGTTGACATGATCCAGCAGATTGAAAGCGAGTTGCCGGGGCTGGAAGAGGCTGTAAGTGCCAATGACAGTAAGAGGATCGAAGATATTTCGCACATGCTCAAAGGTTCCGCTACCAATCTCGGAACAGGCGGTGTAGCCGACGTACTTGTCGATTTCAACACCTATATGAAAACATCGGATGACCCGGCTGTGATCGCAAAACATATGCACAATTTCCGCCGGGCCTTAAAAGAGCTCAAAGAGCAGTTCCAATAGTGATTGAGCATGCCGACATTTTTTCAAGAGAAGGTCTATAAGGCTTTAGAAAAAATTCCAGAAGGTTCGGTCACCAGCTATGGTGCGGTAGCAAAATACCTGGGGACCAAGGCAGTACGTGCTGTCGGCACGTCTATCGGCAAAAATCCCTATGCGCCGAAAGTACCCTGTCACCGTGTTGTCCTCTCTGACGGCAAAGTCGGCAACTATTCAGCAGAGGGCGGTATCGCCGAAAAGATCCGACTACTGACACAAGAGGGTGTGGTTGTGGAGAAAGGCGTGATCGTTGATTTCAAAGAACGGATGTATGACTTTAGCGACATAAGATGAGCCTCCTTTTGTCGCGCGCCGCATAAAAGAACCTCCTTCCGACGAATGGACCATTCCTTTATTTTTCAGGCTAGTGTTCCGATTTGATCTGTTTTAACTCCTTAACGTACTATTATGGTGGTAGAGTCATATTCTCCGCTATAAAGGAGTCGTTATGTATTACCTTAAAAAAGAGAAGTGGGAGATCGGTGAGACGTTTGTGACCGATGAACATCTGTTTAATGATCGCAGACATTTTCTCAAACTGGGAGCGGCCATGGTGGTGAGTACATCGGCTGTGATGACACTTGCTGCCAAGGATTTTACGCCGGAACCCGACCTTGTATGCCGCAAAGATACCAACCCCCTAAAACTCAGACCAAACAGCTACGATCAGATCACCTCTTACAATAACTTCTATGAATTCAGCACCGACAAAAAAGCGGTCAAACCATTGGCAAAGGGTTTCAAGAGCGATCCGTGGCGGATCCGCATCGACGGACTGGTCGAAAAACCCTTCGAGATAGCGTTTGACGACCTGCTTAAAAAGGTGACACTGCAAGAGCGTATCTATCGTTTCCGCTGTGTCGAAGGGTGGTCCATGGTGGTACCCTGGATCGGATTCGAGCTGGCCGAGCTCGTTCGGCTCGCCAAGCCCTTGAGCGGTGCCAAATATATCCGTTTCGAGACCCTCTATGATCCCGAGCAGTTTCCCGACCAGAAACGTAGCTTTTTCAAGGCGCTGGATTACCCTTATGTCGAGGGGCTGCGTATGGATGAGGCGATGCATCCGCTTGCTATCATGGCCGTCGGCCTTTATGGCCACTCCCTGCCGCCGCAAAACGGGGCGCCTCTGCGGCTTGTCGTTCCGTGGAAATACGGCTTCAAAAGCATCAAGTCTATCGTCAAGATCAGCTTTACCGACAGCGAGCCGCTCAACAGCTGGCAGAAAACGGCCCCGGACGAATACGGCTTTTATGCCAACGTCAACCCCAACGTCGACCACCCGCGCTGGTCCCAAAAGCGCGAACGTCTGCTGGGACAGTTCTTTAAACAGCAGACGCTGATGTTTAACGGTTACGAGAAAGAGGTCGGCCACCTCTACCGGGGCATGGATCTTGGAAAGTTCTTCTGATGCGTATTGTTATCTGGCTGCTGCTGCTCTCGCCTTTGTCGTTTTTGTTCTACAGGCTTTTCTTAGTCGGTGCGGAAGACCCCATCAAGTATATCTATAGCATTACCGGCGGTACGGCATTGACCCTGATCTTCATAACGACCTCTATCTCGATACTGCAGAGGAGAGTGAACCTTGTGCGTTATCGGCGGCTGGTCGGACTGTTTGGTTTTTTTTATGCCCTGTTGCATCTGAGCAATTTTGTCGTACTGGATATGGAGCTTGACCCCGTTTCCGCTCTTAAAGAGACCGTGGACAAACCCTTTATCTACCTCGGGGTGCTCTCCTTCGCAATATTGTTTTTTATGGCTGTCACCTCGCTGCCGTCACTCTTTTCAAAGTATTACAAATACCACAGGCTTCTCTATGCGGCGCTGATTATGGCGAGTACCCATTTTGTCATGGCACAAAAAGTACTCAGTCCTCTGCAGTGGGGATTGCTGGCTGTTGTAATAGTGATCGGGGTGCTCAAATTTCTGCAGCGGACAAAAGTGGTCAAGTTTTGAGTCGGCATCTATCGGCAATATATCATTACAGGTGCAGCCAAGACTCTGCCGACTTTTGTTGCTCTCTTACATTACTTGTTTTAAAGCGCGTATTGTACGTCTGCAGCTTAACAGTAGGTTAACGTTCATTGGCTACTATTTCTCTTATAGACTGACAGGAAAACAAATGACTAAAATTATCTCAGATTATAGTAGTGCGAACCCCTTTATTCAAGACAGAGACGTACAAGCGTTTTGCTGTCCGGAGCCAACACTATGATGCATCTAAAATATCTTCTGCCTGCACTGTTTTTTCTTAACACGCTGCTTAGCGCCGGTACGATGTACACACTGTCGGGCATTGACAAAATCTATCCCGTTGTCGAGATAGGGGGCAAGAAAGTACATCAGAAATATAAATCGGTCATCATGGCACAATTAAAAGAGACCGCCGATGCACTTGGACTTGATACTGAGGGGTATGACCCCAGATCACTGGCTCTGCTTGTCAATGAACTCTATATTGGCAATAGCGTTGTGATAAAGGTCCGGCTAGTCATAGGTGAAGAGGTGAAACGTCTTGATTCCGGTGAGAAGACCTTTGCTTTGACGTATGAAGATGCGGTGCATTTTACGGCAGACGAAGATATTGAGGAGCATCTCGAAGATGCCCTGGATGAGCTTCTGGCAAGGTTTTCGGAGCAGTATGGCGAAGAGAACAGGGCGATCGCCAAAGTTGCCGTCGATGACAACAGTTTTGCGGCCGCAATGGGGTATGAAACGGATTATGAAACGGCGCTCATGAAAGGCAAAAAAGCGCAAAAGAACATCATGCTTGTACTGGTCTCAAATTACTGTCCCTGGTGCCGGAAGTTCGAGCAGCGTGTACTGCTGAAAAAAGAGGTCGATGCAGTGATCCAAAAGAACTACATCCCGCTGATCATCAACAAAGAGAAAGACCCGTTTCCAAAAAATCTCGACAAGGCATTCACCCCGATAGTACATTTTATCGACTATCGAACGGAACAAAGTTATAAGAGTCTCCTCGGCTACAACAGCAAAGAGGAGTTTTTACATACAATTAAAACGGACAGCAGCAGATAGGCGTGTTAAAAAGGGCATTTTTCTGCTTTTTTTAACGCGTATTGGCTACAATTTACATATTAATCGATTGGAAAATCAATGACAAAGTTTATCAAATATTTTATTCACAACACTTCATTGAACCATATGCTGCTGGCCGTCTTGCTGATGGCCGGGGTCCTCTCCTATATCAAGATTCCCAAAGAGATCTTTCCGGATGTCACGCTTAACATGGTTCTTATCTCGGGTGCCTACTCGGGGGCAAGCGCCAACACGCTTGACAAGATGGTGGTGCGCGATATCGAAGATGATGTCGGTTCCGTCAGCGGGGTCAGCAAGATCGAGAGCGTGATCCGACCGGGCCGTTTTTCGGTCGTACTGACACTCGATGACAATGCAGACAGCTATGTCGTATTGAACAAGGTCAAAGACAAGCTTGCCAATGTCCGCCAGAACATTCCGCCGGACATGAACGAGCCGGTGGCAACGGTCGTCGACAGAAGCCGGGACCTTATTAAGCTTTCCGTCGCGTCTAAAACGGCCGATTTCGAGACGCTGCTTGAAGAGACCAAAGAGATAAAAAGCAAGATATCGCAGATCAAGGATATCTCTGAAGTGATCATCTACGGCGACTCGGAGCAGAAGCTGGAGATAAAGATCGATGATTATGCGCTAAGCGCCTATAAACTGAGTGCCAGTGATGTTCTCAGTGCGATACAGAACCTCTCCTACATCTATCCGATCGGCGATATCGATGATGTCGATAACTTCATCTACGTCTCGACTGCCAACGGCAAGGCGAACATACAGGAGTGGGAGAACAGTCTGCTGGATATCGGCGGAAAACAGCTCTATCTCAAAGATATCGCCTCTGTCCGCTTCTATCATCCGCAGGATGTCACCTTGTCGACCTTTAACGGTGAATACAACCTGGTGTTGAAGATCTCAAAAGAGACCGCCGGTAATTCGATAGAGCTCTCAAAACAGCTGAGAGAGTATGTCAAAGAGACGATCCAACCCCAATACCCTGATCTGATCTTCGACTTTTTTCAAGACTCTTCCGAACCGATCGATGAACGTCTGAGCATTATCATCGCCAACCTGACATTCGGGCTGATCCTGATCTTTTTTACGATGAACTTCCTCATCAACCACAATACGGCGATCGTGGTGACGATGGGAGTGCCATTTGCGTTTATAATCGGACTGCTCTTTATCTATGCCGGCGGCTATTCGCTAAACATGATCTCTCTAGTCGGTGCGCTCCTTGTCGTGGGTATCGCTGTCGATGATGCGGTCGTGGTCTCGGAGAATATCCAGCGTCACATCGATGAGGGAATGGAACCTGCCGAGGCTGCCGTCATCGGGGTGAAAGAGGTGATATTGCCGATCACGATGGCGACCTTGACAACGGTAGCGGCTTTTATGCCGATCTTTATGCTCAGTGGCGAGATGGGCATGATGATCGTCTTGATCCCTATCGTGGTTATCATGGTGCTTTTCGGTTCGCTGATAGAGAGCTTCTTCTTTCTGCCGCTGCACTCCA
Source organism: Sulfurimonadaceae bacterium (assembly GCA_041571435.1). Classification (GTDB taxonomy): domain Bacteria; phylum Campylobacterota; class Campylobacteria; order Campylobacterales; family Sulfurimonadaceae; genus Sulfonitrofixus. Next base: position 18,094 of record JBFFUI010000019.1, on the reverse strand, counting down.
AGGAGCTGTTGAAACGGGGCAGTAAATCGCTGGACTGGTCCCCCGTGACACGCCGTTATGAGGTCGTGCTGCATAAGCTGATCCACCATAAGAAGCTGACCTTGGCACTCTTTTTCATCATTGTGCCGTTATTGACGGTCTGGACACTAAAGTCACTTCACTTTCAGCTCTTTCCGGCTTTTGACAGCCGAACGATGAACATCACAGCCAAGATGAACATCAACACGGACCTGGAGACGACCTACAAAGTCGCCAATGTGATCGAAAAAGTGATCCTCGATCACAAAGAGGAACTTTATGTCAAGAGTACCTCGATGCTGAGCGGGATGCGCCGCAGTCTCTCCAACTCCTGGGATACGGGTACCAACCTCTTCTACATCTCTCTGGAACTTGAAGAGCAGGTGCCCCAAAACTGGGTCAACCACTATGTTAACCCGATCCTGGACCTCTCTTTTGAATTCAATCCGCCCGAGAAGATACGCACTATCTCCTCTTCCGAAGTCGCCGCACGACTTCGTAAATTGATCCAGCCGCTGGAAGCACAATACGGTATCGATGAACTGGCTGTAGTGGAGCGAAGAGCGGGAATCGTCAAGACCGAAATCGAGCTTAACCTTATCGGCGGCGATGATGCCAAGATACAAAAAGCGATTGCACTGCTTGAAAACGAGCTGCACAAGGTCAAAGGGGTCAAGGAGGTCATCGACAATATCCAGCTTGGCAAGATGGAGTATAAGATAAAGCTCAACGCTTACGGCGAGCATCTTGGACTCTCAGAAGGGAGTGTTGCCCAGATGCTCAGCGGTTATTTCCTGGGCGGCCGCAAGGCACAGACCTTCGGCAGCGACGGGGTGGTTGATATTACCACCGAATATGAACAAAAAGACAGACTTGCCACGCTTAATGAATTCGAGATCCCTCTGCGCGACGGGCGTTTTGTCAAACTCGAAGATGTGGCCGAGTTTATCAAGGTCCAGGACTATGAGATCATTGAAAAAGAGAACGGCGATATTGTCAAAACGGTCAGCGCCAATGTTGATAAACGGGTCACGACCGCCACACAGGTCCTCGATGTCATAGCGCCGACGATCGAAGCGGTTGAGAAAGAGGGGATACGTGTCGACATCCTGGGTGAGAAAGAGAAGAACCAGCAGTTAAAAAGCGACATGTTGACAGCGGCGGCATTTGCACTGGTCATCATGCTGATCCTGCTGCTGTTGATCTTTCCGAAGATCAAATATGCCTTGATGATCCTCTCGGTCATCCCGTTTTCGATCTTCGGCGCACTGCTGGGCCACCTCATAATGGACATCAACCTGGCGATGCCGTCGGTCATCGGTATCCTGGGCCTGGCCGGCGTTGTGATCAACGACGGTATTATCATGCTAGATTTCCTGCATGGCACTCACAAACCCGAAGAGTTCTACTATCGGGCAAAGCTGCGTCTGCGTCCTATTGTGATCACGACGGTCACGACCTTTGTCGGGCTCTCGACATTGATGTTCTTTGCTTCGGGGCAGGCGATCATCATGCAGCCGCTGGCGATCTCGCTCGGTTTTGGTCTTATCTGGGGAACTGTGATGAACCTTTTCTATCTGCCGACGCTCTATGCGATGGTCAACAAGATCACGGATAAACCTGCAACAGCGAGAAAAGAGAACGTGCCGAACGGATAGAAAACAGCGCATCCGAGGATGCTGTTTGTGGAAGTTTGGTAAAATAAGAAGATAAATAAAGTAAGGTTTGATAGATGAAGAAGATTTTTACACTGCTGCTGCTTTCAGGGGTGGCACTGTTTGCCAAAGAGTATTACTCCAAGGTTGAACCGTATGAGATTCGGACGATCTCGTCCAATGTGTCGGGTCAGGTCACGTTTGCGGATGAGAAGAGAGAAGGAAAAGTCCTTAATGCAAACGCTTATGTCAAGATTGACGACAAACTTGACCGCATCGAACTGACCAACGTCGATAAAAAAATCGCACTGCTCAAAAACACATTAAAGCTAAACGAGGCGATGCAGAAAAACTATGAAGAGATCCTGGCCAAAAAGCAGAAGAACTATGACAACATCAAAACATTGAAGACCAAGTCGGTGATCGACAAAGACAGAGAGTTCTACGATCTCGTTGCGACACAGAATACCCTGATTACAACGGAAAAAGAGGTCGATAACCTCAAAGTCCAGATCAATGACCTGAACCTCCGTGCTGCGCAGCTTAGAAAGAGTATTGCGGACAAATCCCTGAGCGCCAAAGGCTATGTGCTCTATGCATTGAGCGTCAAAGAGGGACAGGTGGTCTCTCCCGGTATGGAACTCTCTCAAGTCGCCAACATCTCAAAGGCGAAACTGACTATTTTCCTCAATGCAGGGGACATGAAAAACGCCAAAAAGAAGACGGTCTATCTCAATGGCAAAAAGACGGATTACCGGATCGACCGCCTATGGGAAATCGCGGACGCAACGCACCTCTCAAGCTACAAGGCCGAGATCATCATCAAGGCACCGAAGTACTTTTCGGAGCTGATGAAAGTAGAGCTTAAATGAGCCAAACAACTGCCTGTCCATTAGACTGTTATGATGCCTGCAGCATCGATGTGGCAGATGGGACGTTGAAAGGGCGAAAGGACACCTATACACACGGTTACCTCTGCCCGCATCTCAACCATTATGAAAAGCATGAACGCATCACTGCAGCGCGTTATCAAGGCAAAGAGATCACGATGGAAGAGGCGCTGCATCTTCTGCAAGAGAAAAGTGCACGTGTCTCCGACCCTTCACAGATCCTCCATTACCGCGGGCATGGTAATTTTGGTCTGATGCAGCAGGTAACGGACCATTTTTTCGCCAGCTACGGCGCCACGCTGACAGAAGGGTCGCTCTGCGACGGGGCAGGTGAAGCCGGTGTCATCGAAGGGCGCGGCGCGAACAGACTGCTTCCTCCGGAGCAGATCGATAAAGCGGAAGTCATTATTGTCTGGGGCCGTAATATCCACACAACGAACGCGCATCTGTTGCCGTTTTTGAAAGATAAGACCGTGATCGTGATCGACCCTGTCAAGACGAAAATAGCCGAAACCGCAGACTTCCACCTGCAGATAAAACCCAAAGGCGATCTCTTTTTGGCGCTGCTTTTAAGCCGGTTTACCATTATCAACGGTATGGAAGACAAAGCATTTCTGGACGAGTATGCGACCGAATATGAAGACTTCTATGAGCTGACACAGACGGTACGTATCAAAGCCGTATTGGAGAGTATCGATGTGACCCTGGGCGACATCGGCAAGATCCTGGACCTTGTCAATGGCAAGCGAACGGTGATCCTGGCCGGTGTCGGTGTTCAGAAATATCGCCACGGTGCGGACGTGATACGTGCGATCGATGGTTTCGGTGCACTGCTGGGTCTCTTCGGCAAAGAGGGGTGCGGGGTCAATTTCCTGGGGAATTCGCAAGAGGGGATCACAATGCCTTTTACGACTAAAAACAGGGTCAAACCTGTCGCCGTCGGCGATGTAGAGTTCGGCCGTTTCGAGATGGCCTTTATTCAGGGTGCCAATCCGCTGAATCAGATGCCGGATACCAACAGAGTCCGTGCTTCGATTGAGAAGAATCCCTTTGTCGTCTATTACGGTCTCTATGAGAATGAGACCTCACAGATCGCAGACCTGGTCATCCCGGCCAAGACCTTTTTGGAAAAAGATGATATCCGCAGTTCATACGGCCACCCGGGACTTCTGGAGATGCCGATGGTCTCTGAGAGTGACATCGGTATTAGCGAATATGCGCTGACAGCCGCCCTCTGTAAGGCTTTTGACATCGATATCGACAGCGAGCTCACCTACCTGGAACATTTTAGGGACTTTGGCGAAATCAGGGCGACTGATAGCGTTGTCAAAGGCCGGGAGGAGATTCCCTATTGCGAAGGCTTTGACACGGATGACGACGAATTCTGCTTTTTGGAAGAGTATGATCTGAACGTCGAAGCGGACGATGGTCTCTTTCTTCTCACCCCTAAAAGTGCCAAGAGTCTGAACTCGCAGTTCGACCGGGAGAACAAGGTCTATCTTAACGGCTCGCACGGTATCGATGCGAGAGAGCGTGTCCGTATTAGTTCGGAAAACGGCGCCTTAACTTTAGAAGCATCCATAGACGACCGTCTGCGGGATGACTCTGTCCTGATCTATTCGGGGACCCCGGGGGTCAATGTGTTAAGTGATAGTAAGCTAAGCTACGAAGGCAAAAATGCCGCGTATCAAGAAAACAAGGTAAAGGTAGAAAAATGTTAGAAAAATCTTATGTAATGCCAACGTATGCAAGAGCAGACATCGCGTTTGTCTCGGGTGACAATGCAACGCTTATGGACAGTGAAGGACGTGATTACATCGACTTTACATCGGGTATCGGTGTCGTAAGCATAGGCCATGGTGACAATGTTCTTGCGCGGACGCTCTGCGATCAGGCCAAGAAGATCATTCACATCTCCAACCTCTATTACATCGAACAGCAGGAGCGCGCGGCAAAGAAGATCGTCGAGGCCAGCGGTTACGATATGAACTGTTTCTTCGGCAACTCGGGAGCCGAAGCCAATGAAGGTGCTATCAAGATCGCCAGAAAGTACGGCGAAGTCGACGGGCAGCCGAAACGCTACAAGATCATCACGCTGAAACACTCGTTTCACGGTCGTACCATTACAACGGTCAAAGCGACAGGTCAAGAGGCGATGCACAACTATTTCGGTCCATTCCCGGACGGTTTTGTCTATGCCGATACGATCGATGATATTGCCGGGCAGGTGGATGACCATACGGTCGCCGTTATGATCGAACTGATCCAGGGCGAGGGCGGTGTGCAGCCGATCGACAAGGCGAAAGTCCAAGAACTTGCGGCATTTCTAAAAGCGAAAGACGTTCTGTTGATCGTTGATGAGGTACAGACCGGTGTCTATCGAACCGGTGAGTTCACAGCGTCACAGGTCTATGAGATTGAACCGGATATCATCACCCTCGCAAAAGGTCTCGGCGGCGGTGTACCGATCGGCGTTGTGATGAGCGGTAAAAAAGATGTACTGGGTCCAGGCGACCACGGCTCGACTTTTGGTGGAAACTACCTCTCCAGCACGGCAGCTATGACCGTGGTCGATTTTCTAAACCACTATAAAGAGAGTGGCGCATTGGACGAGATGATCATTGCCTTTGCCGAGAAACTCGAAGCGGTCCAGAAAGCACACAGCGACATCTTCAGCGAAGCCGTCGGTTTCGGTCTGATGCGCGGTCTGCGTGTCGTCGATGCCGAGACCTTGGCGAGACTCATCAACCTGGCACGTGAGAATGGTGTCATGGTACTGCGCGCAGGCCGTAACACGCTGCGCTTTTTACCGCCGTTAACAATCACAAAGGAAGAGATGGATGAAGGCTTTGCACGACTTGAAAAAGCTATCAGCAGCCTTTAGTATCGTCCTTGCCACGTTGCTGGCGGCTGACGATGCTAATCTTACGGCACAGCTCAACAACAGCGAGCATAACGCTACCGTTATTTTTGACGATCAGCAGATGAGCCCGCAGGAAGCATCGACAGGTTCGCTTGACGACTACCTTTCCGAGCTCAAACGCAAACAGTTCGGCTATGAATATGAAAAGAGCGATCAGGAGAGTACCAAACTCCGTGATTCATGGATCAGCCCGGTTATGCTGCAATACACCATCAACCGTTCAAACCCTTACAATGAGGCTGGCAATGGCGAGTCAGAAAGCCAGAACGCAGCAATTGTGCTCGATCAACCCATCTTTCAAAGCGGCGGGATCATCTACGGTGTGAAATTTGCCAATGCATCACGCGAGTATGCCGACTACAGCATCGATCAGCAGAAACGGATCATGATCAAACAGACGATCGATCTGTTGATGCAGGCAAAACAGTCAGCGCTCTCATTGGAAAAACAGAAGCTTCAGGTCGCAAACTCCGCGATCAACCTTGAGCAAAAACGTGAGCAGTATCTGACAGGTCAACTTGACTCCGGTTTCCTGAACAATGCCATCATCGAGTTGAACCTGGTCAAGCAGACACTTTTCGATCTCGAGACGCGTGATGCACAGATCATTGCTCAGTTTAAGAAGTTGAGTGACCTTGATCCTAAAACGGCCAAGATACCTTTTCTTGCAATCATAGACGAAGCCAGATTTCTCGAACAGAACATCGATGTCAAGCTGGCAGAGAGCGAGAGCGAAAAGAGCCGACTTTATAAAAATGTCACACTGGTCAAGTACCTTCCGTCGGTTAACGTCCAGGCTTCATACAACTGGCAAAAGCAGGACTCCTACTTCAGCCCCGGTTTTAAAAACACGTCAGAAACAAATTACTACCGTTACGGTTTAAGTGCCTCGATGCCATTGGACATCAATGCTTACAACGATTTTGAAGCGGCCAAGGTTGACTATCTTAAATCACGCGTCGTTATCGACGATACAAAGCGTGAGCTTAAACTGCTGTTTGACCAGGTGATGCAAAACCTGATCAAATTTGACAAGAAGATCGCGCTTTCCGAAGAGAACAGAAAACTGTACGAGGTGCTGTTGGCCGACACGAAAGATCTCTTCAGAGCCGGCTATAAAACACAATATGATGTTGACATCCTCAACAACTCTATGAAGATCGAAACGATCAACCAGAAGATCTACGAGATCGACAAACAGTTGGAACTGTTGACCCTGTATGAAAAGATGAGCAGTGACGTTCAGTAACTATATGACAGAGTGGCTCTATGGGGAGCAGGGGTACTACGCGACGTACAAAGCCATCGGTAAAGAGGGCGACTTCTATACGGCGGTCTCGACGTCAAAGTTTTTCGGCGGGACGATCGCCAAACACATCATCGCGCTTGTGGATGAAGGCTTTTTAAAGAGCGATGCCACAATCTGCGAGATCGGTGCCCATCACGGCTACTTTACCGCCGATGTCATTGAGTTTATCTACACGCTGCGGCCGGAGCTGCTGAAGAGTTTCAACTTTGTCATCGTGGAGCGTTTTGATGCTCTGCAGGAGCAGCAGCGTAACTACTTGAAAGAATGCTTCGGGGACGCTATTACTCTCTCACACGTCAAAAGTCTAAGTGAGCTCAATGTCGATAACGCTTTTTTTATTGCCAATGAGATCTTCGATGCCTTTCCCTGCGAACTCTTTTTCAAAGGCAAAACGGGGCGCGTGGATGAAGAGGGAAATGTCGAGTTTGATCTTGACGACGCATGGGTCAGTGAGAAGGCGGCAAAGTACCATAAAGACCGCGGCGAGATCGCCGTCGGCTACGAAGTGTTTGCCAAAGAGATGGCTGCGGCGGCAAAGCGCTTTGAGTTTATGAGCTTCGACTACGGTGAGATGATGGCCCGTCCGGATTTCTCCTTGCGTGTCTACGACAAACACAAGGTCTACCCCTTCTTTGACGAAGAGCTGAACCGTACAGAGGCCTTCGGCACAACGGACATTACCTATGATGTCACGTTTGAGCATGTCAAAGACGCTTACGAGGAGGCCGGCGTGACATTCGTCGAGCTCAAGGCGCAGATGACAGCACTGATTAACATGGGCATTCTGGAACTTCTGGAGATGCTGCGGGCGAATGTCGACAACGACATCTACAAACAGGAGCTCGAAAAGGTCAAGACACTGATCCTGCCTGACTTCCTGGGTGAACGTTTTAAGATGATAAAGTTTCGTAAAGAGGGGTGATAGCCACACAACGTTCTTTGTCTATATCCAGTGCGGCATCACAAAAAGCGGATCACAATCAAGATTACTACATTTTTTGATATACTGTAAATATAAACAGGAGGTTTATTATGTATAAATATCTGATCACGATCATGTTGAGTTCTCTGCTTTGTCTCGCTGCCGAAACCGTTGTAAACGGTTATGTCATCAAGAAAGGGGCGGATTTGAGAGGTGCCAATCTGGCCGGAAGCATGCTGAGAGGTGTCGACCTCTCCTTTGCCGACCTCTCCGGTGCCAACCTCGCCGAAGCCGATCTGCACGGCGCCAACCTCTGGAATGTACTACTCACCGATGCCAACCTTTCAGGTGCCCATCTTCACGGTGCGAACCTGCATCATGTTTCACTGCACGGTGCCGATCTGCGCAATGCAGACCTCTCTTCGGCCGACCTTCAGTGGGCAGATCTTACAGGTGCTAACATCAAAGGGGTCAAGCTCGATCACACCAAACTCGGTGGCACCATTTGGCCGGATGGGCGGGTCTGTAAGCAAAGCAGCATACAGATCTGCAAATAAGCGGACATCGCTGCCGTTTTTCTTTACTGATCGGACTTTCCGGTCAAAACAGATGATTTGTATGATCCGGTCTCTTTTTTATAAAGCGCTTTAATACGACCTCGTCAAAAATACCTGCACTTCTCAATTTTGTCTGAACACATACTTTGCCACGCATTTTTTCAGAGGCTTGAAATTTATAATGGATACAATACCATACAAAAAGAGCGAGATATTTAGATCGAAATCATAAAATAACAGGGAACAAAAGATGACAGTCATCGTAAACGGAAATGAGCGAACAATAGAAGAGGGTGCGACCCTGCTTGCACTGCTAAAAGAGTTGGACCTGGAAGGCAAGGTGATGGCGGCCGCGGTCAATATGGAGATCGTCAAGCAAGATCAGTGGGATGTCCATGTCTTGAACGACAATGACAAACTGGAACTTCTGGACTTTGTCGGCGGCGGGTGAGCCCTAGCGTTTTTGATGCGTGACGACAGCAATAGCGTAATCGCCGTCGTGTGTGATGGAGAGGGCTGATGCGTCTATGCCGAAATGTTTTTTGACACTGTCGGAAAGTTCCAGGATCGGTGCACCTTTCGCTGTCTTCGTAATGATGATATCATGAAAGGCGCACTCCGCACCGATACCGCAGCCCAACGCTTTAGATGCGGCCTCTTTAGCCGCCCAAAAGCCGGCAGCTGTACGGTAGTTCTTGACGAGTGCGACCTCTTCGGGCGACAGGAACTTCTCTAAAAACTTGGTGTCATATTTCTCGATCAGTTTTTTCATCCGATCGATTCTTATAAGATCTATTCCTATCATATCTGCAGGCTAATAACGAAGGCTATTAGTTCTGACACTCTTTGATGCCGAGGATCTTCATCAGCTTCTCAAGAATAATACCGCCTTCACGGTCATTATCATCATGGAACTCTGTTACGATCACTCTACGGCCGTTTGACACATCGCTGATATAGCTGTCGTGTTCAAGAGTACAGCCCTCAAGTGCAGTTTTTAATGCAGCATTGATCTCTGCAAGCTGTTCTTCATTTGAAAAGGCTAACGAAATTTTGGTATAGCGTTCCTCGCCTCTATATTCCGCATCGATACATTGAATAGACATTAAAAACCCTCTTTTTTATATAGTTCGATTATACAACATAAAAATTTAGATATTCTTCAAGTGCGTGACACAACGTCGTTTAGAGATGTTTTGTCTTGTAAAAGTGTTCAAAGTCGTCATATGTGAGTGGTTCTGAGAAAAGATAGCCCTGATAGAGGTGGCAATCGTTTTGATGCAGAAATGAGAGCTGCTCTTGCGTCTCGACACCCTCGGCAACGACTTTGAGATCGAATATCTTGGCCATGTTCAAAATAGTGATGATCATTGCCTGGTCGTAACTGTTCTTGCCCAGGTTGGCTATGAAGCTCTGGTCGATCTTGAGTTCAGAGACCGGCATCGTTTTCAAATAACTCAGTGACGAGTAGCCGGTGCCGAAGTCATCCATTGAAAAGTTGATGTTAAGATGAGCAAGACCCTGCATGACCTTGATGACTCTTTCGATGTCATCGGCGAGGACCGTTTCGGTGATCTCGAAGATGATCTTTGCAGAAAGCTCAGGGGTAAGATACATTTTACTTAACCGCTCTACCTCGGTGATAAAGCTGCCGTGAAAGAGCTGTCGTACGCTGATGTTGATGGAGAACTGCTCAAGTTCAATACCGTTTTCCTTCCATGTTGCGAATGTCTTAAACGACTCCTCCAGTACATAGTTGCCGAGTTCAACGATGAGGCCTGTCTGTTCTGCCACGGGAATAAATTTGTCAGGCGTTACGGTACCGAGTGTTTGGTTGTGCCATCGGGCCAGGACTTCACAGCCGATGACATTTTTCTGCTCATTGAACTGAGGCTGGTAGACAAGGCTGATCTCTCTGTTCTGGAGGGCAATATGCAGATGATGTTCGATCTGAAGATGTCTTTCGATGCGTTTTGAGAGTTCATCATTGAAGATGACAACGCCGTCACGGCCTTGTGCTTTCACCTCGTACATGGCAATGTCGGCTTCCTTTATGAGACGGTTGGCACTCGACGTTTTGGAGTCAATGATCTCAACGCCGATACTGGCACTGATATAGATATGGTGCTGACCGATGACAAAGCGCTCCTTGAGTCGGTTTAAAAGTGTATTCGCGTGTGTTATGGCGTTCTGGAGCGCCTCCTCTCTGCTTTCGAAGTCATGGGAGATAATGACGAATTCGTCACCGCCCAAGCGTGCGATCAGCTGATCTTCGCTGGTATGGTGTTTAAGCCGTGAAGAGACAATTTTAAGCAGTTCATCACCGACATCGTGTCCGAGGGAGTCGTTGACCGATTTAAAATGGTCCAGGTCGATAAGCATGATAAAAGAGAACTGTTTGGAGTCGCGGATATTTTTGACCTTTTGATCCAGATAACGGATAAAGTAACGACGGTTAAAAAGTCCGGTAAGATAGTCATGGATGGCTTGATAATTGCTTTTTTTCATCAAATTGAAGTTACTGGTGGATGCATAGAAAAGAACGCCCAACAGAACAAGCGAAAAAAGTGAAAGCACATGACCGTAGAACTCGCCGATGAGCGAGAAACTGATAGCAAGGGGGACCATCAGAAACAACAGAGTCAGTACGTATAGACGCTTGTCCGAGGAAAGTAGCGTAGAAGCGACGACGGAAGCGCCGATCTGCGTAAAGATCGCGATATAGTTCATATGGCCGCGCTCTTCAGTGATGTAGAGGATAAAGATCAGCGTCCAAAGAGAAAAGATCATGAGAAAAAAGATGGTGATCTTGGCGTACCAATATTTGATCTCCTGCGTATTCATCCGGTTGGGATGATACGCCTTATACAGGCGATAGCCGTAAACAGACACAACAATCGTCAGGGCATACCAGAGAAGTGCAGGCAAGACAACACTGTTGATCCAGCCCAGAAAGATGTAGCCTAGGCCTGGAATGATCGAAAGACCGATCATTACTGGGATCTGTCTGCGCAGGAAAATATAGGATTCGATTGTCTTCATAGATGAATATTATAGTGTTAAACTTTTTATATGCTTAAGAGGAGCGCTGTTTAGTAATCATTTTGTGATCTGCTCCAGAGGCGGGGACGAGTCTGCTGTAGAACACCTTTTGGAGATGTATGATAACTGCGCTCGCCGAAAAGCCAAGCAGTTGGCTTTTCGGCGAGCTCACATCCAATCGATCAGTTTGGTGACCTCGTCGACTTCGTAGCATTTGACACCGTGCAGATCTTTCGGTTTTTTGGCAAGAAGGACTTTGTTGATGTTGTGCATCTGCAGTTCGCGCAGTCGGGTGTCGACCTGGAAGACCTCTCTGATGTCACCGACGAGCGAGACCTCGCCGATGAAGACCGTCTCTTTTGAGATGGTGCGGTCTCTGAACGAGCTGATGATGGCAGCCAGGATGGCGAGGTCGGCAGAGGTCTCGTTGATCTTGATGCCGCCGGCGATGTTGATGAAGACATCATACCCGTTAAGCGGGATCTCCAGTTTTCGTTCAAGCAGGGCCAGCAGCATGTTGAGACGGTTGTTGTCAAACCCTGTCGCCTGGCGTTTGGCATTTGGCGAGTGTGAATCGCTGACAAGAGCCTGAACCTCTAGGATGAGAGGGCGTGACCCCTCCATGACCACAGTCAGTGCCGAACCGGGTTGTGCTTTGCTCTGGTTGAAAAAGCGCGAGGAGATGTCTTTGGCCGAGACAAGCCCTTCGTTGCGCATCTCGAAGACGCCGATCTCGTTGGTCGGACCGAAACGGTTCTTGAAGCCGCGAAGAATGCGCAGCTCCTGAGAGCTGTCCCCTTCAAAATAGAGTACCGTGTCCACCATGTGCTCCAGGACACGCGGTCCGGCGATGGACCCCTCTTTGGTGATATGCCCGATGATAAAGATCGCGATACCCCGCTCCTTGGCAATGCGCATCAGATCGAAGGTGATCTGGCGCACCTGGGTTACGGAACCCGGTGCGGAGGTGATGTTCTCGGAGTACATGGTCTGGATGGAGTCGATGATCAGAAACTCGTAATCACGCTGTTCAAGCTCAAAAAGGACCTGTTCGAGCCGTATTTCACTGAGAAGGTAGAGGTTCTCTGTTGTGGCATTGAGACGGTCTGCCCGGAGTTTGACCTGACCTTCCGACTCCTCACCGGTGACGTAGAGGGTGTTTTTACCGGCGTTGGCGATGTTGGCGCCGATCTTGAGAAGCAGTGTCGACTTTCCGACCCCGGGACTGCCGCCGATGAGCGTCAGTGAACCGGGCACGACGCCGCCGCCGAGAACCATGTCGAGTTCGATGTCATTACTTGTAAAGCGGGACACCTCTGTATTGGTGACATCTTTGATGGCCTGCGCTTTACTCTTGCCTGTCGGTGAAGAGGAGGTGAGTTTGACGATCTCCTGCTGTTGTTCACTTAGCTCTACCATGGAGTCCCATGCCCCGCAGTTGGTACATTTTCCCATCCATTTGGGCGAGGTCAGACCGCAGTGCTGGCATTCGAAGAGAACTTTTTTCTTAGCCATTCTTCACCTCGTGTGCGCACTCTGACGGTAGGGTTTTGATGTATGAGGGTAGGGTGGAAAATCTCTTCAATCGTATGCCTTAGTGAAATGTTCTATGATTGTAGCAAAGTGTAGAAAAAGATGCCAAATATATGGCAGATCGAAATAATATACCGGAGTATGAATGGGTAGATGTACACACTGTGACATAGCTATATTTGTAGAACAGGTTCTATGTTGCACAGATTATGCATATTATCCAGAAACAATACAAAAGGAATACTATGGTCTGCAAACTACACGAGGTCATTAAATTTGTCCGCGAATACAATCTGCTTAATGACTTGAGCGATGAAGAGATCGAACAGAACTTCAACATCTTTCACCACGCCTGCAGTTTTGACAAAAACATCGCCGCTTACGAAGTTCACCGTGACAATCCCAACGTATTTGAATCTGTTCTCGACAAAACGATGGAAATTCTTGATGAAGTGTTCGAACATGAATACATCAAAGATATGATGAGAACTATCGCCACTACGTTTTGTGACGTCTTTGAAGCGGCAGGCGCACCAAAACGTCCTGTACCGTTTATCATCGTCCTGCTTTCCAGAGTCTGAGCCTCCTCCTGCTATGATGGGGCTGCCTTAAAAGCGTTGAAAGGTTTAGAGGGACCCTTTAGTCATCAACGGGACGCCAACCGCTTATGTCATCAGGAATGCCCAGGTCAGTAGGCTCAAGCGGGTCACCCATCTCCGGATGGATCAGTTCCAGAGACGTGTCGTACGCGACACCCTCAATGGCATCGACAATAGTCGGATAACTGCCCAGGTCGTGCTCATCAAAATAGGGATGATAACTGCCGTCAGTAGCTTTTACGATATAGAATGTGCCTACTATGGTATTAAAATGAAGTAACTTGATCATTGATTTCACCCCTTGGTATGCTTATGTCGCTTTGAAATGGGTAAACATATGCTTCCCGTTGCAGAAAGGTTTGTTCTCGGATGCCCCGCACCGGCAGAGTGTGACACGGTTTCGTACTTCGTAAGGCGTCCCGTCGGCACCGATGACGGGAATGCCGCCCCGCACCCATATGGGGCCGCTGCACTTTTTATGCGGGTCTTCGATGAGGACAATGGACGGCTCGAAATGCGGCTCGATGGCTTCTCCCGTTTTCTTGTCCCAGGCAACCAACCGCCCGGCAGGGCAGTCCCACACCTCTTGCAAAAAGACCGGCTTTATTTCAGGGTCGTTCGACATGGTCACCATGTTCCAGACCCCGCCGTGCGGGTTGCAGAAACGGGCCAGGGCGCAGAGGCTTTTGGCGTCGGTCAATGTTATATCCGGCCCGTCATATCTCTTTGAACGTTCCAGAACGGGCGAACGGTCAGCCGTTTCCGTGCCGTCGAAACCGCTTTTCGCGTGCGTCCCGTCGCAGAAGGGGTGTCTCTTCGACTTCCCGCATCGGCAGAGCCTATAGGTCTCCTTCAGCGGGTAGCACTCGCCCTCTATCCATTCGACCGCTTCGCCTTCACTGTTGACGCCGATCGTCTGTATGGAGAGCGGGACACGGCCTCTGACTATGAGGGGGCCGTTCTTTGTGATCTTGATGCTTTGCTCTGTTTCTGTCTCTGACATTGGTCTTCTTCCCAATCCTATAGATTTCAATTAGAAGAAAAAAGTGCGATGTGGCACTCTTCATTACATTACAACTATACACTTTAGCACATTATAGACTTTTTTCTTCGTGATACTTGATTTGTAACATTGGGTATTAACGTTTAAAATGAGCAATCAAAAAGCCGCCTGCGGGTTTTTGATTGGGCTTCTTTAGTTTGTTGATCGCCCTTTTAATTAATATAAAAATCGACATTGATCTTACCTTGATCGTCGCAGGATGCTTCAAACACCGTCATAGCATCAACGTCAATAAAATAACCACCATCTATTTTCTGGAATTTTCCTTTTTCAATAGATTCTTTCAATGCTTCGGTGTTTATTAACCAGTCGCCGAATTCGATGGACAAACTGAGCACTTTTTGCAAAAACTGTTCCTCGGAATAGTTCTGGTTTGTTCTTGATTCGATGGCCACCCCTAGGTGGATGCAACCACCCCCTTGAACGGTGATCTCTTCATTATTCCTATTGATTAGGAGTGTTCTTCCATTAGGCCCGATTTTTGCGTTTTTATTTTCTGCACTGTACTCTTTGATAAATTTCATATAGGTAGATTCATCAAATATACAATCTTCTTCTGCGTAAGCAATAACAGCAATAATAATCAGTAAGATGGGTAGAAGTTTTTTCATGGCTTTTTGATAGGGCTCATATGGTTGGTTGGACAGCTTGATAAGTATGTTTTCAAATCAATATATCCCAGGAATCCATCTATATCGTACCTTTTGTACATACTCTTTGTACCCTCTCAACTCTTCTTGAAGGGTTCTGTCTTCCAGTTCCGTTCTTGTCACGGCAATTATTATGGCCATGAGCACCGGAATCAATGTCCAGACGGAACCTAAAGCAAGGACAATACCTAGAAGGGCCAACATATTCCCGGCGTAGCCCGGATGCCGTACTATTGCGTAAGGACCGCTACTGCACACTTCATGTTCACGCTCTTTCTGGATACGTACAAACGTGGAAAAGAAGCGATTCTCTATCAAGGCCCATGAGGCGAAGGCATATCCGAATGCGATCAGAACAAAGCCGAGCAGATTCATCCAGATCGGCAAGTGTGGAGACCATGCGAAACGGTGATCGAGGCCTGCGACTATGACAAGTGGAAATGAGAGGCTGAACGCCATCAACGGGGCAATGACTTTGTCCCAGGATTTTATACCTTGAGCCTTGGAATATTTAAACCGTTCAGCCAGAATCCCCGGATGTCTCTGTTCTGCCCATATGCGTCCCCCTATGCCGGCCGTAACGATCAGCACAAAAAAGAGCCACGCTTGCCACCAACCGAGATCCCATCCGCAAACCAGTAGAATTGCGGGTATGGAAATGTAGATTATGCTTGTACTGAACCATTGGGATGGTCTAGTTTTAGTAACTGTTTTTTGGTCAACTGTCATAGCTACCTCATTTTTCTATGTGGATTATTTCATTATACAATAGTTTTTCAGAGTGAATTTGTTCTGCCCAACGTTTAAAATGAGCAGTCATATAGCCGCCCGTGGCTTTTTGATTGGTCTCCTTTGGGGTGTTATGCAGTAAACGTGAAATCCTTTGCCTGGATGGCTGACGTGACACTTTTAATTTTGATAGCCTGCCAACAACATTCACAGCGATTATCACTGTTCCTCCCGGGTCATTTTCTGGTAGATGCCCAAACCGACTACCAGCAAAACAGCGGTCAACATCAGAAAGGTCGGGTAGACCAGCAAGCTGACATCTTTTTTCGCAGCGGAAAAAACGAATACCAACGCTTCGAGCGAGACGGCGAGGATAATGATGATGAGAAATTTGATCAGCGTCGTTCTCTGTTTCATGCTCGTCTCTTCGCCGTGGATTTTGAAGACTTCTTCCTCCATCAAGAATCTGGAGACGTCAAAAACCGCTGTCCCGATCACAATGAAGCCGACTGCGTCGAGAAGTGCCTTGGTAAGCAGTGTTTGCTCGCTTATCGAAGCCCAGATATTGTAGAGGGCGGAACCGATCATGGTGAGGCTGATAAGTCCGAGTGACAGACTGATGATCCCGTAGACCGTCCGGCTGATGTTTTCGGTGATAGATTTTGAGATACTCACAACTACTCCTTGTTCTTGATCTGCCTCGTGCGGGGCAAAGCCGCTTTGTCAGAGGTTTGCCTGGTACATCTGATAGGCGATATTGTCTTTAGCTACGTTCTTGACGGAATACATCAGTTTGTCGGCGATCTCGATCGCCTCTTTGATATCCTCCGGAAGATTCTCGAAGGTGACCACCCCGATACTGAAGCTCACGTCCCATTTATGTTTTTTCATTCTTTTTTTCAACAGACCGGCGGCTTTTAAAAACGCCGATTTTGCCTCTTCCTGTGCCGTCTCGGGCAGCAGGCAGGCATATTCGTCCCCACCCAGCCTCGCGATCACGTCGGTAGCCCTCAGCGACGACACCAGGCAATCCGCCACCTCTTTCAACAGCCTGTCCCCTGCGGTGTGCCCGAGCGAATCGTTGATGTTCTTGAAATTGTCTATATCGATATAGGCCAATGAAAAGACGTGATCGTATCGTTTTGAACGTAGCAGCTCGTTGGCGAGTTCCGCATAAAAACTTCTGGCGCTGTGAACGCCGGTCAGCGTGTCGGTATCGGCTGCATGCACTTCTATGCGGTGCACCTCCCTGAAGTTGATGACGAGCATCGCCAGCAGGACGTACGCGACAAGATAGGGGGCACCAAAAAGCATCAGGCCGTCAAAAGCCGGCGGAACCCGGGCAAAAGACGCTTCGATGACGACAAAGACCAGTGTTGACAAAAAAGCCGACAAAACACCGCTTGTCCTCGACCCGTACCAGCTGCTGAAGAGGGGCGGGAAAATATAGAGCGGAGCGATATTGACGGTTTCACCTACCATAAACTGCACGACACCCAAAACCACGATCAAAAAGAATGAGAGCTTGGTGATGGTTTTCGGCGTACGGTTTTCGAGTATGCTGAAAATTGTTTTCACGACTTCCTATCCTTGGCAATAAAAAAATCTCGACCGGTGAGGGGCTGTTCAATTGTAGCTGTTTTGGACAAAACATACAACCAGACAAAATTAGATGAAGGGTAGCCTGTTTTGTACACAACGGGCCGCGGGTGAGTGGCGGCTGAATTTGAGAACGCTGGAGCTCAGCCGCACGGGCGTAGGGCCTGCGTCGGCTGAAGCGACTTGTTAGGCGACTCATTTCCCGGCAGGCTTATCACATCGGGTTACGACGACTATCTGGGCGATTGAAACTAGTAGGGTTCCACCCAGGAGTATCAGTGATATGGGCAAGCGAAACTCGTCACGCCCAATCACCAAGAAAAGCGTGTGAACAAGAAAGGTGAATATTCCCGTGCTGGCAACGACGAATGAGAGCACCTTGGCGCCCGGCTGCCAACGGGCAACTCGCACGAGCCCGTAGGTTAGGAGAAAAAGGAGCAGTAGGTTAAGAACGAGGAACAGCTGTATGCCTCCAGGCATACGAAACATTTCCCATTCATGCCAATAGGCTGAGTCGATTTCGTGTACCCCAAGAAGTGAAAGGTTAGCAATGTAGAGCCAAACTGCCCAGTCCCTATATCTTTTCATGTCCCACCCCCCCCTAT
>JBFFUI010000018.1:0-39187 GCA_041571435.1 Sulfurimonadaceae bacterium | reverse complement strand
GCAAAGCAAGTATGGCAAGCAGATCGACAGCCCCATCTCACTAATGGGTTTCGGTTTTCGCTACATGTTTGGTGACGCTTGGAGCGGTTACGTCGAAGGCCGCTGGAAGTATGTTCTTGTCAACCGCGAACACCCGGACAACTCGTTGATTGGTACAATTGGTGTTGATTACCACTTTGGACTTTCGGATGAGAAGTCTGAGTTAATTATGGATACTGAATGAATAGATTTGTTGTAATGGTCCTTCATTTTAACTATACAAGTGATAAAGAATAGTCTTGCATACATTCAGAATAGAACTAAATTAATACGGATTAGGACAATTGATATTTATAGAAAATATGTCTAAACTCCGAAAAGACCTAAGTCTAGCGACATTAGCAAGTCTTTTTAGTTTTGTTATATCGTTAGGTTTAACACCTATAATGACACGGTGCTACGAACCATCTGATTATGGAGTATTTGCATTAATTAACAATGTCGCTATTTTTGTTGCAACAGTTTTACTATTTTCTCTTCCAAATGCTATTCCAATGGAACGAAAAAGGCATAGACGAAAGCAGCTATTACGAGCACTTCTAAGTTTGGCAGTTTTAGCCTTTGTCTTGTCTACTATAGGGATTACGATATTTTTATTTATAAATAGCATGTTGTATGGGGTAGGTGATCTTCAATGGATCTTATTCCTAATACCTTTTTTAGTGCTTTCGATTATTTTACAGCGTATAGCCCAAGGCTTGGCAAACGCGGATGGTGCATTTTCTTCCATGTCAGCAGCACGTTTTGCTCATCCTGTGATTGCAAAACCATTTGCTATTATAGCAAGCATACTTATTGTTTCAAATCCGATCTTTATTGTACTCTTTGAGATGCTTGGATACTTGTTTCAAACCTACCTAATGCTTCAAGGCAGAGTTCAAGAATTAAAGGAATTGAGAAGTGTTATTTCAAAACGATTTTTACTAAGGACTTTAGGGATTATTCGAAGGTATAGTGAATATTCTCTGTTTCTCAATCTTGTAAACCTTGTTTCACTAGGGTTTATTACAATGCAAACAGTTATCATATCTATAAATTATTCTGTGATTGAAACGGGACTGTTTTCATTAGCAATGTCAATGGCAAGTCTGCCTATTCAACTTATTGCATTGGCAACAGCATCTATTATATATCATAAGTTGATTTCAATCGCTGATCAGACGCCCAACATCTTATTTAAAAAGACAGTTAAAATTCTTATAGGCTACATGACATTGGGTATTATTCCCTATATGTCTATTTTTCTCTTTGGCTCGGAGTTGTTTGGATTTATTTTTGGAAGTGAGTGGATCCAAAGTGGACAAGTTGCGTCACTTTTAGCAGTTCCTTTATTTATACAATTTGTACTGATGCCAATAACATCTCTGTTTAGGGTTACAAAGACAATAAAGCTACAATTTATTGTCAATTTGATTTTAATTATTCCGATCATACTCCTATTTGTTTTTGCATCATGGACAATGCCATTTCTTGAAACGATAAAGATACTTGCAATTGCGATGACGTTACAAGGATTGATTGTTATTGGTTATTGTCTATATGTTGCTAAACAAACGTCAGAGTTGGCTTTAAAGGTGCAAAAGGTTATAGAATGAATATATTGATGATTTCACCTCAAGCCCCTCCAAAAAACTCTCCTGAGTCTATACAAGTAGGACGGTACTTAGAAGAATTGGATAAACATAATCATATAACACTTGTTACAACTGCAGTGGAACGTGGTTGGATTGCCAAAGATGACAGTCTGGATGTTGAATTATTAAATACTGACATTATCACACTTCAAATGCCTTTTCACAACGCGGTAATTCGTGTATTGAGCTCTCAATATTTAAAACCTTTTGTACTTCCAGATAAAGATTTTTGGATTCGCTTCAAAGCATCCAGTATTATCAGAAAATTAACTTTTCAGCCAGAAATCATATACTCACGATCATTGCCATTCAGTGCCGCATTGTTGGCTAAAGATCTCAAACATCAATTAGGTGTTCCATGGATTATGCATCTCAGTGATCCATGGGTAGACAGTCCATATCGAACAGCATTTCGAAATGAAAAATTGATGATGCAGTTGGAGTTGTCTTGTTTTAATGAAGCAGATGCTATTACCGTGACAACAGAAAGCGTAGCATCGTTTTATCGAAATAAATACCCTAAAGCAGCAAATAAAATTTTTGTATCATCAAATATTATGCCTTTAAGACCGATAAATACATCCAGAGATGTAAACAAAGATAATGATAAATTGATGTTAGTCTATACTGGGGCACTCTATGGAAAACGAAGGGCAACAACAATTCTTAAGGCATTTGAGTTTATAAAGAAGTCAGAGCCTGAAATGTTACGTCTGTTGGATATTAAGTTTGTTGGCAATATGTCTGAAGATATTAGAGAAGAAATAGAAGCATATAACTTTCCTCAAGTACAGATTTTAGGACGACATAATTATAAAGATGTTCTTGAAATTCAGGCAAAGGCAGACATTATGGTCTCAATAGAACCCGATGGAAAAGAACCCTTATTGAAAACATTTTTACCTTCAAAGATGCTTGATTATGTGGCTTTAGGAAAACCTATTCTTTCGATTACACCTCAAAATAGCGAGTCATGGAAGTTTTGTAATAAAGGTTATGGTTGGTCTGTGAAACCGGGTGATAGTGAAAGCCTTGCTGGACTATTGGTTAGTCTCATTCATAAACATAAACATAAATTGCCCCTATATACATTGTCTCCTTTATCTGCACTGAACGAATATACGGCCAAGTCTTGCATTGATAAATTAATGGATGTAATGAGAAAACAGTGCAAGTTTAAGAAAGAATTTTAACGATGCGTATTCTCTTGACCGGCTATTATGGAAAAGCTAACTTCGGTGATGATGTCCTACTGAAAGTCACCTATGGACTCGTCAGAAAGTGGCGACCAGAAGCAGACGTATCGATCTTGTGTGATCAGTATATAGATGATTATGTGTCAAAGCTCATTAATGAAGAAGTGTCGATTATAGTGCCAGGCGATAAAGGGCATTATGATGTAATTATTCATGGGGGAGGGGGGACCTTCTTTGATTTTGGAAACTATGGGATCCTAAATCACATTATTAATCAGCTAATAAAAACTATAGGTTTCAAAAAGTACGTAACCCTGGATCGATTTGTTCGAAAACTTTTTAATAAGCAACGTTTATCGGCAGATAAAAGGTTGGGGTGGGGAATAGGTGTAGGAGCATATACAAGCAGTTCGGTAAAATTAAGGCAAAATCTACCTATACTTTTAGATTTTGATGCATTAATAGTCCGAGATTCGCTTAGTATTGAGAACCTTCAAAGCTTGAACATTGATAATGCTATACTTGGATCAGACCTAGCCTTTTTAGAAAACCTTTGGGTACCGAGTTCAATTAATAAGGATAAAAAGCTACATAATAAACAGCGTTTAGGGATAGTACTACGCGATTGGATGATTGGCTCATCGACTAATTATCTTGAACTATTAGCCAAAATGTTTCCTTCACTGAATGAACGGTATGAAATGTCGATATTCGTGTTTGATAAACGAGTTGATAAACAGCTTCTAGAAATTGCCCAAAAATATAAGACATATATTTGGGATCCTCTTGAAATAGGATTTGATAAATATTGCAAGGTTCTTGCCCAGCAGGATGTTCTGGTCAGCAGTCGAGCACATGGTGCGATGTGTGGGGCAGTGCTTGGTGTACCTACAGTCTTAATAGACATAGAACCAAAATTACGTACTATTCATGAAATGTTACCTAATTCGACAGTCCTTATTGATTCTAAAAGACTTATACTTGAAAACCTGATAGAAAAAATTGAAGAGATGTTGAGATGTGAAAGAGCAGCAATTGTGATAGATGTCGCTAGAAATAAAACATTAATACAAGAGGCTGTTAAATTGACATTGGTAAATAATGAATAATTTAGGAGTGAAGAAACGATACAAAATTCTTATGCTGATTCCTGAATTAGGGTATGGAGGAGCAGAAAAATCATTTTTGCGTCTTAGTGATCTTCTTGCAGAACGTCATGATGTTCGGATTGCTGTATTTAAACGACATTATGCAAAAGGTAATTACAGTGTGTCCGATGATGAAGTTCTTGCCTTGCCAATAGTAGTTATGGACGACGAAGAGCACAGTGGACGACTTCGTCGATGGATGAGTCGTTGGAGAAAACTTCGTGCTCTTAAACAAGAAAGTGATATTACAATCAGTTTTTTAACAGGTGCGAACATACTTAATGTTGCAGTTTTTGGGAAGAGTAAAACTGTAGTTTCAATGCGAGGATCACGTCATTTTGATCCAGCCTTTACCGGTATAAAGCGATTTTTGTATGAATACATTGTAGATCCATTAACATTTATGTTGGCAAATCGAATTGTGTCTATTTCGGAAGGACTCTCAAACGAACTTGGTAAACATGTTTGTCTTAATACAAAGCTGAAGATTCAGACAATAGAATTATTTGTAAATGCTGAAGAGATGATTTCTGAGACTAACGATCCTATAGAAGAAGAATTAGAAAAGCTGAGAGGTCAGCCTGTCATAATTACTGCAGGTCGATTGTCACCGGAAAAAGGGTTTCATGACCTTATAACAGTGTTTTCGAATGTATATAAATCTGTTCCTAACGCAAAGTTGATTTTAATAGGTGATGGGCCAATGTATCAGACATTGATAGAACTTGCTAGAACGTTACATTTATCGGTGAGTGATGGTTCAAGTGGTGTAGAGAAAGCTGCTGTTATATTTTTAGGGTATCGTAAGAACCCATTGCGTTATTTTCGTGTAGCTAAGACTTTTGTACTTAGCTCTTTGACTGAAGGTTTCTCAAATACAGTCTTAGAAGCCTTGGCGGCAGGTGTACCAGTAGTTGCGACTAATTGTCCTTGGGGTCCGAGGTCTATTTTATATGAAAGATCAACGGATAATAATACGCCTTACCCCACAGAAAAGGTGACTCAAGCGGACTATGGTCTTTTAATGCCACGAATCGATATGGTACATTATCATAAAGAGTGGATTGATGTATTGATATCAATATTACAGGATTCCAATGTAGATAATAATTTGATTGATAGTGCCAGAGATCGTTTACATGCATTTGATTCTCATATAGTCGGTCAGAAGTGGTTTAAATTACTGGAAGAACTCAATTAGATGGTTAGAATAACAGTTGCTATTATAGAAATCGATAAGGCTTGAGGAATGGAAAGGTCTGTAGAAAAACTTCATAATCCTGTAATATATATTATGGACGGGTCCATTGATATTACAGGTGCTTTTATATGTGCTCGCAATGAAGCAAAAATATTGCGTAATGAAGTTGACGTTGTAATGGTTCTTCCGGAGACAACAAAAATTTCAGACGAACACCTTGTTGACTTTAAGAAGGTTGTACGACTTCCTATTGTTAATATTCGAAAGTCTCTGCTTAGTCTTATCACTTATTTTCCAGCATTAGTCATTGCGAGTTGGCGCTTAAAGAAGATGATGAAATATGACGGATGCGATAACCTTCAAATCAATGACTTTTATTTGATGCACGGTGTTGTAGTATGTATGTTCGGTTTCAAAGGCCGTCTAGTTACTTGGGTCCGTATTGATCCGAGACGTTTTGGATCGCTCTTTTCAAGGCTTTGGCTTGGTCTAGGATACCGTTACTCGAACCATGTTGTTGCTGTGTCACGTTTCATACAAGAACTTTTGCCGCAATCTCCAAAGACACGGTTGGTCTATGATCCGGTCTATATTAGAGGAACAGACGAAACAGCATATAGTGAGAGGGCAAGGCATTCTGTTCGCCGATTGGTCTATATCGGGAATTATATCGAAGGTAAAGGACAACAATATGCGATTGCTGCATTTCTACAGGTAGCAATGAAGTATTCAGATGTGCAACTTCACTTTTATGGTGGAGACATGGGATTGGAGAAGAATCTTGCTTTTCGTAAGCGGCTTGAAATGCAAGCGGCAAGTTCTCCCTATTGTGATCGTATACTATTTCATGATTATGTTAATGATATTGAGTCTGTTTTAGGCGGGGCGTTTGCGGCTCTCAATTTTTCAGAATCCGAATCCTTTTCATTGAGTTGTCTCGAAGCAAGTCATCATGGCCTGCCTGTTATAGCAACCCGTTCTGGTGGTCCACAGGAGATTGTAGAAGATCAAAGAACAGGTTTACTTGTAAATACTGGCGATGTTGGTGCGATGAGAGATGCCATTGAGGTGTTGCTCAAAGATAAAGAGATTGCCAAAGAGATGGGAAGGAACGGCGCACGTCATGTTGCACGGAAGTTTTCTGAAGACGCTTTTAGAAAAAATATTCATAGCATCTTTGGGTGGGGGAACTTCTCGTGAAGATCATCGCATTTACGAAATACTCCTACGAAGGACCAAGCAGCCGTTACCGATTTTATAACTATGTTAAGTGCTTTGGCAAAGAGAAGATAAAAATGCAGATCAAGCCACTTTTTTCCAAGGCTTATTTTGTTTGGACAAGTAAAACAATCAAGCCCTTCATTGTTTTTGCATCTTATCTACGCAGAATCGTATTGTTACTTGGTTTGTTATTGTTCCCAAAAAAGTACGACTTGGTCCTGATAGAGTATGAGTTGTTGCCGTTCTTCCCGGCAGTGTTTGAATATTTGCTGACAAAGCGACACATTAAATATATGGTTGATTATGATGATGCCATTTTTCATAGATATGATCTTCATACAAACGTTTTGGTTCGACAATTGTTAAAGGGGAAAATAGGGCAGGTGATGAGCAATGCTGAAGCCGTGATCGTCTGCAATGCTTATCTTAAACATTATGCTAAACAACATAATTCAAACACGTATAGGTTGCCGACAGTTGTGTTGTTAGAAAGATACAAAAAAGCAATGCAGGAATATGCGATAAAGACAGATCCAAAACCCTTTATCATCGGTTGGATCGGTTCGAAAAGTACCAGTATCTATATCATTGATATCTTGCCAGCTATGGAAAAATTCACTTCCAAATATGATGTTGTTTTTAACTTGGTTGGTTTTGATGAAAGTGTTTTGTCCGAGAGGATGAAAGAACGCTGTAATATTAATGTTATTCCCTGGTCGGAAGAGACAGAGATCGAAGAGATACTGAAGTTCGATGTGGGGATCATGCCTCTAAAAAACGACCCTTGGTCCAACGGCAAATGCGGTTTTAAACTGGTGCAGTATATGTCATGTTCCAAGCCTGTTGTTGCTTCGCCGGTCGGTATCAATACCTCTTTGGTAAAAGAAGGAGAAAACGGCTTTTTGGCAGAGAGTGAAGATGCGTGGTCTGATGCATTTGAAAAGCTCTATTTGGACAAAGCGTTACGTGAGAAAATGGCAGAGACTAATTCTCTAAAAATTGAAACAGAGTATAATCACAGCATGAATTGTAAAAAGTATGTTGATCTTGTCCGTACAATTGTAAAGCGTTAACATGTGCGGAATTGTAGGGTTTGTTGATCACAGTTGCTTGTCATCGTCTGAGCAACTTAAGGTAATGACGGCAACCCTACAGCATCGCGGACCCGACAGTTCCGGTACTCATTTTGAAGAGACATCAAACTGTCAAATTGGATTAGGTCATCAACGGCTTTCTGTTCTGGACCTCACTGAACTTGGGCAACAGCCTATGGCCTATGAGCATCTATATGTCATTCACAACGGAGAAGTCTATAATTTTGAAGATATAAAACAGGAGTTGCAGACTCTTGGGTATGACTTTGATTCTCATACCGATACAGAAGTCATTTTAAAAGCCTTCCATGCCTGGGGTGTCGAATGCGTTGAGAAGTTCCGGGGCATGTTTGCTTTTGTCATTCAGGACACAAGAGAGCAGAAGCTCTATATGTTCCGTGACCGTGCAGGAGTGAAGCCGTTTTATTACTATGCCAAAGACGGTCTGTTTTTGTTCGCCAGCGAGTTAAAAGCATTTCATCAACATAAGCGCTTTTCAAAAAAGATCAATAAAGATGTCATACCGACCTACATGCAGTTTGGTTATATTCCGGCACCGTACAGCATTTTTGAAGATGCCTATAAATTAAAACCAGGGCATTGTCTGGTATATGACATTCAACATGCTGCATTCAACATTGAGCAGTATTGGGACATTAATGCCCTGTATCGTGCAGAAAAAACAGATACACTTGAAGAAGATGTTGTTCATGGTCTTGAAAAAGAGCTGACAGAAGCGTTTAAGTTGCGTATGGTTTCTGATGTTCCGGTGGGGGTTTTTCTAAGCGGCGGTGTCGACAGTTCTATTGTGACGGCATTGCTCCAGAGAGAGTCTGACGAGCCGTTAAAGACCTTTACTATCGGGTTCGACGAAACGGGTTACAATGAAGCGGAACAGGCCAAAGCGATTGCAGGGTATCTTAAGACAGATCATACCGAGTATTATTGCTCAAAAAAGGATGCCTTGGCGGTCATACCCGACTTGCCGAAGATCTACGATGAACCGTTTGGCGACAGTTCTGCCATTGCAACGATCTTAGTCTCGAAACTTGCTAAAGAAAAAGTATCTGTTGTCCTTTCCGGAGATGGCGGAGATGAGACGTTCTGTGGCTACAGTAAGTACTTTGCTCTCAATAAAACAGTTAAGTACCTGGAACCTGGTCTTCGGAAAAGGGTTGTGCAAAAAACAGTCTCTTTATTGAATGAAGACACTGTTTTCAAACTCAATGAACTAATACCAAAAACTAAACGTCAAACCAATGTGCGCGACAAGTTTCAAAAGTTTCAACGTGCTCTGAATGCAGAGAGTTTGGAAGAGATGTTTGTCGAGGCAAGTTCATATGTTGACAGTGATACGGTCAGTAAGTACCTCAAAGACGAGCTGACTACTTTGAGTCTTACGAACTTCAATAACTTCAAGACACTAAAAAGTGTTGAACCTGTCGAACAGATGATGGTAATAGATTACCAAACGTTTATGGTTGATGATGTGTTGACTAAAGTTGACCGGGCTACGATGAGTCAAAGTCTGGAAGGGCGGGAACCGCTGCTGGATCATAAAATAGCAGAGTATGTTGCGACAATTCCAATAGAGTTAAAATATAAAGATAGCAACGGAAAATATTTACTCAAAAAAGTGTTGGAAAAACATCTGCCAAAACAGTATTGGGACAGACCAAAATCCGGGTTTCAAGTACCACTTTTCGAGTGGTTGAAAAGTGATTTAAGAGAGCTTCTCGAGACATATTTGGATTATGACCGTTTGGAAGAGGGTGGCATTTTTAATGCAGAACAAGTTCAACAAACACTGAAGCAGTACTACAGGGGTGACTACATTAACATTAATGAACTCTGGTTTGTCTTGATGTTTGAGATGTGGCGTAAAGAGTGGACTGACTAGTGTTACTGAAAGATCCTAAAGCACCAACTACCTTAGTATTTATACTTTCTGTGATAGTTATGTTCTCAGCCTCAATGGTATTGCTAATGTATTTTGATCTTTTTTCCCACAATGTTTTTAAATATACAAGGTATTTTGGTGATTATGATACTCCATATTATAGTCTGGCCGTAGCCTTACTACTTTTTATCGGGTTGACGTCAGTAGTAACGCTTTTTAGGAATAAACCGTTGACATATATATGGCTCATTAAGGCATTTGTTACGTTAATAGTCATGATTCCATATGAGATGTATTATGGACTGGATGCCTATTTGTATTTTGCTGAAGCTGTACATTTTACAGGAGAACATACACATGGTAAAACTGGTACATTTAATACGACTTTCGTAAATTATCTGTTTACGTTCATTGGTGGAGAAAGCTATTATTCGCTTAAACTGATAAATTCATTTATTGCTTTTTTAGGACTTGTCTTAATCTATAAAAGTTATGAACTTATTGTGAAAAGGAGTGGGCTTTCAATAGAAAATGATAACTTTATTTATATTTTCT
Source organism: Sulfurimonadaceae bacterium (assembly GCA_041571435.1). Classification (GTDB taxonomy): domain Bacteria; phylum Campylobacterota; class Campylobacteria; order Campylobacterales; family Sulfurimonadaceae; genus Sulfonitrofixus. The sequence continues at coordinate 29,199 of JBFFUI010000018.1, read as the reverse complement.
TTTTATTTCCATCTATACTTTTCTGGTCGTCAATCTTAGGGAAAGATCCACTAAATCTATTGTCAGTAGGAATTTTTACATATGGATTTGTCCACTTTATCAACAAGAAACGAATTTACTCACTTTTATTAGTGATAACTGCGATTATAGGTATTCACTTTATTCGTTCATGGTATTCTATTATTATGATCATCTCCATAAGTTTATTTTTTGTTAGACTGACATCAATTAAACGCAACATAGTGTTACTACCTTTATTCCCTTTTTTGTATTTTGCATTTAGTTACTTTTTAACAATGCAAGGTATATCATCTTTTCAAGATATTTTTTACAAAATGAGTTATACATCTTATGTATTGGCTTATGGCGGAAGTAGCTTAGAATATACGCATATCAACAATATTTGGGATTATCTTTTATTCTATATACCAAACTTGTTTACATCGTTGTTTCGTCCAATGCCTTGGGATATTCGAAATCCTTTTTCTTTGCTAGCGGCAATCGAAAATGTTTTATTGCTTTACTTTACGTACAAATATATCATCAAAAACTGGCGGGATGTTCTAAAAAACAAGTACCTTAGATTTCTGATGTTGTTCATTTTTTCGTGGTCGCTCTTTTATGTCATAATCTCCCCTACAAACTTGGGAATGGCAGTACGCTTTAAATTACAGGTCTTGCCTGCGATGTTGATCGTTATCTGGGTGTCGAGACATATCTATCTTCAAAAGCAAAAGCAGAAACGAGATATGATTGAGGTGGAGCGAAAGAGGCTCTCCATCGGGCAGCGCGCTAAAAGGGATTTGGACATTGAAAAACAGTAAGACCATCACTATCGTCATCAACACATCTTGGAACATCTACAACTTCAGGGTGGGGCTTTTAAAGGCACTTCAGGCTGATGGTTATCGCATTGTGGCAATCGCGCCTCGGGATACTTTTTCGCATAAGCTTGAAGAGCTGGGTTTTGAGTATTATGAGATCAAGATGAACAACAAGGGGACGAACCCTTTTGAAGACCTGAAGTTGACGGCAGATTTTTATAGACTCTTTAAGACGATAAAATCTGATGTGACATTGCATTACACCATTAAGCCAAACATCTACGGAACGCTTGCGGCGACGCTTGCCGGGGTACCTGTCATCAACAACGTGTCTGGTCTTGGGACGGTATTTTTGGATGACAGCCTTTCGTCGAGGATCGCCAGATGGCTCTACCGTTTTACGTTTCGTTTTTCGAAGAAGGTCTTTTTTCAGAATGAACATGACCAGGCACTTTTTGTAGAGAGCAGATTAGTCGACCCGGCAAAGACAGAATGTCTGCCGGGATCGGGAATTGACACGACTAAAGAGATCCCGCTGCACCACAGTGTTAAAAAAGCGGGGGTCTGTTTTCTTTTTGTCGGAAGGTTGCTCAAGGACAAGGGGTTGGTCGAGTTTGTGGATGCTGCGAGGATAGTCAAGGCAAAATACCCTGATGCCGAGTTCAATATCTTGGGCCCTTATTATTATGGCAATCCAACAGCCATAACGGGTCAGGAGATAGGCGCATGGCAAAAAGAGGGGGTCGTCAACTACCTGGGTGTCAGCGATAATGTCGAAAATGTTATAGCGCATGCTGATTGTGTGGTTCTTCCTTCCTACAGGGAAGGGCTCTCAAGGGTCTTGCTCGAAGCCTCCCTTATGGCAAAACCCATCATCACTACAAATGTTCCGGGCTGCAAAGAGCTTGTAGACGAGGGAAAAAACGGGTTTCTGTGCGAGGTCAAAAATGCTGACGACCTGGCCGAGAAGATGGAAAAAATGTTTCTGCTTGACGACATCGAACGTGTTCAGATGGGGATAAATGGACGTCAAAAAATCATTGACGAGTTTGATGAAAAGATTGTCATCGACAGATACAAAGCGGCTATCAAAGAGATATAAGCTCTCTGTACATAACACTGTCTCAGAAGAACATCTCAACGGTTGAAATATTTAACTAGCAGTCGAAACGGTCTGATTATCGGGTATAAAAAGAGTGCTTTTTTTGGCAGAGCCACGAATTTGAAGTCATCGAACTTCGGTGCAAACAGTCCCCGGTAGGCGAAGCGGAGACGGTCGTTAAAGTTCTCTCTCATCTGCCAAAGGAGTCTAAAAGTGCTGTAGGATTTTGTGTTTGCTCCTTTGCTGCTATAGTGTAGATCTATTACCTTCTGTATTAGATCGTCTATTGCCGGATCGTTGTCGATCTTATGCAGAACCTCTTTAGGAAGCGGCAGTTGAAAAAGCAGTTCTGAAAGCGTGAGCCCAAAGAGCAGCATCCGCTCTATACCCAGGGCCTTTGCAACTGACATAAGATGGTCCCAATCGACATCTTTTTCGGCCCGGACAGCTCTGTCGATATCGCAGATCCACTCTAAACGTTCAAATAGGTGTTTTGACCCGTGGGCGCATAGGTAAAGGATGTGGTTTTCAAACGAGAGAATTTTAATAGGTTTGTGGTTGATCATGACGGTCTCGGTGTCGTGCCAAAGTGTTTCTTCGTCCCAGTCAATGGCATAGTTTTTTGAGAGAAGTTCCCAGTGGATCTCGACACGAACAGGACCTTTGTACAGGCCGATAACGTTGACGCAGTTGTAAAAGGTGTCTATGGTGCTATCTTGCAGATCTATTTCGGGTCTGTAGCCTCTCTCAAGCAGCAATGCAATCGTCTTTTTGATGGCATCGTGTTTGATCAAAATATCAAGGTCCCCGTATTGACGAAGTATGACACTTCCGTAGGCGATCTCACCTAATGCCGGCCCTTTAAATGCTATCGCCTCGATGCCGTTTGTCTCAAATAGCTGCATAAGCTGCAGCAGTTCAGCACTCATCATCATGCTGCGTCGGACTACGGCCATATTGCTCTCTTTAAAGAGTGCTTTTGTTTTAGGAGAAAGCGAGTCAGGGTCTGCCGATATGACGGTTTTATAGAGCAGCGGATAGAGGCCATGCCTGTTGGACAGTCGGTGCAGGTTGAGATAATCATCATCTGAAAATGTTGAGAAAAGCGTTTGGACGGCGGAAATGTCTGTCTTCTCCCGGCAGCAGACAATGAGCACATTAAAGTCAGGCGATAGCATCGAAAGGTCCAGTCTGTTCATGAGAAGATTATAGCTTCAGAGAACTTGATCGGGGTTAAACAGTGCTCACGTTGTGCTTGTATGACAGGCTGAAAACTGCCTTTTAACTTCATTCTAAACTTCACACAATATAATGACAAGCAATAATAATAGAATAGAGAGAAGTATGCATAAGAATTTATCTGTCCTCATTTTTGCCGTTACGATCTTGTTCAGCGGCTGTAGTATGAAAGAGTACACTCTCTTCCAAGACGAAGAACGTTCAGAAGAGCCGACCGATGTGAACAACAGTGTCTACAAAGACGAGATGGTCTTTGAGAACAAGATCCAGCCTAACGACCGCGTCGGGATAATGGTCTATAACCAGTCAGGTGCCGGTCCTGGTCAGTTGACCTCGATGATCAGTTCACGCGGTACGCAGCAGGGAGGAAGTGGCGCCGATGAGTCACAGGGCCTCTTGGTCACACAAGAAGGCACCGTCAATCTCCCATTGATAGGCAGTGCCAAAATCCAGGGCTTTACCGAAGACGAAGCGGCTAAGTATCTCATGGCAGAGTATGGTAAATACCTGCGTAATCCCTATGTAACGGTCGAGATCATGAATCAGCGTCTCTTTGTTCTTGGTGAAGTGAAAAACCCAGGTGTCGTACAGATCACAAACGGTACGATGAACCTGATCGAGGTCATTGCGCGTTCGGGCGACTTGACAGATTTTGCCGAACGGCGCGGTATCATGATCCTTCGTGGCGACCTTCGTGATCCGGAAGTGCGTATGATCGACCTGACGCAGATGTCAGCTGTCCGAATCTCAAGTCTTTATCTCAAACCAAACGACATCGTCTATGTACAGCCTCGTGCATCGAAAGGGCGTAAGATCGCCTTTGATGAGATCTCGCCGCCATTCCAGCTGATTTCGTCGATCCTGGCGCCGTTTGTTAATATTACGTATCTCTATAAGGCATTGGACTATTAAATGAATACAAGCTCAGTTAATCCGCAAAACAGTATTGATGAAGATGAGATCGATCTCAGAGAGGTCTTCAGTACTTTAAACCGTTACAAATACTCTATTGTCATCTTTGCGATCGTCTTTACGATCGGTGCGACGATCTTCGCCTACTTTAAACCCAATGTCTATGAAGCCTCGACCACGATAGAACTTGAGCAGCAGGGCCACGGAGGTCCGGGTGATGACATGATGATGTTGGCGCTTAGCGGCGGCGGGGCGAACCTCGACAACGAGCAGTTCATTCTTAAGTCCCGTTTTCTTTCAGAGAAGGTGCTCGAGGGCCTGGACATCGGAACACGTTACTTTACCAGACACAACTTCCGTACGGTCGAACTCTATAGAAGTTCACCGTTTGTGGTGGTCACCAAAGAGCTCGACAGTGCGCTGGAGGGGGCAATGTTTGAGATGGAAATATTGGATAACGAACGTTTTACCCTTCGAATGACACCAGCCGTCAGTTTTAGAGAGAAAAGTTTGATTGCATTGGGACTTATCGAGGCTTCCCAAGACAAACCGAAAGCCTATGAACAAGAGCACAGATTCGGCGAAGAGATTGTGACGGAGTGGTTCAGTCTGACCATAAACAAAGTTTTTGATCTTGCGGAGAGATCGTACTCGTTCTCTATCACGCCTAATAGCAAGATGGCCGGCTTCATTCAAAGCGGGATTGCGACATCGTTGATCTCTAAAAGCGGTACGATCCTGAAGATCACCTTTCAAGACAACGTAGCGCTGCGTGCACAGGAAGTTATTAATACACTGAGTGAGCGCTACCTACAGCAGGAGCTTGAAGAGAAGACGCATGAGGCGGACCAGACGCTGGCGTTTATTGATGCCCAGATCGAAGAGATCAACAAAGATGTCGAAAAATCACAAGGGCAACTTGAGTCGTTCCGGTCTGAACATACAATTGTCGATGCCGGTTCCCAGGCGATGATGACTGCGCAGAACATGGCTGAGTATGAGAGTAAGCTTCAGGCACTTGAGATCGAATCCAATGTACTGAAAAACGTTCAGGAGTATGTCCACACCGGTAAAGACCTTTCCGGTATCAGTCTGGGGTCGGCAGCCTATACCGATCCGGCTCTGGCACAGATGATCCAGAAACTCCAAGAGAGTATTATGGCGCGTAACTCGCTGTTGGTCGAATTTACAGAGATTCACCCAGACGTCATCAAACTGACCGAAGCGATCAACTCTATCAAGTCATCGATCAAGTTTACTCTAAAAAATGATATCAATATTATCGAACAGCGTAAAAAGACGCTGCGCCGCTATATCCAAAAGTATCAGCGCTCTTTGGAAGCACTGCCGGAAAATGAGCGTATGCTGGCCAACCTGACACGCAACACACTGGTCAACGAAAAGGTCTATAATTTCCTTTTGGAAAAACGTGCAGAGACGGCAATCCTCCGCTCGTCGACAGTTTCCAAAACGCGCGTACTAGACGCGGCGCTGCTGCCTGACCTGCCGATCAAACCGAAGCGTCTATTGATTATTTTAGTCGGTATGATCCTGGGCTTTATCGTCGGTATTGCCTTGGCCTTTTTACGTGCATTCCTGGATGATACCCTTAAAACTGCGGAAGACATCGACAAGATGAGCAATATCCCGCTCTATGGGGCGGTCCCGCAGCGTAAAGACAAGACGACCCGTTCGCAGTTTGAAGAGGCGATGCGTGTATTGCGCACAAACCTTCAATTTGTGGGCGGTGCGAAAAAATCCAAAGTTGTTGCGTTGACCTCGTCTATCTCCGGAGAGGGGAAGACAACTGTTGCAGTGGCTTTGAGCAAGATCGTCTCGGCGACTGGAAAAAAAGTGGTTATTTTGGACCTGGATATGCGCCGTTCCCGTATGCACGAAGAGTTTAGTATTAGCAACAAGCTCGGTGTTAGTTCGGTACTTTCCGGCAGTAATACGCTTGAAGAGGTTATCCAGAAAGATGTTCTGGAAAATCTGGATGTCCTAACAGCCGGCCCTAAACCGCCAAACCCGTCTGAGCTGCTGGTGACATCGGGATTTGATGAGATGATCGAAAAGCTCGCTTCAACGTATGATTATATCATCCTCGACACACCGCCGATCGGCCTGGTTACCGATGCGATGATACTGCTTAGGATGGCAGATGTCGGTCTTATCGTTACGCGTGCCAACTACTCGAAGAAGTCTTTTCTTAAAAATATCGAGCGTTTCGCAACCGAGCATGAACTGCATAATCTCGGCTTTATCATTAATGGTTTGGAGTCCAGCAAGAAGCATGGTTACGGCTACGGTTACGGCTATGGCTATGGTTCTGGAAAAGGCTACTACGAATAAAAGCTCAAGCTGCAGCGCATTTTGCACCGAACTGCGGCTCTCGACGTACCGGATGTACGTCTTCGGCCTTAATTTGTCACAGCCTGTGCCACATCTGAAACTTTTACGAACTTAGGATTGTTTGCGATGAGCTTCGCCATCGTTTTTGAGTTGTGCCTTTCTGAAACTTTTAGATTGCTTTTAGATGAACTGCGTCATCTTTCTTAGCACTTAGCACTTAGCACTTAGCACTTAGCACTTAGCACTTAGCACTTAGCACTTAGCACTTACTTTTTCAATAAAGCTTCAATATCTTCTTTAATGCTTTCTGGCTTGGTAGATGAGCCGTAGCGTTTAACCACGTTGCCGTTGCGGTCAACCAGGAATTTTGTAAAGTTCCACTTGATCGACTCTGTCCACAAAAAACCACTCTGCTCATGTTTAAGGTACTTGTATAGTGGGTCGGCATTGTCGCCGTTGACATCGATTTTGGTAAACATGTCAAACTGTACATCATAAGTGCCCTGACAGAAAAAGATGATTTCCTCATTGCTGCCGGGCTCTTGTTCGCCGAACTGGTTTGAAGGGAAACCCAGTACCATAAAACCATCATCTCTGTATGTTTCATAGAGTTTTTCCAACCCTTCATACTGAGGGGTGAACCCACACTCACTGGCAACATTAACAATCAGGAGTACCTTGCCTTTGTAGTGTGACATCGAGATCACTTTTCCATCAATCGTTGTTACATTAAAATCATATACTGTCATTTTTTCGTCCTCGCCATAGATCAGGTTAGCCATGATCATGAATGATGCCAGAAGTGTCAATAGAAAACGCATAGATATCCTTTTGCCTAAAGTATAGCGTTAAATGCAAACAGTAAAAATTAAGTTTTAGATTCAAATATCGTAGCAGAGGAATTTGTAATAAATGCGTAGGGCTGATAGGTATTAGGTTGGATGTGACGAAGTGAAATATTGACAGGTAAAAGCAGTAGAGAAAAGATCTCTACTTGTCTTCCGCGTCACGCAGTTCTTTGTATTGAAGAATGGTACTTTTAAGACGTACCGGATCTGTTACTTTACGCGAAGCGATGTATCCGATAATCTTACCGTTCTCATCTTTTTTAGGAACGATATGAACATCGACCCAGTAGTATTTTCCGTCTTTACGAAGATTCTTGACATAACCGTCCCAGACCTTACCCTCTTGGATAAGCTTCCACATACCTTCAAATCCTGCTTTTGGCATGTCCGGATGACGTAATATACTGTGTGGCTGTCCTATCGCTTCCTGTTTTGAGTAACCGGTCATCTCAACGAACTTACGGTTAACAAAGGTAATAACACCTTTCAAATCAGTTTCTGAGATGAGGCTGCGGCCATCAAAGATTACTTCTTCATCAACGGGTTCAGGTCTTTTGATCATGTAAAATACTCCTAAAATAATTAGCGCAATTATATCAAAATATGCACTTAATACTAAGGTTTGTTACCGGTTTTACCCGATTATTGAGAGAGAGGTCCCAATACTAAACATTGTTTCCCTAAAAGTGGACTCTGTGTTATAATAATTGAACTCAAAAACAGGACATGTACATCTGATGTTAGCCAGTGAAATCTCCGCTCTTCTTACCGATAAAAAAAAGCTTTTGACTGAGGTCTATTTTGAGCTTCAGAGCCATTTTGAGACCAAATACGGCAATGATACGGTCATCTTTATGGAGATCGGGACATTTTACGAGGTGTACGAAGTCAACAATGATGACATGCAGGTGGGTAAGGCCAAAGAGATGGCGGAACTGCTGAACATCCAGCTCACCAAGAAGAACAAAAACATTGTTGAGAATTCGGTAAAAAATCCTCTTTTGGCCGGAGTGCCTGCGGTCTCTTTCGAACGTTATCTGGCGCGTTTGATCCAGGAAAAAAAATACACGGTCATTGTAATCAAACAAAAAGGTCTGCCGCCCAAGGTGAGCCGTTACGTCTCACAGATCATCTCACCGGGTACCAACTTTGACTATATGACCGACAACGAAGACAACTACATCGCTTCGTTGATGATCGATCAGCACAAAGATATCTTCTCTGTCGGTTACAGCGCCATAGATGTTACGACCGGTAAAACCTGGCTCTACGAAGCACACGGCACGTCGGAAGACCAGAGCTTTGCGCTGGATGAGATCTTTAACCTGCTCAACGTGCACAAGACCTCCGAGGTCGTCATCACCTTTTTGGAGGGGGTGCAGAATCAGAAAGAGGTACTGCGCTACCTCGAAATTGCCGACCGTTTTCACTACAGTATCAACAACGATCGCCACAAGATCGCCTACCAAAACGAGCTTTTTCAAAATGTCTATAACATTCAGTCACTGCTCTCACCGATAGAACATCTGGACCTTGAACGTTCGCCGATGATTTCTGAATCTCTGGCTATCCTGGTCCATTTTGTCATCGAGCACGACTACCATATTGTCCAGAAACTCTACCGTCCGCAGTTGATCGACAACCGACGCTATATGTACCTCGGAAACAATGCCCTCGAACAGCTGGGTGTGATCTCGAAAGACCGCAACGAGATGACGCTGTTCAAACTGATCGACAAGTCCTGTACGGCCATCGGCAAGCGTCTGCTGAAAGAGCGTCTGCTAAACCCGTTGCTTGAGAAAGAGGAGCTGACACGCCGATACAATCTTATCGACCGGGTCAACACGCATACGCGAACGCTCGATGAGACGCTGCGCGGCATCTACGATCTTGAACGTCTGGCACGCCGCATCAGTCTTGGGCGTCTTCACCCGTTTGAGATGAACTATGTCTATGAGTCATTGACGGGTGTTCAGGAACTGATGGGCTATATCAAAAAACATAAGATACAGAAGACACCTTTCTCAGACCAGGAGATCAGCGAGTTTATCCGCGATATCCAAAAGAGTGTCGACCTTGAGACCTCACGCCGTTTTACGATGGCGACGATCGACGAGAACTTCTTGATGCGGGGTGTGGATGCCGGTATCGACACACTGGTCGATGAAAATGCGCGCATGCTGCAGACCTTTAAGATCATTATCGCCAGGATCGAGGAGATGCTCTCGCATGCGACAAGCAGTAACGGCGGCAACTATGTGACGCTCGGCCTGCTGGAAAAAGAGGGGTACTACATCGCTTTGAGCAAGAACCGCTGGTCGATGATAGAAAAGGTCTTTGCAGAGGAGAAGATCGAGATTGAGGGACTCTCCATCGACTTTAGCAGTTTCAGTGTCAAGAAACTGACCAACAGTGTCAAGATCACCTCCGAACTGACCGATCAGCTCTCCGACAAGATCATGCGCAACCGTCTCAAGATCGTGGCATTGGCGAAGGAGCGGTTTGTCAACCTTCAGGCGCTTTTTGAAAGGCGTTACACCATCCTCCTTGAACGTGTTATCCACTATGTGGCTGATCTGGATGTCGCCGTGAGTTCAGCGAAGACGGCAGAACAGTACAACCACGCCCGTCCGACGATCGTCGATGTCCGTGAGGATGAGAATTTTATGCAGATCATGGCACTGCGCCACCCGCTCATCGAGATCCAGGAGCGGCAGGGTATCTATGTGCCTAACGACATTGTGATGGGCACACGCGACTATCTTGATCTGCCGTATCCCAAGACCGTGATGCTCGATGTCAGTGTACATGACGGCCATGATATCAACGGGGTACTGCTTTACGGGATCAACTCCAGTGGAAAATCCTCATTGATGAAGAGTATCGGTATTGCCGTTATTCTGGCACAATCAGGCTTCTATGTCCCGGCCAATGCAATGAAGTTCTCTTTGTATGACTCCATCTTTACCCGCATCGTCTCCAAGGACAATCTCGCCAAAGGGCTTTCGACTTTTGCCGTCGAGATGCTGGAACTCAAGAACATCTTTAAGAGGGCCTCGCAGCATTCGCTGGTGCTCGGTGATGAGATCTCGCACGGTACGGAGACGCTATCGGGCGTCTCCATCGTGGCGAGTGCCATTATGAAGCTGACCAAGCTGCGCTCTATTTTTCTCTTTGCGACCCACCTTCATCAGCTTGCGACGATGCCCGAGATCAAAAAACTGAAAAATGTGGTGGACCTTCACCTGAGCGTTGAATATGACGAAACACTTGACAAACTGCGCTTTAACCGTATCTTGCAGGCGGGAAGCGGCAGTTCCGTCTACGGTCTCGAATTCGCCAAATCGCTGCATATGGACGAAGAGTTCCTCGGCAATGCCAACAAGATCCGAAAACGGCTCTCGAACGACTTTGATGAGCTCGAACTGCTGGTCAAAAAACGCACGTCAAAATACAACAAAGAGCTTTACGTGACCAAATGTGTCATCTGCGGGGCCGTGGCAGAAGATGTCCACCACATTGCCCATCAGGCGGCCTCAAACGGTTCCGGTTTCATCGGCCATTTCCACCAGGACCACCGCAGCAATCTTGTGCCGCTCTGTAAAGAGCACCACCGTTCAATCCATGACGGCAAGATCAAGGTCAAAGGGTTTGTTATGACATCCAATGGTCTGGAGCTTGATTATGAAGATCAGATCGTGCAAGAGAAACGGGAGGTGATAGAACCGGAGATCAATGTTGCTGACGAGACGGACGAAGAGAGCAGCAGTTTAAGCGGCTGGGACGATTTTTAATTGCTCGTCTGAGATCGTTCTATTTCGTCAAGCAGTTTCCCTGTTCTCTGTTCAAGCTCTGTGCCTGCCCACTCCATATAGCTCCCGAGATCGCACGACTCCCCGATGATCGCTTTTGTCGCGGTATCGCAGGCCGCCGTAGGGTAGGTCGCGATCCGGATATCTCTGGAGAGCTGTGAAAGACTTTGTATGCGTTTCAGCAGATTTTTGTTTTCTGCTTTCTGTCGCATTGTTACTCTATCCAAGCTGTTTTTGTAATGCAGTGCAGCCGCCATACTGACTAACGAGATGCATAACATGATAATGAGCACTCTGTTTTGTAGTAGCACATGCTTTCCTGAAGTAAATAAAATATAATAACACAAAAAATAATATTATTTCTTAATGCATGCTTTTTTACGGTATTAACCTCTCTTCAATCAAGCGAACAATATAATGTTTGCACTAGAATGTCAAAAAAGGATACTTGTATGATATCTATATCCAAGAGAACAGAGGGAGGCGCTACATGTTGAGTCGTAAAAAGATGGCGATTGCAACGCTGACTGTTGTGTCATTGCTGATGGTCGGGTGTACGCAGGAACAGCAAAACAAGATGAGCCGCGGCATCCAGAACTGGACAGGGACAAACGGTGTAATGGATGTATATGCCGGTGAGAAACTGATAAAGCGCTTCATCAAGGTCGACAAGATGACGACGGGTGTCGGCCGTGCGGATGGACAGCAACGTGCTTACCGCTACAGCTACGGCTACTTGGATGAGAACGAGAACTTTAAAGTCGATGAAGGCGAGAAGAAGGTCTACTTTGAGGTCAGTGACTACAGCAACTATGTTTTTTATGAAAACCCCTATTATTAAAGAGACGATTTGGAACTGATAGCACTTTTTAAAGAAATCCTCAAGGTCAAAAGCGAGACACCCGAAGATGGGGGGATACTTAATTTTGTATCGGAATACCTGAGCGACTTTACGCCGATACGTATCGACAGCAACGGGGTGAAAAACCTCTTTATCTACAAGAAGTTCGGCGAAGGCGAGCATCTCTGTTTTGCCGGGCATGTGGATGTCGTACCTGCCGGTGAGGGGTGGAGTGTCGATCCTTACGGAGCGGTCGAACAGGATGGCTACATATACGGACGCGGCGCGCAGGACATGAAGTCGGGACTGGTCGCCTTTGTTCAGGCTGTCGAACACACTAAAACATTCAACGGAACACTCTCACTGCTGCTCACTTCGGATGAAGAGGGGCCGGCCAAGTACGGTACGCAGGAGGTGATGCGGTACCTGGAGCAGAAAGGGATGATCCCCGATGCCTGTATCGTAGCGGAACCGACCTGTGAAGAGCTCTTCGGTGACGCGATCAAGATCGGCCGACGCGGATCTATTAACGGGGTGATCGAAAAGCACGGCAAACAGGGCCATGCCGCCTATCCGGAAAAAGCGACCAACCCTATCCATAAAGTCGCGCAGGTGCTGCACCATATGGCCGGTGTGAACCTGGATGAGGGTGACGAGAACTTTGCCCCTAGCAAGTTTGTGGTGACCGACATCCGTGCTGGGATGGAAGTGACCAACGTCACCCCGGGCAAACTCAAGATGATGTTCAATGTACGCAACTCGACCAAGACCGACCAAAAATCGATCGAAGCCTTTGTCCACAAATACTTTTCGGAGATGAACTATACGCTTAAACTTGACCAGTCTGCATATCCGTTCATGACCGACCCCAACACTAAGGTGGTACGTACTATCGATGCGGCCATAGAGAAGGTGACCGGCATCAAACCCAAGCACTCCACAGCCGGTGGTACCTCCGATGCGCGCTATATCGCCCCTTATGGTGTCGATGTCATCGAATTCGGTGTACGTAACGACACCATCCACGCCCCTAACGAAAGAACGACTCGCGAAGAGGTCGAAAAGCTGTACGAAGTCTTCTACGAAGTGATCAGAACGTTTTAGAAGGCGGTAACGCGCTCTTCGTCCTTACGTATAAATGTGAGCAGCCGCTGCGCATTTTTTGAGTAGAAGACCAGCTGCTCATCATCCACACTTTTTGTATTTTTGCGCTGCAGACGGAGATAGTCTTCACTTTCGTAGTAGGCGAGCAGTACACCGCTATAGAAGAAGCTGTGCGCATTGAGCAGTTCAATGACAGTATCAATATCCCGTATACGGTGCAGGTTGATGTCGGCGTAGATCATATCGCAATGCTCTTGTTGCAGGTCCATCAAGATCTCCATCAACTCCTTTTCGGAGATGACGGCATCAATACGGATATACCCCAGACCAAGCAGGTTGTTGATACGGTGGGTAATGGCATCGCGTACCGCGTGAGGCGGTGTTATGTCGCAAATCTCGATACCGATCTCATTATAGACCTTCTGTATCTCTTTGCCATATATTTTAGAGTTAGCATGCTGACAGCGCCGCTTGTCAAAAAGCAGGTAGGCGATAAGGACACCGGTGCGCCGCGGGTTATGAATACGGTGTTCTATCTGTGTCTCAGAGGGGACCTGACCGAGCACGATGGCACACTCCGTCATCCCGTGGGAGATGTTGGCTTTTTGGCTGTAGGGGTGCAGCATGATCGCTTCGCCGTAGATCGCATCGTATCCGAGTCTCTGGGCTTCGAAGATGAGAAAATCGAACATCCTGTTCATCACCCCCATCCCTTTATAGCGAGGGTCGACGGTGGCCACGGCGATCTCGGCAATATTAGAGTAGGGTGCCCGTACCAGCGCAAAATGGCCGATTATCTCGTTTTGAAAGAGGGCGATGATAGAGTGGATATCGCCTTTTTCATTGGCTTTTCGAACTTCCTGGGGTTCATAGAAGAGATGTTTATAGTAGGTGTAGTCGTAGTTTTTATAGATCAGTTTCGAAATACCGTCACCGTCACCCTCTCTGAATGATCGGACGGTGAGCTGTTCCATGACCGCGCTTTTGTCAAGCGGTTCCTCACTGATGATTGTGTTGGTCTTGATGTCAAAACATTTGTCGAACATCTGTATTAGGCTGAAGCGCTTGCCGGCTTGAGGCAGGGATGTGAAGTAGAAACGGTCAACAAGGTCATAGATACGGTAAAACCCTTTTTTATGATCGGCACTGTGGTCGATCGGTTCACTAAGAAAACGGCTGAAGTCAAAAGGTGCCCCTCTATCTTCGACATCGATTTTTAGCTGGCAGCTGTAGATGTAGTACTTGACAGTGATGTCGATCTCGTAATCTCTCTCATAGGCATGTTCAAGCACATTCTCTATAAGCTGCTTCAGTGCCTCTTCAAGAGGGGAAAGGTCAGAGACCGGCAGCCGCTCTTTAAGGTAGGTGAAGGTGTGGTAGATAAGCGGTGCATCTGCGCTGTTGGTGATCTTCAGAGCGATTTCGTCACGCATGTTCCATCGCTTCTAAGGCTGCAAGTGCCATGATCTTCATCCCATACTGCAGGGCATCGTCATCGACATCAAAACGGGCATTATGCTGGGAGACACAGGTGCCTTTGTCGGGATTACAGGTGCCAAGGCGAAAAAAAGCACCGGGAACGATCTCGAGGTAGCGGCCAAAGTCCTCACCGCCCATGACGGGATCAGCAAGATCGACTGTCCTCTCTGGACCGATGACCTTCTCGGCAGCTTTGCGCAACAGGTCCACCATCTTGTCGTCATTGCACACCTCCGGTGAACCGAACGAATAGTTGAAGGTATGGCTTGCGTGCATTGACTTGGTGATCCCCTGAAGAGAGACCTCCATCATCTTAGGAATAGAGTGGCGTACATCGTGGTTGACGGTTCGCACCGTTCCACAGAGTTTTACATAATCACAGATGATGTTGGCGGCCTTGCCCCCTTCGATCGTACCCAGTGAGATAACAGCCGGATGCAAGGGATCGATCTGACGGGAGACGATGTGGTTAAGGGAGTTCACGGCCATCGATGTGACCAAGATGGCATCAACCCCTTCGTGCGGCCGCGCACCGTGCGAACTTTTTCCGAACACTTCGATCTCAAAGGTGTCTGCCGAAGCGAGCATTACCCCGTATTTATAGCCGATCTCGCCGGTGTTGAGGTAAGGGTAGGCGTGCAGCCCGAAGATCGCTTTGACCTGTTCCAGTGCACCGTCTTCTATCATCTGGGCACTGCCGCCATCGGTGATCTCTTCTGCCGGTTGGAAGATAAAACGGAGGTTCTCCTTAAGTTTGGATCTGACCTTCACCATTGTGAGCGCTGTTCCCAGTAGGATGGCCGTATGGGAATCGTGGCCGCAGGCATGCATGATCCCCGGTGTACGTGACGCGTAAGATGCACCGCTCTGCTCATCGATAGGCAGGGCATCAATATCGGCCCGCAGTGCCACGAATGGCTTCTGCTCATCAACGATCAACTCCGCAATCAGACCGTAATGGTTTGCATAGGTTGTCACTTTGAGTCCCGCTTTTTCCAACAGGGCCTTAAGCAGTGCAGTCGTCTCTTTCTCCTGACCTGAAAGTTCCGGATGTTCATGAAGCTGATGCCGTAAGGCTATAACCTCACTGTTTATACGCTCAATATTTCTCAAAATATCTTCATTCACACTTGGCATAGGTCTTCCTTTTTGCGGAACTGTTCCAGATAAGGGTCTTTGATCTATTATAGAGCAGAATCTCTAAAAAATCGAGAAAGCCGTTGCGCCGTCATCATATTATCTCTCATTTGGTACAATACCGTTTTTAAAGAGAGGGGCTTTTATGCGTATATTACTGTTTGTGACACTCTTCAGCGGGGCACTGTTTGCTAATGAGATAGCGTGGAACGACAGTTTTTCAGCGGCAAAAGCCAAGGCACAAAAAGAGGGCAAGATCATCTATGCGGTGATTACATCCGAGACCTGCAGATGGTGCCGAAAGCTTGAAAACAGTACCCTGACAAAGCAAAAGGTCATCGATAACCTCAACAAAAAATATGCAGCCGTAGCGCTGACGAGAGACAAAGACAGCTATCCTCCTTGTCTTAAGGCGCCCATGGTGCCGATGAGCTACTTCTTGACGCCCGAGGGGACGGTACTCTACAGTGTTCCCGGCTATTGGAGTGAGGAGGACTATCTTTCGATGATGAAAGATGTCGAACGCAAGTATAAAAAACAGAAAAGTATCGTAAATCAGAAATAAAGGACAACAATAATGGAATTTGTAAAAACAGAAAATGCACCGGCTGCGATCGGGCCATACTCACAGGCAGTCAAAGTCAACGGTCTGGTCTACACCTCGGGTCAGATAGCACTCCGTCCCGACGGTACGATGGTCGAAGATGATGTCGTTTTGCAGACGGAGCAGGTCTTTGCCAATCTTCGTGCCGTATTGGAAGAAGCCGGTTCGTCACTTGACAGGGTTGTCAAGGTGATGGCGTTTGTTGCCGACATAGACGATTTTGCAACAGTAAATGAAATCTATGCCAATGCCTTCGGTGAGCATAAACCGGCACGTTCATTGGTCGCGGCAAAGACCCTTCCAAAAAATGCATTGGTAGAGATCGAAGTTATCGCTCTTTGCGACTGATAATCAGAGCAACTGGAACAAACACTATCTTTTTATAGTGTTTACAGTTATTTTCACAATTTTTCAGCTGTTTTTGGGTCAAGAGATCATAAGGTAGTAATTAACTAAAACTTATGGCATCCAATGAAAAAACAGAGTATAAAGAAGATCGCCCTTTCGCGTTTATTAAAAGTCTTTCTCTTCTCTATCCTTATCATTCTTTCCATTATCGTATTGAGTTATCGTAGTTTTTTTCAGCTTGTCTCTGAAAATAAAGCGATCGCGATTGCAGAAGTGATCAAGGCCGGGTTGACATCGCACATGAAAGCCGGTGTTATGGAGAAACGTGCCTACTTTTTGAACGAGATCTCATCCGTATATGATATTGAATCGATCAGCATCATCCGTGCCGATAGTGTCACCAATCAGTTTGGTGGACCCGGTTCTTTTGACAAAAGTGTTGATCCTGATCTGCGTAAGATCCTGGAGAAGAAAGAACCCTATTTCAGATGGAGTGAGAATGACAGCAAAATAGAAGCGGTCATCCCTTATATCGCGAATGCCCATGGCACACTCAACTGTCTGCAGTGCCATCATGTCAACGACGGTGATTTACTGGGTGCCGTCAATATCACTATGGGCACGGCGGTGTACCAGGACTTTGCCTTTAAATACAGTTATATGATCGCTGCAGTCTTGTTCTTCTTTGCCTTTATGATCATCTTGAATATGTTTCATGTCCTCGAGCACTACATACGTCAACCGCTTTCGCAGATCATTGATGACGGTCAGAACGCGTATCTGTTGAAACAGGATATCGACAGTGCTAAATATGAGAGCCGTGAGTTTAAGGAGATGGCAGAGAACATCAATGTTTTTAATCAACATATTCTGCAGAGAGAAGAGGAACTCAAGGAGAAGAACAAAGAACTAGTAGATCTTAATGAGGAGATCGAGTCAACACTTCGAGATACGCTTCAGGCTATGGGCCAGATCGAAGAGATACGTTCGGACGAGACGAAACAACATACCAAGCGTGTTTCGACGATAAGTGCTATGATCGCGAGAGAATATGGTTTGGATGAGGAACAGGTCAAACTCATCGAACTTTCGTCATCCCTGCATGATATAGGGAAAATAGGGATAGCCGACGCGATCTTAAACAAGCCGGAGAAATTGACCGACGAAGAATTTACGGTGATGCAGACACATACGACAATAGGCTATGCGATCTTGAAACATTCAAAACGCGAGGTGCTGCAAGCTGCAGCGGCCATCGCATACGGACACCATGAAAAATATGACGGTACGGGTTACCCGCAAGGTCTCAAAGGTGACGAGATCGATCTGTTCGCCCGCATAGTCGCCATAGTCGATGTTCTCGATGCCTTGCTCTCCAAACGTGTCTACAAAGAGATCTGGCCCGTCGAGAAAGTGGTCGATCTGCTTGTTGAAGAACGGGGTGGCCATTTCGATCCGAAGTTAGTTGACATTGTGTTGCAGAACATGGAGCTTTACTCCAAGATCATAGTCGACATATCGGAAGAGAAGCATGCTGGTGAGGTATTCAACCATCAAAGCAATCAGCTAGCCGACCTTGCACACTCGTAGTTTTTCAGAAGTTATAAAAGAGGCTAAAGCATCTTTAAAGATAATATCAGTATAATTCCCCAACTTTTAATCAGGGCATCTTCTTGTCCTGACAAAGACTAAAAGCGTCTTTTTGATAAGCGCTTGGTGTCGGAGAGGTATGCCCTCTCTTTACAGGCTTGACCTGATCATTGCAAATGTTGAACTTTTTTTGCGGCCTTGTGCATGTGAATAAGAGTCTTGTGATGATGAGTTTAGTCTTGATACTAAGCGTTTTTAGAGGACTCTTTAAATTAAACAAGGACACATATATGTACGCAATCATTAAAAATGGTGGTAAGCAGTATAAGGTTGAAGAGGGCGATATCCTTCTTCTTGATAAAATGAACCTCGCTGCAAAAGACACTGTTGAGATCAAAGAAGTTCTGGCTGTAAACGCTGGTGAACTGAAAGTTGGAGCACCATTCGTAGACGGTGCTGTCGTTACTGCAGAAGTCATCAATGAAGGTCGTGACAAGAAAGTTGTTATCTTCAAAAAACGTCGTCGTAAAGATTCAAAAGTTAAACGTGGTTTCCGTCGTGATTTTACTCGCGTTCGTATCACTAAAATCGCTGCATAAGCACAAAAAAGTAGGAGAAAGACATGGCACATAAAAAAGGTCAAGGTAGTACTCAGAATAATCGTGACTCAGCAGGTCGTCGATTAGGTGTTAAGAAATTCGGTGGTGAGACAGTACGTGCAGGTAACATCGTTATCCGTCAGCGTGGTACAAAAGTTCACCCAGGTAAAAACATGGGTATGGGTAAGGATCACACTCTTTACGCTCTTGTAGACGGTGTTGTTGTTTTCGAAAGAAAAGACAAAAACCGTAAACAAGTTTCAATCATCCCTGCTGCATAAGCACTTTTCTTTAGGCCCTTTCTTGGGCCTCTTTCACTCTTTTTAAATATTTACCACTGTAATTTTTTCTTTTCAAATGTATAATGTTAAATATTTAAACCATTTTCTTTTTTCTAAATACAAGGACAAACTATGTTTACAGATCAGGTCACATTAACACTTTCATCGGGCAAAGGCGGCGCAGGCTGTGTCGCCTTCAGACGTGAAAAATTTGTAACGAACGGTGGCCCGAACGGCGGCGACGGCGGTAAAGGCGGCGATGTCATTTTCCGTGTTGACAACAACACGCATACGCTCTCAGGGTTTAAAGGCAGAAAGAGCCTGAAAGCGGAGAACGGGCGTCCGGGCGAAGGCTCGCGCATGACCGGTAAATCCGGTGCACCACTCTATGTCATTGTACCTCCCGGAACACAGGTGATCGATAAAGAGACGGGTGAAGTGCTGTTTGACTTGCTGACAGATGGTTATGAAGTGCGTTTTCTTCAAGGAGGTAAAGGGGGACTTGGAAACTACCACTTCAAGTCCTCTACGAACCAACAGCCTCGTTATGCACAACCGGGACAGCCGGCTGATGAACGCGAAGTTATCCTTGACCTTAAACTGATCGCCGATGTGGGGCTTGTCGGTTTTCCGAATGTGGGCAAGTCAACATTGATCTCAACGGTCTCCAATGCACGTCCTGAAGTGGCGAACTATGAGTTTACAACGTTGACACCGAAACTCGGACAGGTTGATGTCGGCAACTACGAATCCTTTGTCATGGCAGATATTCCGGGTATTATCGGCGGTGCATCAGACGGTAAAGGTCTCGGCTTGGAGTTCTTACGTCACATCGAACGGACCAAGACCCTCCTTTTCATGATTGACATCGCCAACTACCGTGAGACGAAAGAGCAGTTTGAAACGCTTAAAACCGAACTTGAGCAGTTTTCTGAAAAACTGGCCACCCGTTCATATGCGATCGCGTTGACGCGCAGTGATGCACTTGTTCATGACGAAGTCGTGGCAAAGACAGAAGCGTTTATCAAAGAACTTGGACTTGAACCGACAACAGAGAGCCGTTTTGGTTTTGATACGAGCTTGCCGTTTTTTGAGCAGGATGATCAAGAAGGTACGCAAGCGTTCGACATCGAAAAGCCGCTCTTTATCGCGCCTATCTCTTCGGTGATGCATACGAACATAGACGGCCTGCGCTACGCGCTCAACAATCTTGTGCATAAAAATCGCTGATGAAACGGTTAGTTGTTAAAGTCGGCAGCGCAGTTTTGACCGAGAATGACAGTGTGGCGCTTGAGCGTATGCGGAACCTTGTTGATTTTATTGCAGAGCTCTCCAATAAATATGATGTTATCTTGGTCTCTTCGGGTGCTGTCGCAGCCGGTTATACAAAACTGCAGCTTGACCGCAGTGCGATCCAGAACAAACAGGCCTTGGCTTCTATAGGTCAACCCCATCTTATGGAGCTCTATAATCGAAAATTTCTGAAATATGGCAAGATATGCTCTCAGGTACTGGTGACGGCTGCAAATTTTCAGAGCCTTGAGCAGGCTGATCGTATTAAAGGGACGATCGATACATTGATAGCCAATGGCGTTGTACCGATCGTTAATGAGAACGATGTGACGGCGACAGAAGAGCTGGTCGTGGGTGACAACGATCAGCTGTCAGCCTATACGGCTAATGCTGTCGGAGCCGAACTGCTATTGATTCTCTCTGATATTGACGCATATTATGATGCTGATCCGCGAAAAAACAGTGATGCAAAGATACTGAAAACGGTCAAAACGATTGCTATAGACGAACTGTCGCGTGAGGCGACGCCGCACGGAACCTTTGCAACAGGCGGTATTGTGACCAAACTCAAGGCAGCCGACTATATGTTAAAACATGGACGCAGCATGTTTTTGAGTTCGGGCTACGACCTGACTGACGCCAGAGCATACCTCTTGGATGGTGTGCACAAAGGTGGAACACTTTTCAGTACAAAGGCGTCCTGATGAATGTCATCTTTATGGGAACACCCGATTATGCCAGCAGGATATTGGAAGCGTTGGTCGCAGATGAAGAGATCAATGTCGTTGCCGTTTATACCCAGCCCGACAAACCGGTTGGCCGTAAAAAGGTGATGACACCGCCGATCACGAAAACCATCGCGTTAGAAAACAGTCTGCCGGTATATCAACCGGTCCGACTCCGTGACGAAGAGACGGTGTCTGAACTCCTGAAGATAGAGTGTGATTACATCGTCGTCGCTGCCTATGGGCAGATCCTTCCGAAAGCGGTCCTTGAGCATGCGCCATGTATTAACCTGCACGCCTCGATCCTTCCGGACTATCGCGGTGCCAGTCCGATCCAACAGGCCATCTTGAACGGTGACAAAATAACAGGTGTGACGGCAATGCTGATGGATGTCGGCCTGGATACGGGTGATGTTTTGAAAATCGAGAAGATAGAGATCGGCGATGATGAGATGGTCACGACACTCTTTGACCGTCTGACGACGTGTGCAACGGCACTGACAATCGACGTACTGAAAAACTTCGACAGCTACACACCGATTGCTCAGGATGATGCAAAGGCGACGCACTGTACTAAGATCACAAAAGAGGAGGGGCTTGTCCACTTTGATGACGCGCGCACGCTCTATAACCGCTACCGTGCCTTCACGCCTTGGCCCGCCATCTATCTTGAAAGCGGTCTAAAACTCACAAAGATGGCACTTGTCGAGTCAGAGAAAAAGCATACCCCTGGTGAGATACTCTCTATCGGAAAAGAGCGTATTGTCGTCGGTTGTGCAAAAGGTTCTGTCGCTATCGAACTTGTCCAACCGGCTTCTAAAAAAGAGATGAGCGTTATCGCCTATCTTAACGGTAAGAGGCTCTCTCTTGCAGATACTTTCGCTTGACGCTGTTGACTCCACGCAACGCTATCTCTTAAATGCCTTGAAAGAGGGCACTGTCTCTGCCCCCATATGTGTCACGGCTACACGTCAAGAGGCAGGTAAAGGAAGCCGTGGCAATAGCTGGAGCGGTCTTGAGGGCAATCTTTTTTTCTCATTCGCAGTTTCGAAACAGGAACTGCCTGCGGACCTCAAGCTGGAGTCCGCATCTATCTACTTTACTTATATGTTAAAAGAGTTATTGACCGATATGGGATCTTCTGTCTGGCTGAAGTGGCCGAATGATTTTTATCTGGGTGAAAAGAAGATCGGCGGAGCAATTACAAACTTATATAAAGAAACACTGGTCTGCGGTATTGGGCTGAATACAAAGGTCGCACCTGAGGGCTTTTCAAAGCTTGATATAGAAATTTCTAATGAAATACTATCGGAAAAATATTTCAATGCGATGAAAGTTTGTCCAACATGGAAGAAGATATTTAGAAAGTATGAGGTAGAATTTGTCAAAAGCAGAAACTTCTTTACCCACAGCGGTGAGACAAAACTTTCATTAGCACATGCAAGATTATTAGAAGACGGCTCGATAGAGTGCGATGGACAAAGGATATTTAGTTTACGATGAGTGAAATTATAGTAATTGCCAACCAAAAGGGTGGTGTAGGAAAAACGACAACTGCTGTCAATCTTGCAGCCTCTTTGGCTGTAGAAGGCAAGAAAGTATTACTGATCGATGCTGACCCGCAAGCGAATGCGACGACTTCCCTTGGATACAGCCGGAATGATTATGAATTCAATATCTATCATGTGCTTATCGGAACGAAAAAACTGCGCGACATCATTCTGAAATCAGAGATATCGACTCTTGACCTTGCCCCGGCAAATATCGGACTTGTCGGTGTTGAAAAAGAGTATTATGATGCGGGTAACACTAACGGCCGCGAACTCATTATGAAAAAAGCGCTTGCGCAGGTCAAAACAACATATGACTATATTGTTATTGATTCGCCTCCTGCACTGGGACCGATGACGATCAATGCGCTTTCAGCAGCCAACTCGGTGATCATCCCGATCCAATGCGAGTTCTTTGCACTTGAAGGTTTGGCACAACTATTGAACACGGTACGTCTGATCCGCAAGACAATCAATCCTCATCTTGAGATCAAAGGTTTCCTTCCGACCATGTACAGTGCGCAGAACAATCTCTCAAAACAGGTCTTTGCTGACCTGCGTCAACACTTTGACAACAAACTGTTCAAAGATATCGATGAAGAGCTGATCGTGATCCCGCGTAATGTTCGTTTGGCAGAGAGTCCAAGCTTTGGCAAACCTGCTCTTCTGTACGACGCAAAATCGAGTGGATCGGTCGCTTATCAGAATTTGGCACAAGCTATTATTGCGTAAGAGGGTAGAGAGTGGCAAAAATTAAAGCAAAATCTTTAGGCCGTGGTCTGGGTGAACTGCTGGGTGAGATCGAAGAGGCCTATGATAATGAGGTCCCAAGTACTGAATCGGTCGTCGAACTTCCGCTGTCACAGATAAAAGCAAATCCTTTTCAACCGCGTAAACATTTTGACGAACGTTCTCTGGCCGAATTGGCTGACTCCATCAAAACATATGGTTTGATCCAACCGGTTGTCGTTGTCGAAGACGTTGACGGTTATATCCTGGTCGCAGGAGAGCGTCGTCTTCGTGCAAGCAAATTGGCAAAGCTTAAGACGATCAGGGCCGTTATCGCACATATCGATGAAGAGAAGATGCGTCAGCAGGCACTGATAGAGAATATCCAACGCGATGAACTCAACATTGTCGATCTGGCGCAAGCGTATGCGGAACTGTTGGATGTGCATGGGATCACACATGATGAGCTTTCGGGCATGGTACATAAGTCGCGTGCACATATCACTAACACACTCCGTCTGTTACAGCTTGGCAAGAAAACGCTGACAGCTTTGAAAGAGGGCAAGATATCCGCTGGTCATGCGAAGGTTTTGGTCGGTCTGAGTGACAAAGAACAGGCAACACTAGTGGATTCGATTGTGGGGCAAAAGTTGTCGGTACGTGATGTTGAAGCGATGACGAAATCAATGAAAAACGGTAACAAGGCTCCAGAGACGAAAACAGTGGAAAAAGAGTCACTGGATTTCAGTGCACTGAAAGCGCGGTTTGATGATCTAGGCATAAAGGCCAGAGCCAAGTCGAATGAGATCACACTCTTTTTCGACAGTGAAGAAGCGATCGAAAAACTTTTAAATCGACTCTAATAGTCTATTTATTTTTTAAAAACCGCATTTATATTTAACTTTTGTAAAACTTATCAATTTATAGCTCTTTTAGCTCTTTTTCCGCCTTTTTTTATTAAAAAATGATAAAAAAGGCATTTTACAGCCATTTTAGTGATCAAAAAAGTGTCACCTTTTTACGCTACCGGCCGCAAATATCCAATTTTATTTCACATTTCTTTCACATCTTTGCACTCTTTAACAATAGCTTTAACTAGAGTGTAGTAGAATTGCGCAACTTTTAGGAGGTGGTATGTTAGATATAAATCCGTTGCTATTGGGCATCACGATCGTTGTCTTCCTTATCCTTATTGCCGTTCTAAACAGTTTGCTTTTTAAACCTCTATTCAATTATATGAATGAGCGTGATGCAAGTATCAAGAAAGATCAAGAGGCTGTTGGCAACAACGACGCCGAGATCGCTGAACTGACTGCAGAAGCGCAAAACATCATTAATGAAGCGAAGTTGGAAGCTGCGGCGATAAGAGAGAAAGTAATTGCAGAAGCAAAAGAACTTGCAGAAAGCAAAATTGAAGCAAAACGTGCTGAATTAGCGAAAGGCAAAGCTGAATTTGAAAAGTCATTGGCGGAAACCCGCGAAAGTCTTAAAAATACACTTCTGTCACAAGTGCCTCTATATAAAGAAGCAGTTAAAGCTAAGTTTAGTCAAATATAAGGAAACGATGTGAGTAAAATTCTTTTACCTTTATTGTTTGTAGCGACATCGCTGTTTGCATCAGAGCAAGCAGCTGACGGCGGTACAGACATTGTACAGCGCACCGTTAACTTCGTTATCTTTGCAGGTATCCTATGGTACTTGTTAGCAGAACCTGTGAAAAACTACTTCGGTGGTCGTTCACAAGGTATTGCCGACGAACTGCAAAAGGTGCAAGACAGACTCCGTGAGTCAAAGCAGGCTAAAGAAGCTGCAGCAGCAAAGGTCACTGAAGCCAAGAAGTTGGCTGAAGAGATCATTGCAACAGCATCTAAAGAGGGTAAGGTCTTAAATGAAAAGATCCTCAAGCAGTGTGATGTTGACCTGGAGAACATGCAGAAGCAAGGCGGCGCAGGTATGGAGCTTGAACAGCGTAAGATGGTCCGTGAACTTGTTGATGAGATCATGAGCGAAGTGCTTGAGCAAGAGAGTTCTGCGCTTGATAAAGAAGCGATGGCAAACATCATTATGAAGAAGGTGGCGTAGATGCAAGAGTTAATCGCAAAACGTTACGTGAAGTCATTGGGTGAAGCTACCGGCTCTGAGTCATTAATGAATATCGCTGAGATATTCAATGCGCTTTCTGCATGTTTTTCTGACGAGAAGTTCACTTCTGTCATGCAAAACCCGGAAGTTACGAATGCAGATAAAGAATCAATTCTACTGGACGCTGTTAAATCAGCACAGAGCGAGAAGTTAAACAACTTCATCAAGCTACTGGTAGAGAACGGACGTATCAGTACCATTCCAGCAATGGCTGAAGAGATGCGTAAAGAGATCGCACGTAGTTCTAAAAACTACAGCGGTGTCGTTTACAGCAATGAAGATATTGATGCAAAGACTTTGACGGACCTCAGTACAGGTCTGGGTAAAAAAGTCGACGCAACAGTTGCGCTTGAGTTTGAGAAAAGTGATTATGAAGGCCTTAAGGTCGAAGTAAAAGATCTTGACATGGAGATCAACTTCTCTAAAACTCGTGTGAATGCACAACTTGTAGAACATATCTTAAAAGCAATCTAAATAGGAGGCAAACAAAGTGGTAGCTAAAATTCAAGCTGATGAAATCAGTTCAATTATTAAAGAGCGTATTGACAACTTTGAACTAAGTGTTGATATTAATGAAACTGGAACGGTTATTTCTTACGCAGACGGCGTTGCACAGGTCTATGGCATGAGCAACGTAATGGCGGGTGAGATGGTCGAGTTCGAAGATGGTACGAAAGGTCTTGTACTAAACCTGGAAGAGGCAAGTGTAGGTGTCGTTCTTCTTGGGAAGTCTGAGTCACTTCGTGAAGGTATGAGTGCTAAACGCCTTGGTAAACTTCTAAGTGTACCAGTCGGTGACGCTGTTATCGGTCGTGTTGTAAATGCACTGGGTGAGCCGGTTGACGGTAAAGGTCCGATCGAAGCGACTGAAATGCGTTTCGTTGAAGAGAAAGCACCTGGCATTATGGAGCGTAAATCTGTACACGAGCCACTTGCAACAGGTATCAAAGCGATTGATGCACTAGTGCCAATCGGCCGTGGCCAGCGTGAGCTTATCATTGGTGACCGCCAGACAGGTAAGACGACGGTTGCTCTTGACTCTATCATCAACCAAAAAGGTAACGGTGTTATCTGTGTTTACGTTGCTGTTGGTCAAAAAGAGTCTACAGTTGCACAAGTTGTTCGTCGTTTGGAAGAGCACGGTGCAATGGAGTATACGATTGTTGTTACTGCTACTGCAGCAGAAGCGGCAGCACTTCAGTTCCTTGCACCATACACGGGTGTAACAATGGGTGAGTACTTCCGTGACAATGCACGCCACGGTCTAATCGTTTATGATGACCTTTCCAAGCATGCGGTTGCCTACCGTGAAATGTCTCTTATCCTTCGTCGTCCTCCGGGCCGTGAAGCATACCCTGGTGATGTATTCTACCTACACTCTCGTCTTCTTGAGCGTGCAGCGAAACTGAACGATGACGAAGGTGCTGGTTCACTTACTGCACTTCCTATTATTGAGACACTTGCAGGTGACGTAGCGGCATATATCCCGACTAACGTTATCTCGATCACTGATGGTCAGATCTTCCTTGAGACTGACCTTTTCAACTCAGGTATCCGCCCGGCGATCAACGTTGGTCTTTCGGTATCTCGTGTTGGTGGTGCAGCACAGATTAAAGCGACTAAGCAGGTTGCCGGAACACTACGTCTTGACCTAGCTCAGTACCGCGAACTTCAGGCATTTGCTCAGTTTGCATCTGATCTTGATGAGATCTCTCGTAATCAACTTGAGCGTGGTCAGAGAATGGTAGAGGTACTTAAGCAGCCTCAGTTCTCACCACTTGCAGCAGAGCAGCAGGCACTTATCATCTTCGCAGGTAACGAAGGTTTCCTTGATGATATGCCACACACATCTGTCGTTAAATTTGAAGCTGAGCTTTATCCGTTTATTGAAGCGTCTTACCCACAGATTTTTGAGAACATCAGAAGTACATCAAAAATTGATGATGAGACAAACGCAATGATGAAAAAAGCGCTTGAAGAGTTCAAAGCATCTTTTATCGCTGAATAAGAAGGACCATTATGGCCAACTTGAAAGATATTAAAAGACAGATAGGAAGTGTAAGTAACACGCAGAAAACAACGCGTGCTATGAAGCTTGTCTCGACTGCAAAGCTACGCCGCGCAGAAGAACTTGCCCGTCGTTCTCGTCTGTTTGCTGAAAAAACAAATGCTATGATCCAGGATATCGCATTCCAGATCGAATGTACTAAAATGGGTGGCATTGACAACCGTTGTTTCGAGAAGATCGAAGCGCCTAAAATGGTTGATATTATCTTTGTAACGGCTGACAAAGGTTTATGTGGCGGTTTCAACATTCAAACGTTGAAAGCAGCTAACAAACTGATGAAAGAGTTCAAAGAAGAGAAAGTCAAAGTGCGTCTTCGCGGTATTGGTAAGAAAGGTGTCGAGTACTACAAATACAATGAAGTTGAACTGTTGGACGAAGTGACTGATCTTAGTTCCGCTCCTGACATGGACCGTGCAGCTGAGTTTATTACAACATCGATCAATGACTTCAAAGCGGGTAAGACTGACGGTGTTTACATTATCCATAACGGATATAAGAACATGATCACTCAAGAGTTACACGTAGATCGCGTACTTCCGGTTGATACAGAAGCGTTTGACTGTGCTGAGAGTACAGAGAAGTCACTTCTGGAGATCGAAGCGGAAGACAGCGAGAAGATGCTGGATTCACTTCTTACGAAGTATGTTGAGTACAACATGTATTATGCGTTGATCGACTCTGTTGCTGCTGAGCACTCTGCTCGTATGCAGGCAATGGATGCAGCAACGAACAATGCAAAAGAGATGGTTAAGACGCTGAATGTTAAATACAACAAAGCGCGTCAAGAAGCAATTACAACCGAACTGATTGAGATTATCAGTGGTGTTGAGTCAATGAAATAATGGAGGAAAGAATGGTTGGTAAAATAGTCCAAGTCATGGGTCCAGTTGTTGACGTTGAATTCGAAGGAAAACTTCCTGCGATCAACGAGGCAATTGATGTTAAAGGTGGAACTGGCGATAACACATTCCGTCTTGTTCTTGAAGTAGCTGCACACATCGGTGGTGGTCGTGTTCGTACGATCGCTATGGATATGAGTGAAGGTCTTGTACGTGGTCAGGAAGCTGTCGCAACAGGTGCTCCGATCAGCGTACCGGTTGGTGATAAAGTCCTAGGACGTATCTTCAACGTAATCGGTGAGACAATTGATGGTGGCGATCAGGTAACTGACGCTGAAACATGGTCTATCCACCGTGATCCTCCACCATTCATCGATCAATCGACTAAGACTGAGATGTTTGAAACGGGTATCAAAGTTGTTGACCTTCTTGCACCATACGCTAAAGGTGGTAAAGTCGGTCTGTTCGGTGGTGCGGGTGTTGGTAAAACGGTCATCATCATGGAACTTATCCACAACGTTGCACACGGTCACGAAGGACTTTCAGTATTCGCCGGTGTCGGTGAGCGTACACGTGAAGGTAACGACCTTTACTACGAGATGAAAGAATCGAACGTACTGGACAAAGTCGCACTGTGCTACGGTCAAATGTCTGAGCCTCCAGGAGCACGTAACCGTATCGCGCTTACTGGTCTTACAATGGCTGAGTATTTCCGTGATGAGAAGGGTCTTGATGTTCTTATGTTCATCGATAACATCTTCCGTTTCGCACAATCAGGTTC
>JBFFUI010000017.1:0-40561 GCA_041571435.1 Sulfurimonadaceae bacterium | reverse complement strand
TGGTGCCTTACGGTGTGGAGGTTCAAGTCCTCTCGTCCGCACCATTTAAGTGTCGCGGAATAGAGCAGCTCGGTAGCTCGTCGGGCTCATAACCCGAAGGTCACAGGTTCAAATCCTGTTTCCGCAACCAAATTACAAAAATAACTTTCATAAATATTGGGGTATCGCCAAGCGGTAAGGCCTCGGTTTTTGGTACCGATATTCGGGGGTTCGAATCCCTCTACCCCATCCAACCTTCATAATCTGACTTCATAACACAAACACATTATTGATATACTGTTGACTATACCCTTTTATTTTCATCATTTTTATGTGGAGTACTATTTGAGACAACTTATCTGCGTTCTCTTTATAATTGTGTCCGCTACCTCACTTTATGCCGCTGACACACTTCTATATGAAACCGTGATCTCCCATGAGGGAAACACCACTGATGACAATAACCAAACAATGGCGCTTGACGACAATGTTACTGCCAGGAACTGGTTCTACTACCGCAACTTTCTGCAGGCCTACGACCACTATTTTTTAACCAATCTTGATGCGACCTATCTCTATGGCACCGATGCCGTCATCGTTGTCGGCTCGGGTATCGATTACACCCTGTATCATCTGCTAACTAATTATGCACCTGGCGAACGCCGCGCTGATGCCAACGTGACGCAGAAAAAAGAAGTGCGTAGAAAAGCCGAAAGAAACTTTTTTGAAGACGGTTTTTCCAATGAGAACAGTGAGAAGCTGGAACAGTATCTCCTGTCGCAGACTGGTAAATTAGAGCTGCCGGAACAACTTTATTCACCCGACAATCGCAGAGGGGAGCAGACCTATCTAATATCAACGTGGTTTAGTGGCAAGAACATCGATGATACATTTTTGGACAGGACCAACCGGAGCTATGTACGCTTGCGCGGCGGCTATGCCTATAACCATCGCGGCGATGATGACTATATCTACAGCATCGCAGCCCGTGTGAGCATTCCCAGAACACAGGAGAAATTTGATCTGATCATCGGTGATGACACTAAAAACAGTTCAGATATTTCTCTGGAGGGGACCGAAGCAGAGCGCGACAACAGTGTTGCATTGGGCATGAACAATCTTCTTGGCCTGACCGATCCGGTAAAGACCCGAATCCGCTTGGGTTTCTCCGGAGTGAGCAACCCTTACGCCAAAATCGCTTTTAGCTATGAGGCACTTTTCAGTCAATGGCTGATCCTGCCGAATCAAACATTCAGATACTCGGCCGAAGATGCATTTGAGGAGTGGACGAACCTGGAGGTAAAGCGCAGAATTGTAAGCCAGATGATCTTTTCATTGCTGACACAGCGCTCAACAATCACCGGCGTCGACGGTATGAACTATTTTGTGCAGCCGACACTCAGTTTTACGTTGGGAAAATACGGAAACTTTACGCCCTATCTTGGGATGTACGGACGTACCAAAGAGCAGCCGGCAACACAAGACGGATACATACCGAAACGGGGCGTATACCGTTACGCTGTCGGGTTGAACTGGAGCAAGCAGGCGAAACGAAAATATATCGTCTATAGACTGCAGCCTATCGTATCATATGATGATCAGTATGCATTCAAGGCAAATTACTATCTAAAAGCTTTGCTGGAGTTTTATTTCGGACTTCGGGATTGAATGGCCAATTGAAAAAGAGATTTTTTATGTTGAAGATAGGAGAAAAGTGTAAGTCCGGGTAAATGAAAGAGACCCGGCCAAACTTTGAACTTAAGGAGTGTGTAAAAATGAAAAACTCAATAATCTCAATCATTGAGGTAGTAAAAGTATAGGCTATCTACACTAACGGATTGTAAACATTTACCGCCCGTTAACCAAGTCTTTCAGTGCTATAATGCCATCATGAGATGGCGAGAGATAAAACAGAAAAAAAACAGTACTACGTTGACAGAGAGCCCTAAAGTGCGTTACGCAGGTTTTTGGAGCCGTACTCTCTCCTTTATTACCGATATTTTTATGATCGGTATTCCTATCACCCTAATCATTATGATCTTTTTCGGTTATGAGCAGATGCAGACCGCCGGTTTCAGTGATGCGTTGATGCAGACACAAAAAGCGCAGGAACAGGCCCCCGATCCGTTGGCCTCTATTGTCCAGTTTACCCTTTTCATCACCACCTTTGTCCTCTTCTGGAAAATACCAAGGCAGACGCCGGGAATGAAGATGGCCGGCATAGAGATCGTCGATGCCGGCACGTTTGAGGGTGCCTCTTACCTACAGCTTATCGTCCGGTTTTTGAGTTACCCTCTCTCGCTGCTTTTCTTCGGTTACCTCTGGGGGCTTGTGCGGCGCGATAAACGTATGTTCCACGACCTTATCAGCCATACGGCTATCATCTACCGATCCGCCTAAAGTACCATGTCAGCACTGATCGCCCTCTTCTACTTCTTCTACTTTGCCATCGTGGCGATCTATGTCATCTTTATGCCCAAAGTGCTCCACATGGTCGGGTACACGCCTTCCGAAATAGGCATAATCTTTGCAGCCGGCCCGCTTGTGCGTTTTGGGCTCCCGTTTCTCTTTTTGAAAGGCATCAAACTTGACCTGACGACGTTTAACAGCGCACTTGTCCTGCTCTTGCTTGCGGGCGTCTCATTTTTTCTTACACTGGAGAGCTTTTGGCCACTGCTCTTAAGTAATGTCGCGATGGGTATCGGCATGAGCCTTATTCTGCCCTATGTCGAAGTGATCGCTCTTTCGCTCATTGGCAAAGAGTCCTATGGGAAAGTCCGTCTTTTTGGCTCCATCGGGTTTATACTGGTTGCCCTTGTCCTGGTGAAGTTTTTGGACATTCCGACAACGGCGCTCCTCTTCTTGCTTGCCGTGGTTATCGCAACGGTGTTGTTTGGCTATATTATTGCCCACCTTGACAACAAGAAGGTGGTTGCGCCCGAAAGCATTGAAGGCAAACATCTCAACCTCTTCGCCCACTGGCCGCTCTGGCTGGGCCTCACGCTCATGCAGGTCAGTTTCGGTCCCTTTTACAACTTCTTTACCATCTACGAGACGGCGCACGGTATCTCGCTTGAGATGACGATCTACCTTTGGAGTTTTGGGGTCATCGCCGAGATCATCCTCTTCTATTTTCAAGGGCCACTGCTCAAACGCAATCTGCTGAAACTTCTAGAGTTCTCTCTGCTCGTCACCGTCATACGATGGCTGCTGAGCTATCTCTTCCCGGAAAATCTGACCGTGCTCTTTTTCGCACAAAGTCTGCACGCTTTCAGCTTTGCACTCTTTCACACGGCCGCAATCAGCTACCTTTACGAGCTTTATGCGGAGCGCAAACTGGCACAGCAGTTTTTCTTCGGGATCTCGTACGGGCTTGGTGGATTTATCGGCGCGATCACTGCCGGCTACATCTATGAGCTGTGGCCGTCGATGCTTTTCCTGTACGCCGCTTTTGTTGCCGGGGCAGCTTTCTTATCGATCCGCTTTAGCGCCAAATTTCCAGCCCAATGACGTTGTCTGCTGAAGATCGCTCTTCTCGACACCGACAGCGGGTCTGCTGTCGTGCTTATGCAAGAGGGTCATCTTTATATACATCGAACCGTATACATAGATAAAAAGCGATGCGCTGTTGCTGATGTAATAGTCTTGCCAGTCATCTGCCTTGGGTTGGAAATAGCTTGAAACACTAAAACGCGCATCGGCTCCAAGCTTTTTTGTATAATTGAGATAACTGCTGACCCGGGCATTGCGTTCTCTCGGATCACCTACTGTCGTATACCTCAGGTATTCGTAATAGCCTCCCAGACCAAAATAAATACGGCCAAACGCCTCACTTTCATAAAAACGCCATCGGATACTCGCGCCGCCCAACAATCTTCGCTGAATATTACGGAAATCGTCCCCCTCGTTCTGGGCATAGAGCTCCCAGTTCCAAGCCGGTGAATAGAGCGTGTGCAAAAAACGGTAATGGGCATACGCTTTATTCTCATTCTCGACACCTGAGGCCTGCCCGTACGCATAGGAAAAGTCAAACCAGGTCACGTAAGATCGGTTATTGTCATAAGAGAAGAGTCCGCCCATGTCATACTCGTCTTTATCGGTGTTTCCGCGCTGCGTGTTGACAGCAAGCTGTACAGTTCCCGACAGGCCGGGTCGCAGGCCGACCTCGTTCGGAGCGATCTCAACAACCGCAAAAAGAAGATTCGAAAAAAGAGTTAAAAAGAGTAAAAGATATCTGAACATAAATTACCGCCCAATGTAAATTGCGCGGCATTATAACAGCTTAAGCTGTACGAAACTTGAGGATTTTCCTGCTAAAAGTCGGCTATAAAAGAGGCCAGGAAGACGCGGTCGGTATGCGAACGGATATTGTCTGCGATGTTGTTGGTGTAAT
The DNA here is from genome assembly GCA_041571435.1 of Sulfurimonadaceae bacterium. Classification (GTDB taxonomy): domain Bacteria; phylum Campylobacterota; class Campylobacteria; order Campylobacterales; family Sulfurimonadaceae; genus Sulfonitrofixus. The sequence goes on along the minus strand of JBFFUI010000017.1, from coordinate 36,189 downwards.
CGATCGTGTAGCTCACACCCATGGAGAAGACACTGTTGATCTTGCTCTCAAGGGCTGTCTTGGATTTTCCGAAATAATTTGAGCTGTCTTCGAATTCACTGCGGTACATCAGGTACTGGATGAACTTCGAACTTGCGGTGATCTTGAAGAGATAATCCATCGAGGCCTGATAGGCTGCATAGGAGTGTAATGTCTTCGTTGAACCGACTTCATACGGTTCGCGGTGTTCATCCCATGCCCACATAATGTTGCCCTGGAACTTCAGGTCATGATTATCGTTTTTAAACGCAGTCCAGATCGCACCCGGTCCGGTGTATGCCTGATATTTATAGGATGAGAACTCATTCCCTTTGGCTCCGGCGATGTAGTTGAACGCGAGGCTATCATTAAAGTTGTAGTCGTAGTTCGCCTCCGCGTCCCAGCGGTTCTTGGTCGCGACCGTATCAATGTAGCTGCCGTTCTCATCAAAGTTTTTATTTTCAGAGTAGAGCACGTTCGCCTCAAAGCGGATGGCATTTTGATAGAACGGGTACTTAAACTTCAGTTTTCCGGCAATATCCTGCGACTCGGTATTCCCCGCAGTATTGGCATAGCTCAGTTCAGCATGGGCTGCAAAGTTCTCTTCTTCTCCTGCGAACAGCGTGGTTAACACGCCCGCGATAAAAATCAGTCCGACAATTTTCTTCATCACTTGCTCTCCTTGTCCATATGTATATCCATCTGTGGATACGGAATGGTGATATCGGCCCCGTCAAGTGCGTACTTGATCTCTTCGATAAGTTCAAAGTACGCTGTCCAGTAATCGGCAGATGCCACCCATGCTCGTACCGTGAAGTTGACACTGCTGTCGCCAAGTTCCTTGACCGCGACAAGCGGTTCCGGGTCTGTCAGGGTATGCGTACTCTTCTCGATAACGCCGTACATCACCTCTTTGGCTTTCTTGATGTCGTCATCATACGAGATCCCGACCGTATGATCGACACGGCGCACTGCTTTGGACGAGAAGTTGGTAATGTTTCCCGCTGTGATTGCCGAGTTTGGCACCACGATCAGACGGTTATCGACCGGACTGATCGTGGTGGTAAAGAGGCTGATACGATCGACCGTTCCCTCTGCCCCGCCGGCATTGATATAATCACCGACCTTAAAGGGACGGAAGACCAGAATGACCACGGCCGAACCGATATTGGAGAGCGTGTCTTTTAGTGCCAGACCGACGGCCAGACCGCCAGCACCGAGTATCGCCATAAACGAGGTCGTCTGGATACCGATGTTGCTGATAGCCGCCAAAAAGACAACCGCCATCAGGCCGTAATAGATAACACTTGTCACGAAATCGGTCAAGGTCGCATCCACCTTCTGATGGGTCATCGCCTTGTCGGTCAGGTTGCGAAGTGATGACGCAACCAATTTCCCGATGAAAAAGATGAGAATCGCTCCGATGATCTTAAGACCGTATTCGGCACCGTATTGGATTGCCAGATCATAATACTTGTTCACATCTAGACTGACACCCAACTGAGTACCCACTTGTTCTACATCGATAACATCTGCCATAGGACACTCCTTCTGAAAAAGATATGCTTCTCTACTCGATTATAACCAAAGGCACTTTTTGAACACTTTACCGGAGCGTTAAACGCTCTTGACGCATCCCTTCCAAACGGAGAGCCAGGCGTTCATAATAGGGGGTGTTGCAGGAACTGAAACGCGCGAGCAGAGGACGATATTTTTCATAATTACCCCAGACCCTTGTCGCAGGGTCCGGTCGACCGCGCTTGGTCAACTCGAACGATACAGCGGCATTGATGAAACCTTTGAGCAGTTTGATCTCGAGGTCATTCTCGTACCGTCGGGGGAACCAGATCTCTTCGAGCGCTTCGTGTGCATCGTAAAAACGCTCTTCGTCCAGACAGACCGAAAACCGGTCCAGATGGAGCGTATAGTCGCTACTCATTATTTCCCTTCGGTAACTCGCATGATGCGGGTTTATCTGGAAGCAGCTGCATATTTTTACGCCAATACCCTCGCCCGCCCCGCAGCGAAATACAGTGGTATTTCGGGAACTTTTTGCGGTATTCGTTCAAGCGGTCTTTCGATGCTTTTCCCGTGTCGCAGTAGAAGACAAACACGGAACCTTCCGGCTCCTGCTGAAGGGCGTGCGGGTTATAGACAACCGTGTCCGCTTTTTCGATCGGCGCTAGGATCGTGTCGATCAAAAGCACTTTGATACCCTCTTTTTCAAGGCGCTCTTTTTCACGCAAGAACTGCTCTTGCGTCCACTCATCGGGAAATGTCTGCATTGTTGTACTCATCTGTTATTTTTAGGAAATTTTAACAAAGCTTTTTGCTATTGCCACTGTAATTTTAATTTATGCAAAAAACTTCAGTTCAGGTCCCTTCTGTATCCTTTTTGCGCTATTATTTCTTTATGTCTAAAAAGAAAAAATTTATAAAGCTCAACCAGACAATTCGCCACTATTTCGGTGAAGACGGTTTTGATGCAGGCATCGAACGTGTAGACGAAGCGACACTAATCGACCTTGCACACGCCATCGGTCTCGTACCTGACAACTACTCCAAAAAATCGCTGGTACGCATCTACCGTACCCTATGGTCCGAGGCGGATATCGAGCTGCGCCGCCATATCGTTGACTTTTTCAAAGCCGAAGGCAAGGTCTATCAGCCTACGAAACCAAGAGCCGATACCAATGAACGTGAAGAGAAGATCGACGAACTGCTTGAAGAGCTTGATGTCACCAAGGAAGAGCGTCATGCTCTTCACCATGCCTTTGCCGACGTGCGCACCAGAAAGATCAATCTTTATAAGCTCCAAAGCAAACTTGAACTGCTCCGTTTTGAAAATAAAAGAGAGCAGATAGAGAGGGAGGCCCAGGGGCATTTCGATATCGAAGACAGGTTTGAGTTCAACGCCTCCCTCGCATACGAACTCTACGAAGAGCGTTTTAGAAAGATCCAGCCGCTGAAGACCAGACCCTTTGCCTTCTCTTTTTTGCAAGAGGCCCCTATCGAAGAGATACTGGCGCAGTTGACAGAGGCCAAGAGCGAGCTGACAGTGATAAAACAGAAAGAGCTCAACACCTTTTTGCAGCACATTCCGGACCCGCACCCCTATCTTGACAAAGAGGAGATCGTTGCTGCGATCAAAAGAGCCCAACCGAGCGATGATGTGACGACCGTCGCCTTGATGGATGCCATCGTCTCGCGCATCATTTCGCATATGATCCCGATCAGTTCTCTCTCGCAGACGATGACAGAGATCATCCTTACGATAGAGGCAGACTATCAGCCGCCTCTGGCCCAGAACAAGGTCAATTATGAACTCCATCTGCTGCTGCCTAAGAAAGAGACGCTTCAATCTCTATGGCAGGGAGAGCCGCTTGAGATCACGACCTTGTTTGAGCGTGAGCAAAAAGAGCATGAAGCCCATTTTCACAGAGAGTATGAAGCGCTTCTCGAGAGTGCCAAAGAGTCGGCTTCCGCCCTTCAGATGAGTGACGAGGAGATCAGCAGCCGACTGCTGGAGTCACTCCTACCGCAACTGAGAGACGATCTGCTGATCTCGAAGAAAGCCGCCAAGCGGGCACTCAGCCACTTTCACGACTCCATTCGCGACGCCCTCTTGAAACACCAGCGTCAACAACTGCTTGCCAGGACCATCCGCGACTTTAAAAACCTCTTTCCGCTGGCACGCGAGCTTCGCCGCAAGCTTGTCCTACACATCGGTCCAACCAACAGCGGAAAGACCTATCAGGCCATGAAAGCACTGGAAAAAGCCGATACGGGCTACTACCTGGCACCGCTTCGACTTTTGGCGCTTGAAGGGTACGAATCTCTGAAAAAAGACGGTGTCGCCAGCTCCCTGATCACCGGGGAGGAGCAGCTGATCAATGATGATGCCACCCATATCTCCTCCACGATCGAGATGCTCAATTTTGAGACGGATGTCGATGTCTGCATCATTGATGAAGTGCAGATGATCGATGATCGCGACCGCGGATGGGCCTGGGCCAATGCCATTATCGGTGCCCCTGCCAAAACTGTCATCATGACCGGTTCGCCCAACTGCAAGGAGGCGGTCATCGCCCTGGCGGAGTACCTCAACGAACCGCTTGAGATCATAGAGTTCAAACGCAAGAACCCGCTCGAACTTCTCACACATGCTACCCCGCTCAACGACATCAAACCGGCAACGGCTGTCATCGCGTTTTCCCGCGCCAATGTCCTGCGGCTCAAACAGCAGCTCTCAAAAAACTATCGTGTCAGTGTCGTCTACGGCAACCTCTCTCCCGAAGTGCGCCGTGAAGAGGCCCGTCGTTTTCGTGAAGGCGAGACCGATATACTCGTCGCGACCGATGCCATTGCCATGGGGCTCAACCTTCCGATCAAGACCGTTCTCTTTTCACGCGGCGACAAGTTTGACGGCGTAAATCAGCGCCCGCTTATCGCCACGGAGATCCAGCAGATCGCAGGTCGTGCAGGACGCTATGGACTGCATGAAAAGGGGTATGTCGGTGCACTCCGTCCCGAAGTGCTCAACCATCTCAAAGCGACATTTCATCTGACACCGCCGCCGATCAAGCTCCCCTTTAACGTCATGGCGAACCTTGAACATATCAAACTCGTCGGTGGTATCCTGGAAGAGAACTCCCTTCAGGAAATCCTCGGTTTTTTTGCCAAATACATGCAGTTCAACGGTCCGTTCCGTGCCGCCAACCTCGAGGACATGGTCGAGGCGGCAGAGATCGTCGACCACTATCACCTCGATCTAGCGACCAAGTTTCATCTCGCCTGTGCCCCGCTCTCGCTGCGTTCGCCCTTTATTGTGACCGCGTTTGAACGCTACCTCCATCTGCTGGAAAAAGATGAGTTTATTCCCTATCTTCCGCCGAGCAATCTTGGAAGCTTCGCCAACAGTATGGATGAACTGCTCGAAGCCGAAGACTATGTCAAAGAGATCTCACTCTATCTCTGGCTGAGCTACCGTTTTGAGGAGTCCTTTTTCGATGCCGAGAAAGCCAAACAGACGCGCGTTAAGCTCAACAACTTCATCGAGAACTCCCTCAAACAGAGCCACTTCGTGCCGCGGTGCCGCCAATGCACCAAGCCGCTGCCGCTCGATACCAAATATGCCATCTGCCAAAGCTGTTTCAAGAAGTTGAATATGGAGAAACGGAGGGCCGACAGGGAGACGGGCGGTTCCACCCGACCCAGAAGACAACGGTAAAAAAAAACCGTCTATCTTATCAAATCGCTGTAGTCGAAGTGATTCGGTCGTAAGTGGTATTTGCCTTTTTTGATGATGATGCGTTCATCCTCTGACGCTCTCTTTTCAAAACGTGCCTTGATCTTTTCGCGTTTTTTCTTAGGGTACATCTTCAGTTTCAAAAACTGCTTCAATGAGACAAGGTCATCGTCTTCCTCGACAACGTCGATCACATCGTCAAACGGTTCAAGCGGTTCTTCATCTTCAGCGGCAACCGCCTCTTCGATAAGGGCATCCATATTCTGATGTGTCAAAAACTTCGAGGCGACTACCTGTAAAACGCTTTTCAGCTGGGCGTCGCGCTCTTTGTAGATCTGTTCGATCTTCACCTTCTCTTCGATCAGCATCTGCTCGCGCTGCTCTCTAAGCGAACGCGTCTCACCCTCGAGTTCGGAGATCTTCGCTTTGAGTACCGCATTTTCCTGCTCGATATAGCTGTAGTATTTGTCATTGCCCGAAGGGACAGCTGCAGATTCGTTTTTTACCTCCCCGACGACAACATATTTCGTTCCATGTTCAATAACACAGTCAAGCGTACCACGACGAATACGATTATGGATCGCCTCTTTGGAGACTTTGAAATACTCGGAAGCTTCAGCTACGGTCATTTTACTCATTACGGTCCTTATCGCATATTCTCAAAAACAAGAGGGGCATCCCACTCCATGGCGCGGATCTCTCTGATCACTTTTTGAAGTTCATCGATCTGTTTCGACTTGACACGGATATGATCACCCTCAAGAGTGGCACTCCCTTTGATCTTCATCTTTTTGATCTCGGCAACGATCTTTTTAGCCTCTTTGGACTCGATGTAATCGACGATCTTATAGACCACCCGGCGATTGCCGCCGCTGCAGTCTTCTGTCTTGGCTTCGTCAAGGACCTTTGAACTCAGCCCATGTTTGAGAAATCGAGCGATCACCATATCCTGAAGCGCTTCGAGTTTGTTGTCGCTTGAGCTGGTCAACGTTAATGTCTTTGCTTTTTCATTGTAGTCGATCTCGGCGGTAATGCCTTTAAAATCATAGCGGTTGCCGACCTCACGTTCTGCCTGCTGGATTGCATCTTTGAAGTGCTGCATGTCGATCTTTGCGGAGATATCTACGGAATGTTCTTTTGCCATTTTTACTCGCTTAATAGAGGCCTTGTTTGCCCTTAGTTTGATTAACTAACCAAGTATAACAGATGCAAACTGAGGTTTTTTTATTTTGGTGGTTACTAAACCGGCAGTTTGCAACATGCTGTGCTTACAAGATAGAACACTAAGCACCTGCATAGGAATTAAAAACTCGGTGCTCCAAAGTCAAGTCCGCCGCCAAAATTGGCATATTTAGGGTCCATATACCCCATTATATTGCTCTTGTTGCGCAGCATATCGATGTCCGACTTCGGTGCAATCCCCTGCGGACAGACCGGCACGCACTCGCCGCAGAGCGTACAGTCCCAGACCCCGTTGGTCTGAACCGCTGCGATCTTGCCGGCAACATCCTCTTCGCGTCTGTCACTGACATAGCGCCAGTTTCGTGTGAGCGCAAACGGCCCGATGAACTCCGGGTTGACGGCATAAACGGGGCAGGCACTGTAACAGGAACCACAGAGAATACAGTCGCTCTGCACTTCATTGACCGATGCATCGTCAGGCCCCAAGAGAGGCAGTGCCGCAGGAGTGACCGTCCAGTTCTGCGCCACCTTGTTAAAACTGAGCGCCTTCTCCATGTCGACCGCCAGATCACGGATGACCGGCACGTTTTTCAACGGTTCGATAAGATCGCCGTCTTGCGGTTTGTAGGCGCAGGCGAGCACTTCTTTTCCGTTGGCACGCATCGCACAGGAGCCGCAGACGCTTGAGCGGCATCCTGATGCGAAACTCAGTGTCGCATCCTGCGTTGTTTTGATCTCAGTTAACAGCTGCAGCAGGGTCGCCTCTTTGGAGGTCACCTTGTAGCTGACCTTCTCGCCGTTTCGCATTATATGCAGCACCATCTTACACCTCCTGCTCTTTCGCATCCGCCTGTGGGAATGCTATCTCCACACGCCTGTTATGCAGCAACGCTGCACTGTGACGCTTGTACGCTTCGTCATTGCGTTCGCTGAAATCGGATCGGGCGTGGGCACCGCGGCTCTCCCTGCGCTCCAGCATCGCGGCCAACATCGTTTCCGCCAGCGTCAGCATGTTGGTAAACTCCACAAACTCCATAAGGTTGGTGTTATAGGCAGTTTCCCTGTCTGATACCCCCATCTTCGGCAGCTCATGCTTCATCGCATGGACCTGCTCAAGTGCCGTCATCAGCCCTTTTTCGCTGCGCTCTATCCCCGCATACCTGTAAAACAGTTCCCCGAGCTCCGTCCGCTTCTGATAGAAGTCGACCTCGTTGGTGTAGGCCATGACCGCTTCGATCTCTTTTGTAACGTCTGCTAAAGCGGTATCGTTGACAGCAGCCATCTCAAGCACTTTTGCGGCCTCTGCAGCACTGCGGCCGGCCTCTTTTCCGAATACGATCAACTCCAACAGGGAGTTACCACCAAGACGGTTCGCCCCGTGCACGTTGTGGTTGGCACACTCACCGGCGGCAAAAAGCCCGGCAAGCGTGCTCTGCGCATTGGCATCAACAGCGATACCGCCCATTGTGTAGTGCGCCACCGGTTTTATGGGGATAACATCGGTAACAGGATCGACATTCTCATACAGCTTTGCAAGCTTGCGTTCCTGCGGCAGCTCATGGTCAATGAAATTCTCGCCCAGATGACGAATGTCCAAAAAGACCGCGCCGCTCTTCTTGATCTCCTCATCGATGGCACGCGATAGCGCATCGCGCGGCTGCAGTTCATCGGTAAAGCGCTCGCCCTCTGCATTCAAGAGGTGTCCGCCTGCCCCGCGAGCCGACTCCGAGATCAGGATCGAAGCATTTTTCAGTCCTGTGGGGTGGAACTGCACAAACTCCATATCACTCAACAGTGCGCCCGCCCGCAGAGCGGCTGCAAGACCGTCACCTGTCGAACCGGTTGCATTGGTCGAGTATTGGTCATACACACGGCTGTAACCGCCTGTTGCCATGATCACTGTCTTGGCGTAGAAACTTTTGAGTTCACCGTTTTTGAGATCTTTGAAGACCGCACCGCAGACCCGTCGCTTGTCACTGCTTTCATCAACGATCAGCTCCATCAGGAACCGCTCATTATGAAACTCTATCCCCGCTTTCAAGCAGCTGTCATAGAGCGTATGGAGGATCTTGAGTCCGGTATAATCCTGCGCATAGCAGGCACGGTCTGCACTCGCACCGCCCAGACGGCGCTGCGCTATCTTGCTCTCCGCAGAACGCGAAAAAGGGACACCGATAGCATCCAGCCAGGCCACCGCTTCGACCCCTTCACGACACAGTTTGTCGATCGCCGTTTCGTCGCCTAGCCCCTGTGATGACTTCACAGTGTCGGCGATATGGGCGGCAACACTGTCCTCCTCACCGATAGAGGCATTGATACCGCCTTGTGCCATACTGGTCTGTGAGCGCGTCGGGTATGTCTTGGAGACAACGGCAACACTTGCACCTGCTTCTTTTGCAGCGAGTGCCGCTACCATGCCCGCACCACCGCTGCCTATTACTAATACATCGATCACACCGTTCCTTTGGCTGATTTTTGTCATTCTACTTTAGAGACTGTTAGAGTTGGCTGTCAAACTTTTGCTCATAAAAAATTTAATGCAATTATGATTCCTCTTGGACAGGGTCCTTCGCTAACCCAAAACTAACCGGCAACAAACTACAATACCGCTATGAACTCTATATTGATCTCCGTACTCGGCATCTATATTTTTATTGCCGTCGGCTACATTGCCAAACGTACCTTCAAAGAGCAGATCGACGACCGCACGATCACCCTTTTGTCGGTCTACTTTCTGCAGATCTTTTTAACGTTTTGGGGGCTGTTAAAACGCCCTATCGATACGACCCTCGTCTATGCACCGGCGCTCTATTTTGTTATCGTCATGGCGGCACTGGCATTCAGTGTCATTATCGCGCGTGCACTTTTTACAGACACAAAAGAGCGTTCCATCGCAACCGTTTCGGCCCTGATCGGAAACACCGGAAATCTCGGTATTCCTCTGGGAATCGCTATCTTCGGTGAAGAGAGTATCCCCTACACCACCATCATCAACCTGGTCAACGTCTTTTTCGTCTACATCGCCGGTGTCTACTTCTACTCGCGCGGCAGTTTCAACGTACGCACCTCTCTCATCAACATTTTAAAGATCCCGATCATCTGGGCCGCATTTATCGCGATCGCCCTCAATCTCTTCGGTTACCAGCCATCAGAGGTCGTTGAAAAAGGGCTTCAGATGGGAGCCTACGCTTCCATGGTGATGCAACTGGTCCTTTTCGGGATCTATCTCTATGATGTCAAGATCACGACCATCAATCGCATGCTCGTCGGCTGGGTCAGCAGCGTCAAGTTCATACTTCTTCCCCTTATCACCTTTGCACTGCTGTCACAGGTCGAAATGGACTCAATGATCAAAGGCATCCTGTTTATGGAGCTCATCATGCCGCTGGCTGTCGCCAATGTCAATCTGGGATCCCTGTACAACTGCAAACCGAAAGATATCACCGCACTGGTCTTTTTGACATCGGTGATGTTTCTGGGTGTCGTATTTATTGCTGTGGAGGTTATTAAATGGTTATAGAACTGAGTGATGAAAGCTATGTCGAGCTGGTCGAAAACAGTGACAAAGCGATCTTTATCGATTTTTACTCGCCGATGTGCGGGCCGTGCCAGGAGGTGCTTGCCAACCTGCCCCACCTAGACAACTACTTCAAAGACGAAGCGATCATCGCCAAAGTCGATGTGACACAAAATCCGCGTCTGGCCAAGAAATATGAGATCGGTTCCGTGCCGTTTTGCGTCAGCATCGGTGCAAAGGACAAGATGGTTAAAGATTACGAAGTGGGTGCGGCCTCGATAGACCGCTATATCCGGATGGTAAAAAAAGCGCAGGGGAAAGGGTTCTTTGCCCGACTTTTTGGAAAATAGTCTTTTTCAATACTGCAGACTGCAAAATCGGTTATAATGGCGCAAATTTTTAAAAAGGATGGCAAGTGAGAAGACCTCGCGGCTTTGGTAAAAACTATTTTCGTCTCTCTGCCATCCTTGCCTACAGTGTCTCAGGCAGACTCGAAAGTCAGGTTGCTTCTGCACAGGAGTACTTCTTTTCAAAGCTCTCAAGTGATGAACAAGAGGAGGAGTCACCTCCCGATGATCTTCTGGCAACGACTCTTCTACAGAGCGATAAGCCCTGCCATTGCAACTGTTTTTTTAAGATCCGCGTACGTCTGATCCTCCTTTTAAACCATTTTATCCCGCGCTGCCCCTACTACACTGTCTGTTTCGCATTTCGCCGAACGGGCGTACACCCACCTCTTTTTACCCTTTAACATTTTTCATAACACCACTGTTTTTTACGCGTCCTTTTTTGGCGTGAACCTTCTACATGCCATGAAGAGCAGCGTATATTGAACCTTTTTAAATTATAAGGATAAAAATATGTCAAAAAATTACGTAGTAGGATTCCCGAGAATAGGGGAACAAAGAGAGTTAAAGAGAGTATTGGAGCGCTTCTGGGCAAAAGAGACGGCCTTTAGCGAGGTCCAAAAAACAGCTTTACAGCTGAAACAGCGCCACTGGGAGTATCAACGTAATGCAGGAATAGAGTGCATAAGCTGCAACGACTTCTCGCTCTACGACAACATGCTCGATACCTCCGTGATGCTGGGTGCTGTACCGAAAAGATTTCGGGGGCTTAGAGATGAAGAGCTCTATTTTGCGATGGCCCGTGGGACCAAGACAACAACAGCTATGGAGATGACAAAGTGGTTCAACACAAACTACCACTATATCGTTCCGGAACTCTCTCTTGAGGATGCGTATACACTCGACGCCGGCAAGATCATCGCAGAGTACAACGAGGCTAAAGCATTTGGCATCACACCAAAAATCAACATCATCGGTCCGCTGACCTACCTGAGACTCTCCAAGCGTGTCGACGGCGGTGACACATACGCGCTTTACGCCAAGATCATGCCACTGTATGTTGAACTATTAGAGACGATAAGCAGACTTGACGAAGCGGTTTTAGTACAGATCGACGAGCCTATCTTTGCCAAAGACCTGGACACGAAAGTGCTAAGCCTCATCAAACCGGCCTACGACACACTCACCTCTGTCGCTAGCAACATCGATATCGTCGTCAGCAGCTACTTTGAACACTCAAAAGAGGCGACTGCCGTGCTTGTCCACACACCTGTCTTTGGTATAGGGCTTGATTTTCTCTACGGGGCTGACAATACAGACTCACTCGAGAGCATCGCACAGAGCGGAAAGACACTTGTGGCAGGTGTTGTCGATGGACGCAATATCTGGAAAAACGACATCGACAAAACAGTTGACCTTTTGGAAACAATTGCCTCAGTCATTCCGAAAGAGCGCGTCTATGTCAGCTCATCGTGTTCGCTGCTGCATACGCCGTTTACACTGAAATACGAAGAGAAGATGGATGCAGAGCTGAAAAACTGGCTTGCATATGCGGTGGAGAAACTAGACGAGATCTCGCTTGTCTCGCAAATATTTTATAAAGGGCAAGAGGGTCTCAATAGTGTTGATCAGGCACTTTTACAGGCCAATAGAGCAGCGAACATCTCAAGAAAAACGGCACCGCGTATCCACGACAAAGCTGTGCAGGAGAGAGTCGCCGGATTATGTAGATTTGAACGCGAAGGTGCTTTTGAAGAGCGTATACAACTCCAGAGGGAACTCTTGGGGTATGCCGATTTGGCGACGACGACCATAGGTTCCTTTCCTCAGACACCGCAGATCCGCAAAGCCCGAAGCGACTATAAAGCACAGACCATAACCCGGGAGGCCTATGAGCAGGAGATGAGAGGTTACATCGACGAGTGTGTGGCGTTTCAGGAGGAGTGCGGCTTAGAGGTACTTGTCCACGGCGAGCCGGAACGTAACGACATGGTGGAGTATTTTGGCGAGCAGTTAAGCGGGTACGGGTTCAGCCAGAACGGCTGGGTGCAGAGCTACGGAAGCCGATGTGTCAAACCGCCGTTTATCTACGGTGATATCAGCCGTCCGGAAGCGATGACGGTGAGGTGGATAAGCTATGCGCAGAGCAAAACAAAAAAGATCATGAAGGGGATGCTTACCGGTCCGGTGACCATCCTCAACTGGTCATTTGTGCGCGACGACATGCCAAGAAGCGAGGTCTCCAAACAGATTGCCGTGGCACTCAGCGATGAGATAGAGGACTTGCAGACTGCCGGTATCAAGATGATCCAGGTGGACGAAGCGGCCTTTAAAGAGGGGTATCCTCTGCGCAAAACAAAGATAGCCGAGTATGAGAACTGGGCAGTGAGAGACTTCAAGATCTCGGTAAGCAGTGCCAAAAAAGAGACGCAGATCCACACCCACATGTGCTACAGCGAGTTTAACGACATCATCAAAACCATCGAGGCAATGGACGCGGATGTCATCTCCATAGAGACGGCACGCAGTGGAAATGAACTGCTGAAGATTTTTCAGGAGGTAGGCTACAGACAGGAGGTAGGTCCGGGCGTCTACGATATCCACTCTCCGCGTGTGCCAACTGTTGAGGAGATGGTACAGCAGATAGAGCTTCTCTTAGAGGTACTTCCAAAAGAGCAGTTATGGATAAATCCGGATTGCGGTCTTAAAACAAGAAAATGGGAAGAGGTCAAACCAAGTCTCATCAACATGGTCGAAGCGGTGAAAATCGTTAGAAAAAAGCTTCGCTAGCCTGCATGACATACCGTTAGAGTGCGACGCAAGTCGCTCTCATTTATGGCAATAAATTTCTCATCTCAGAGAAAAGAGTTGTCATACCGACGTTTATCCGATGGATAAAAAACGACAATGCCGTCTAAAAAGTACTCTTTATATTCTCAATCACCGAAGCGATCAACTTATTTCGCGCCTCAACCGAAGTCCAGGCAATATGCGGTGTTATGTATAGACGCTCTTTGTGCGCCACATCCATCAACGGATGCGGTGTCGTCATCGGCTCTTTCTCAAGAACATCCAGCCCGACATAGATCTCTTTGACATCGATGATGGCCGCCAGTGCGCTCTCCGTCACGATCCCACCGCGTCCAAGGTTCAGCAGCACCGCACCCTCTTTGAGCATCAACAGCTCCGAGTGGCCGATAAGATCTTTTGTCTGTGCATTAAGCGGTGCATGGATCGTGATGATGTCACAGCTCTCTAAGAGTTTGGTAAAACTGATCTGCTCATAGTCGCTGTTGGTGTTTTTGCCCGATGTCGAGTAATAGACCACCTCGGCACCGAAAGCCTTAGCAATATTGGCAACACCGCGGCCGATCTCACCGAGGCCGACGATCCCCCACTTTTTGCCTTTGACCTCTGAAAACGGTCTGGCGACATTGGTAAAGACGGGGCTCTTCTGCCACTCGCCCGATTTCACATACTCATCGTAATAACGCGAATGGCCCATCATGTAAAAGAGCATCGAGAAGGTGTGCTGGACCACCGAGTCGGTGGAGTAGCCCGCTACATTTTTAACGGCAATCTCTTTTTGTGCGGCATAATCAAGATCGACGTTGTTCATCCCGGTAGCCGCAATGCAGATCAGCTTCAGGTTGGCCGCAGCATCCATGATAGCGGCATCGATAACCACCTTGTTGGTGACCACGACATCTGCATCTTTGACACGTTCAAGTGTCTCATCTGCCGAAGTTGTCTGGTAGATCTCAACATCACCCAGCTCATTGAAACCGCTAAGGTCCGTCTCGCCAAAGGTCAGGGCATCCAAGATCGCTATTTTCATGCTCATCGTTTTTCATCCTCATATAAAATTCTGTCCGGAAAATTCTGCACCATCGCCTTGTAATCAGCATTGGACTGCAAAGCATCGGCGACCTCTTTCAAGGGTTCGGCATAGATCTCTCTAAAATCGCCTTCGTTCTCATCACGGATTGAAAACGCAAGCTTCTCAATCGGCGGCGTGAACTGGGCGTCGACACCCTCTTTGTTGCCTCTGGGATCAATCCTGTACCATCCATACGCTTTCAGATAGACAGCATTCAATCCGTGCAGACAGTACGGCGCACCGCTCTCTCCATGACTCAAACGCTGATAACAGAGCCCGGCCGGAATATGGTTGGCACGCAACAGCGCAGCCAACAGATGGCTTTTGGCATAACACCAGCCTGTTTGATGTTCTAACACCTCACTGGCTCTGTAGGTGACCCGTTCCGAGGCAACATCGCCGCTGTGATCGATTTTGTCACGGACAAACTCAAAACACGCTTTGGCAATCGCCTCATCGCCTTCAAGACCTTCTGATAGCTCTTTTGCCCTGGCAACAATAGCCGGATGGTCACTGTCTACCGCCTCATTAGGCGAGAGATAGGCTTCGAGATTATTTGTGGTCACTGATCTTCGTAATCAGCTGTCGGGACTGCGCCAGGGCGTCTTCGACTTTGTCCAGCACCAACGCAACCGCCAAGCGGCGTCCTTTGTGTGCTTCAGGTTTGCCAAACACGCGGACAAACGAGTTGTTAGTAAAGAGTTCATCCGCCACGTCAATAACCGGCGCATGGGAATCGTTCTCTGATTTAAACGCAGCCGATGCCCCTTCGCCATAAAAAGTAAAGCCAAGCGGAAGACCCAGCACGGCACGAAGATGAAGGGCAAATTCACTCTGTGACTGGGTGATCAATGTGACCATACCGGTGTCGTGCGGGCGCGGGCTCACTTCTGAGAAATAGACCTCGTCGCCCTCGACAAACAGCTCAACTCCAAACAGACCCTGGCCGCCAAGACCGTCCGTGATCGTTTTTGCGATCTCCTGGGCTCTCTGCTTGGCAAGTTCGCTCATGCGCATCGGCTGCCATGAAAAGACGTAGTCGCCGTCACGCTGTTCATGACCGATCGGCTCACAAAAGACGGTCTCTTTGCCGTTACGCGCTGTCAGCATCGTGATCTCATAGTCAAAGTCGACAAAGGCTTCGACGATCAGTTCACTCGCATCGCCGCGCGCCTCTTTTGCCATCTCCCACGACGCTTCTAGGTCGTCGGCCGAACGCATCACCGACTGACCGTGCCCCGACGAACTCATCACCGGCTTCACCACACAAGGGTAGCCCAGCTCTTCACCGGCCTGGCGCATCCCTTCAAGGGTGGTCACGAAACGGTACGGTCCGGTCTTGAGCCCAAGCTCTTCCGCCGCAAAGGTACGGATGTTTTTACGGTTCATCGTCTTGGAGACAGCGTCAGCGTTTGGAATGACGTTAAACCCTTCCGACTCCGCTTTGAAAAGCGCGGAGATGCTGATCGCTTCGATCTCAGGCAGGATGTAGTCGGGTTTTTCACGGCGGATTATCTCCAGGATCGCCTCTTCGTCTTGCATGTTGACAACATGGGAGCGATGCGCAACAGAGTGGGCAGGTGCCCCCTCATAACGGTCAACAGCAATAACTTCTAGACCAAGACGCTGCGCTTCTATAGCAACTTCTTTGCCAAGTTCACCGGAACCGAGCAACAGTACACGTTTTGAATTACTTTTGAGTGGAGCTGAAAATAGCATGAAAAACCTTCGCATTTTAATTGCTATATTTTATCCTAGAATGACTTATGGGCTGATGGTGGTTCATGAAAAATAGCGAAGCCGTCTTGCGGCTGACTATACGTAAATAGTTTCTGGTTTCGAGGGACATCACTACGCGATTTATCCCTCTTTAGATAGAGACCGGACGGCTGTAGTCCCGAAGAGAGACCCAATAGAAATTATTTAGTGAAATTTCTTTTTGTAGGCGCAGATCGTCATCTCGAAACTTTCGACAATATGCACAAGCTCCGGAAAAGGAAACGGCGGCACCAGGCGGCGGCGCTGGTGATGTGCGACACAGTAGTCGCACCCTTTTTGTTCGCTGTACTCTTCATTTTCCGAGATCGTGATCATCTTCTGCATAGGGTCCATGCCATCGATATAGTTCAGTCCCTGTGCGCCGAAGTCACGTGCAAAATCGATAATGACAATATCATATTTGTTTTTTTTGTAAAGTTCTTTGACATGCTCAAAAGAGTCCGCAATATCCACTTTGTGCTGACGTGTGTCTACCAACAACTGGGCACGCATTTCGGTCTGGAAATCATCGTTGTCTATATAGAGGATTTTTTTTGAGTGTATCATCTGGGGGTGTGTTTGAGGTTAAGAGAAGCCCGAAGGCATTCTCTTAGAGGCGTGATTCGTATCGGCGCATCATGAAAAGACGTTTAAGCATCTTCTTACGAGCACTGATCTTATCCTTTTTGCGTTTCTCTGTCGCTGTTTCGTGGAAACGGCGAGCGCGCGCTTCAGTAACGATAAGGTTACGGTCAGTTTGCTTTTTGAAACGACGGTATGCTGCGTCGAAGTTATCGTCCGAACGAAGTGTAATACCAGGCATTCACATCACCTACTTTCTTTTAAAATTTGGACGTGAATTATAACCTAAACAATATTAATCTAGCCTGCGGTGAATGAAATCATCCCGCCTTTTATGATCAGGTTAACGTAAAGCAGAAGGGTTTGCTTTATTGTCATAAACTTAGTTGCAAAACTAACCCAGAACTAACCCGAAACAAACTAAACTACGACTATGATTTCCCAAGACTCCATCGAAGGGCTTAAGGCCCGCGTCGACATACTAGACGTTATCAGCAACTATATCGAGGTCAAAAAGGCCGGGGCCAACTTCAAAGCAGTCTGCCCGTTTCACGATGAGAAGTCACCAAGTTTCGTTATCTCCCCACAAAAGCAGATCTATCACTGTTTCGGCTGCGGCGCCGGCGGGGATGCCATCAAGTTTGTCATGGAGTATGAAAAGCTCAACTACCCTGAAGCGATCGAACGGCTGGCGGACCAGAACAACTATACGCTGCACTACACCGACAACAAAAACCCGCAAAAACAGCGTTCACAGCTGATGGAAAAACTCAGCCAATGGTACCAGAGCCTTTTGACGACCATGCCTGCGGCACAGGCTTACCTGAGCGAACGGGGCGTCTCGATGGCCTCTATCGAGAAGTTCGGGATCGGTTATGCCCCTGACTCGTTCAAGACCCTCCAGTTTATCAAGTCAAATCAGTTCAGTATGAAAGAGGCCGTTGATCTGGGCGTTGCCGGGAGTGAAGGCGGGCGCGAGTATGCCCGCTTTATCGAGCGCATCATCTTTCCTATTCATGCACCCAACGGGGCCAGTGTCGGTTTCGGCGGGCGTACGATCACCGGTCATCAGGCCAAATACATCAACTCGCCGCAGACAGAACTCTTTAACAAATCGCGCCTGCTTTATGCCTATGACCTCGCCAAACAGGCCATCTACAAACAGCGCCAGATCATTATCACCGAAGGGTACCTCGATGTTGTGATGTTGCACCAGGCCGGGTTCAATCAGGCGGTCGCAACGCTGGGAACAGCCCTGACACCCGAACACCTTCCGCTGCTGCGTAAAGGTGACCCTAAAGTCATCATGGCCTACGACGGCGACAGTGCCGGACGTGCGGCTGCCCTCAAAGCCTCCAAGCTTCTCAGTGCCGGCGGTTTTGACGGCGGTGTTGTCATCTTCGAAGGGGGACAGGACCCTGCCGATATGGTCCATACCGGACAGGTAGACACCCTTAAAGCGATGTTCAGCTCCCCGAAACCCTTTATAGAATTTGTTCTCGAAGAGATACTGCGCACCTATGACCTGCGCAACCCCAAAGCCAAGGAGCAGGCACTACACGAGAGTATCGGCTACCTCAAAACACTCTCGCCTCTGCTGCAGGAAGAGTACAAAAGCTTTCTTGCCGCAAGAATGGCGATCAGCCCCTCTCTTATCCGCCTAACACAACAGCAGAACGTGCCGGACAGAGCGCCGCAGATGACAAATGCCTATGATGTCTGGGAGCTCAGCCTGATCAAAAGCATGATGGAGAACCCCGCTATCGGGGACCAGATACTCGACTATATCTCAGCCGATATGCTGCATTTCCACCCCTTTGAGTTTGACCTCGTCGTTCAGCAGCAGTTCAACCATCCGCAGTTGATGGCCATCGCCCTTAATGAAACGATCAAAGGGTATGCAGACGAAGCGGCATTGCACAGAGAACTGATCACTTTTTTGACCCAGCACTATAACCGCAAACTCAAAAAAGTACTGACGCAGCAGCATGACTCGTTTGAGAAAAAGTCCTTCCTGATCCGCGAGATCAGAGGCAAAATCGCTATGCTAAAAAAAGGTCAGCTCGTCACCTCCTGAACCTTATCCCGTTTTTTGGGACTCTTAGAGAGACTTGACGGTTTAATCTTCCATTTTAGACTCTGTCTGGTTGTCAAAACACGGTCTATCCTGCTAAAATTCCATATATTTTGAAGTAAACCTGCCTATCGAACAGGTACCGGTGCTTCTACAGGGAATTATCAATGCAAAAACGTAAAGCGATCGCCCTCTTCAGCGGCGGTCTGGACTCCACTCTTGCGATGAAGCTCATCATCGACCAGGGCATCGAAGTGATCGCCTGTAACATCAACACCGGTTTCGGTGCCACACGCGACCGTCGTGAGCACATGCAGAACATGTGTGACCAGGTCGGTGCAGAGCTCCGCATCATCGACATTCAGAACGAATACCTTCAGAGTGTCCTCTTCTCGCCGAAATACGGCTACGGCAAGCACTTCAACCCCTGCATCGACTGCCATGCCAAGATGTTTGAGGTGGCCAAACGTATTTTGGAGGCCGAAGGGGCCGACTTTCTGATCAGCGGCGAAGTGCTTGGACAGCGTCCGATGAGCCAGAACAGCGATGCGCTTAACACCGTACTCAACGAAGCAAATGTGGAGGGGTTGCTGCTGCGCCCGATGTCGGCCAAATGTCTTGAGCCGACGATAGCAGAGACAGAGGGGTGGGTCGACAGAGAGAAGCTGGAGGGTATCCAAGGGCGTAGTCGCGACCGCCAGATGGAACTGGTCGAACAGTTCGGTATCACCGATTATGAGAGCCCTGGTGGCGGCTGTCTGCTCACTGACGCGAATTTTTCCATCAAGATGCGCGACTACATCAAATACGATGACACCTTCGAAATCCAGGATATCCCGATGCTGAAATGGGGGCGGCACCTTCGCCTGCCGGACGGTGCCAAACTGGTCATCGGCCGTCAGCAGGATGAGAACGAGAAGCTCAAGGGAATCGTCAACGACAAGTTCATCCACATCAAAACAGACGGGATCCCGGGGCCGCACTGTCTGCTCTCCAAAAATGCCACGCCGGCCGACAAAGAGTTTGCGGCACGCGCGATCCTGACCTACTGCAAGTCAAAACCCCAAGAGACCTACAGACTCGACTTCGAAGGCGAAAGCATTGCAGTACAGCCTTTGGCCTCCCGCGCCGAAGCGGCAAAATACAGTATTTTATAAAACGCGTTTTTTTTAAGAGTATTTCAAATACTCTTGAAGTATAATTTCCTCCTCTCAACTGTGGGGCATTAGCTCAGCTGGGAGAGCGCTTCGCTGGCAGCGAAGAGGTCAGCGGTTCGATCCCGCTATGCTCCACCATCCAGGCAGATCTAGCTTTCAAACTTTCAGACACATATTCAAATCTCTTTCATAAAACCATTTTTAGTCGGTATCCATTATAATACGCCAATACCTAGAAGGCAGATATATGCACACTACAGAATCTATAAAATGCCCCAAATGCAGCCATATCAACACACTTACCCCCCGTTCGCTGCATATCTGTGAAGCGTGCGGTTTTGACTTGGACATGCACCGTTTTAACAAAAAAGCGAAGGCAAAACAGCAGCGTGCCCCGAAAAAAGATTCGCACATGCAACGGTTTTGGAGCTACATCACTGCGGCAAACCTGAAAGAAGAGCCCACGATGTTCTATGCACGGATCGTTGTTTTTGCCGTGATGGTGGGATGGGGTATCCATTTTATTAAGATGGGATATGGCGTCGACTACCGTGGTTTTCCCGAAATCAACAACTCTTTTATGCACCTCATCAACCTCCCTGTCCACGAGGCGGGGCACATTATCTTCCAGCCGTTTGGAAGGCTTATCATGTTTCTGGGCGGCTCATTGATGCAGTTGCTGCTGCCGCTTGGGATCATGTTCTTTTTTGTCTTCAAGAGCCGTGACAATTTCAGCGCTGCACTTGCATTATGGTGGGTAGCGCAAAGCTTAAAGGATGTCGTCCCCTACATCAACGATGCAAGAGCCCTGAAAATTATGTTGCTTACCGGTCCTGCAGCGCAGGTGCCGCATACGCATGACTGGCGACAGATCCTGATGAGCACCGGGCTTCTGGAGTATGACGCTGCCATAGCTGCCGGAGCAAACTTTATTTCGGGGATGCTCTTCTTCATCTCGTTTATCTGGGGCGCTGCTGTACTGATGAACTATTATAGAGATCATCATTAACAGCCTGGGCCTCCCGAGAAACGACACTAGCGAAAAGCCTTTTTTACCTGGCATTCTGTATACTCCATCAAACATGAACTTGTAACAGGGCTTTTCTATGCGTACGCTGCACACTACTCTGCTTCTGGTCTCTTTGGCCCTGCCTCTCTTCGCATCCGGCGGTTATGATCATGGGACACCAGCGGGTGAAGGCAATATTGACATTGACATCACCATCAACCCCGGCGACTATTTTGAAGAAGGGCAGAGCTACCTGGTCTGGGGTTACGGCATCACCGACAATGACGATTTTCACGGCTATGTCTCTCACGAAGCCGGTGGCACCAACCAGATCTACTACGGGTGGATGCATCACTTTTTTGAGCGAGAGTGGCTGGATCTCTCAACAGCGGTCGGACTTCGCCACCGAAAGGACAAGACAAACACCTTCTTGCCACAGCTGCTCTACACCTTTAAACTGCCTCACGGTTTTGACATCGGCGGAAGCATCGTCAATGTCTATAATATTTCCGATGCCGAAAACCTGGGGGTTGCCTATGACCTGCTGTTTCGGATACCGATCACCTTTGATTTTACGCAACAGTACTTCAAAAGCCTGAAGTTCACACTGGGGGTGTTCAGAAGTGCCGGCGGCAACACCCATCCGACCTACAGCATCGACATGAAGTTCTGAGATATCATCCTACAACCCGTGCCTTCAGGATAAGCTTGTCCATGCCGTACGGATCGACCACGTTGAAATAGATCTTCCCGTCACTACTCACGACAACGGTACCGTCGGACTGCTCAATGATCTCTTCACCGTTAAAATAGTCCTTGTTGGCATACTCGATGCGGTAGCTTTTGCCTTCAGTGATACCCATCTTTTTAAGTTCGTCCTGTGTGTGCGGTACAAAACCCATTCTCTCTCCTTTCACCTGAACTTGTTCAGCTATTTCGGTTGAGCACATACGGATTTCGCTGTGCTGTCGGCATGATAAGGGTGTCCTGAATATTGACATGTGCCGGGGCGTTTAATATATAGAGCGCTAGCTCCGCGATATCCTCGGCATGCAGGGGCTCGTACCCTTCATAGACGGCATCGGCTTTTGTGTCGTCGCCGCTGAAACGGGTATTGGAGAAATTCGTCTCAACGGCACCCGGCGCGATGTTGCCTACCCTGACTGCGGTATCGGCCAGGTCGATATTCATCGCCTCACTCAAAGCATGCACGGCAGACTTGGTCGCGCAGTAGACATTGCCGCCGGGGTAGGTCATCTTACCCGCAATGCTACCGATGTTGAGGATATGGCCGCTGTTGCGGCGGCTCATCTGCGGTATGACGGCCCGGCTGACATAGAGCAGTCCTTTGACATTGGCATCGATCATCTCTTCCCACTGATCGACATCCCCTTCGTCCAAAGCACCAAGCCCCAGTGCCAGACCCGCATTATTGATAAGGATATCAACGTCTGTCGTCTCCAACAGTTTCTCAAGCTCGCGCTCAACCGCCTTGCGGTCACGTACATCAAACACAACCGTCGCGACTATGACCCCGAAACGTGCAAGCTCCTGCTTCAGTACTTCGAGCGTCTCTTCTGCACGCCCGCTCAGAACCAGGTTGACCCCCGCTTCAGCCAGTTGGTAGGCACAGGCTTTGCCGATGCCGGAAGTTGCCCCGGTAATAAGAGCGCATTTTCCGTGAAGATTGTTCTGCATGTTTCCTTCCTTTGCAAAATGATACCCCAAAACACGCTGTTAGTTTCTTGTTATCTGTATGTTGACCGCTGCTTTAAAGCACCCTCAAGTAAAGAAAATGCCGCCCCTATCTCGTTTTCAGTGCGGACACTACCGATCAACTTCTTTTCAAGGGCGCAGCCAATTGTTTAAGCATAAATAAGTGTATAATAGCTGCAAACAATCCAAGGAAAACTCATGTTAAAACACCTCACTACCATCCTCTTCGCAGCCCTTCTTATGGTCGGCTTTTCAACACTAAATGCAGCCGATATGAAATGCGGCGCAGGCAAATGCGGCAGTACTATGACGAAAGATATGACACCAAAAGGGTGCGACAAATGCAAAACCTGCCCGAATCCGGACTGTGCAGCCAAAAAAGACCCTAGCAAGCCGTGTGACTGCCCGGTAGATGCCCAGGGCAATATGAAGTGCGGTGCCGGTAAATGCGGCACCAAGATGCCGAAAGAGACGATGAAGTGCGGTGCAGGAAAGTGCGGCACCAACTAGTTGCTGCTGAGGGTCTCTACTTTTAGAGACTCTGCAAAAAGACCAGGAACTTCTCTCCATATCGCTCGAACTTCACCTCACCTATACCCCCGACCTGTAACATCTCATCTCTGCTCTTCGGACGTTTTGCTGCCATCTCTTTAAGGGTCTTGTCGCCAAAGACGATGTAGGCCGGAACACCCTGCTCCTGTGCGATTTCATGGCGATAGGCGCGGAGTCTGTCAAAGAGTTCGGTATCGTAGTCGAAATCCTCCGGTGCCGCTTTTTTAACGGTCTTGCTCTTGACATTGAGACGGTCAGCACGAATAAGAAGCGGCTGTTTGCCCTTGAGGATCTGCAGCCCGCTCTCACTTAACATCAACCCCTGGTGCTCGTTGACATGGAGCGCTTCCACCTCCAAAAGACGGTCGATCACCACAAACCACTGCTTTTTGCTCAGTTTCTCGCCCACACCGTAAACGCTCAGTTCATCATGACCGTTTGCAAGGATCTTCTGCTCACGGGAGCCGCGAAGGATATCGATAAGGTAGTTCTTACCGAAAGACTGCCCCGTCCTGTAGACGGTCGAGAGCAGCATCTGTGCCTCGGTGGAGATGTCACGTTTGTCATGGTCGGGTTCCAGGCAGTTGTCGCACTTGTCGCCGCAGGCTTCCAGTGTATCATCAAAGTAGGCCGCCAGCTGCTGATGACGGCAGCTTTCACTCCCGGAAAAACGCTGTATGGTCCCCAGCTTCTGCAGCAGATGGGCTTTATAGGCCTCGTCACCGTCATTCATATCGATAAAACGTTTCTGCTGGATGCTGTCACCCGCGCTGAAGAGCAGAACCACATCGGCATGGTCACCGTCACGCCCGGCGCGTCCGATCTCCTGATAGTAGTTCTCCAGCGTCTTCGGCAAAGACATATGCACGACAAAACGAATATTGCTCTTGTCGATCCCCATGCCGAAGGCAATAGTCGCGACGATGATCTTCACCTCATCATGGACAAAGTCGTGAAAAACCCGGTTGCGCTCTTCGCTCGGCATCCCGGCATGATAGGCCGCTGCGGCATAGCCCTTTTTCTGCAGATGATGGGCAATCGCTTCGACATTCTTGCGCGAGAAGGCGTAGACGATCCCGCTCTCCTCTTTATGGTCATCCAAAAAGTCCGTCAGCTGGTCATACCCGTCTTTGATGCGGTGACGCACTGTGATCTGAAGGTTTTCACGAAAGATTGTCCCCTGAAGAAGTTTCGCATCATGAAGCCGGAGCAGCCGGACGATGTCGTGACGGACATGCTCTGTCGCTGTCGCCGTAAAGGCGGCCACCGGCACATCGGGGAAGTAGTCACGAAGCTGTGACAATGCCCGGTAGTCCGATCGGAACTCGTGACCCCACTCACTGATACAGTGGGCCTCGTCGATGACGAAGTAGTTGAGTTTTATCTGTGAGAGGATATTTCGCATGCCGTCAGTGTTAAGACGTTCAGGCGAGAGGTAGAGAAAATCGATCTCTCCGGCGTAGAGACGGCGGACGATGTCACTGCTCTCCTCCGAACTCTGCATCGATGAGAGCATCTCGGCACGCATCCCCTGGGCTTTCAAGCTCTGGACCTGGTCATGCATCAGGGCAAGCAGCGGTGAGACGACGACCGTGGTCCCCTCCATCAGCAGTGCCGGCAGCTGATACGAAAGCGATTTTCCGCCGCCCGTCGGCAGGATCATCAGAAGGTCTTTTCCCGCCAGTATGGTGTCGACTGCCTCTTCCTGCAGGGCCCTGAAGGTTTTGTGTCCGAACTGGTTCTGCAGGATCTTATATTTTTTTTCTTGGAGCGCTTCGTGCGGCATCTGCTCATCTTTTGAATTCATACTGGTATGGTAGCAGTTTTAACAGTAAACCCCGATTACTATGACAGGCAGATGTGCTTTTAGCGTCGTTCGCATCTGCATGGTCTGGACCAGCACTTGCACCTTTATAGATATAATCTCTATATCTTTGAGGTATAATTTTAGTAAACAGAAGGATCCTAAATGAAAATTGCCATTCCAGTCAAAAACGATGCCCTTGTCTTCTTCGGTAATGCCGGCCACACGCCCTATTTTGCCATCTACAGTGTTAATGGAGCCGGTATGTTCAAAGCGTTCTCGTTTGAAGAGCTGCGTGCCAACCCGAGAACAGACCTTGACCACGAACATGCGGACGAAAATCACCAGTGCGAACATGACCATGACGATGAAGAGCATGTCAAAGAGCATTTCAAAATGGGTGAAGTGCTTGAAGACTGCGCGTATGTCGTCGTCAATCGCGCCTGTAAAAACACAGCTGCTGCCATGGCGAACTACGGTGTCGGTATCGTAAAATACAGTGGAGAGGCTACCAATGCCGGCGCTATCCTCTCAGCGGTATCGGCGCAGCTGACATAAGATGGCCGACAGCACCATTCTACCCTTTATCCGTCCCTTTGAAAGTGTTGTCATCGGGTCGATCGACGGCGAGGGTCACCCCTTTTCCTCTTACGCCCCCTTTGTCCATCATGATCACCGTTTCTATATCTTTATAAGCGATATCGCGACCCATGCAGCGAACCTCAAACGTGAAGGTAAGGCTTCGCTCTTGTTTATTGAAGATGAATCGCAAGCATCAAACATCTTTGCCCGCAAGCGCATCTCCCTGCAGTGTGCATCAACGCTGATCCCCAGAGAGGAGACGGCCTTTGTGCCGGTCATGGAACAGTTCAAGGCCAAGTTCGGTGAAGAGATGGTCTCAATGCTAATGAAGATGCAGGGCTTCAACCTCTATGCTTTGACACCTATTTCGGGAGAAGCGACGTTTGGATTCGGTGAGGCCTACCGTGTCGGCGGCGAGCATGGCGAGATGCTGCTACCGAGGCAAGGCGGCAGCGGGCACAAATAGAGAGACGCTCTATGACGCGGTTGCCCTAAAATAAAAAAAACAGCAATTCAATTGAGATAAAAAGTTGTAGACAAAAAACAGGTGGTCGGAGTGACTGGATTCGAACCAGCGGCCCCAAGTCCCCCAGACTCGTACTCTAACCAAACTGAGCTACACCCCGACACTGTTGAAGAGCACTATTTTATCCTGCCTATTCTTAAGTATACCAGCCTGACTTATGAAGGTTTCAACTTGCTTAATGAGGGCGAAAACGCCTTCGTACTCACCTGCACCGCTTCACCGATCTCAAACGTCGCCGCTTCCTCGGCATCCAGTACCACCTCAACGATCTGCTGACCTATCGAGACCACCGCAATGTGAATAACGTCGGCTTTGACAATATCGAGCAGTTCACCTCTCAGCGAGAACTTCTGCGAACCCTGCGTCTGTAACAGGACCTCTTTCGGGCTCCCTTCTCGGACCACCTTGCCCTGATCAAGCACAATGACACGGTCCGCCAAACGGTAGATCTCGCTCGGATCGTGGCTGACCATGATCGTCGTCGTTCCGAAAGCCTTGTGCAGGGTCAGAATGTCATGCTGCAATTTGGTGCGCATCGCCGGATCAAGTGCTGAGAGCGGCTCATCCATCAAGAGCAGTTTCGGCCGGTTCATCATCGCCCGACAGAGCGAAACACGCTGTTTCTGACCGCCGCTGAGCGTCGAAGGCAGGCGGTCTTTAAGCACCAAGAGGTCTGTCATCTCCAAGAGCTGTTTTGCCAGCTCCCGGTCCTTGGCCACGTAGAGCAGGTTCTCTTCCACAGTCATGTTGGCGAAGAGCGCATAGTCCTGAAATACAAAACCGATGCCGCGTTTTTGGGGTGCGAGCACCTTCCGCCCCTCTTGCCACAGCTCGCCGTCAACATCGACGACACCTGTCGAATTTTCAAGACCTGCCAAGATCCGAAGCAGCGTCGTCTTGCCGCTGCCGCTCTGACCCGCGAGTGCGACAAAAGCATGCTCCTCTATGTGAATATCGACATCCAGCACCATCGTCCCGACACTGCCCTGCAGAGTTTTGTTGATATCTATATGGACCATTACTGCACTCCGATGCGTCTGTTATGGCGCTGGTTAAAGAGATAGACACCCAATAACACCGCAAAACTCATCACGACCATGATCGCGCTGTAGAGGTGTGCCTGGGAGTAATCCATCACCTCGACAAACTCATAGATCGCCACCGATGCCACCTTCGTCTCCCCCGGGATCGAGCCGCCCACCATCAAGACCACACCGAACTCGCCCACCGTATGGGCGAAGGTGACGATGAGCGCCGTTATAACCGCCGGTTTGATATTGGGCAGTGCCACGCGCCACAGAGTCTGAAGCCTGCTTTTGCCGGCGATGTAGGAGGCTTCGAGCATGTTTTTGTTCAGAGACTCAAAGCCGCCCTGCAGTGGCTGTACCATAAACGGAAAGGAGTAAAACACACTTCCAATGACCAATCCTGTAAAGTTGAAGACCAGTTTGATCCCAAAGGTCTCCTCAAAACAAGCTCCTATCGGCGAGTTGTGCGAGAGGGCAAAAAGGATGTAAAAACCAAGAACCGAAGGGGGCAGAACGATCGGCAGGGAGGTCACCGCTTCGACAAAAGGCTTACAGCGACAGCGTGTCTGGCTGAGCCACCAGCTGATCGGCACCGCAATAACAAACAGTATAACCGTCGTTATGGCTGCAAGTTTGAACGAAAGAAGAAAAGGTTCAAGATCCAAAGCAGTAAAATCCACTAGAGCACCTCCACGATAGAGAGCTCGCTCGACTTGATCAGTGCCACGATCTCATCACCGGCGTCAAGCCCCATCTTCAGTGCTGACTCGCGGGTGATAATGCTTTCAAGCAGATGCCCTGCAAACCGGAATTTGACACTACAGAGCAAGACCCCAAGGTCAACATCTTCCACCTTGACAGGAAGCTGATTGGAGATACTCATCAACGAATTGATCTCTTTTGCAAGCGCGATATTGGTCGCCTTGGCACCCAGTATCACCTCAGTACCTGTTGTAAGCCTTCTGTCCAACTCCAGTGCCATCATGCGCATAGTCTGTCCCGCAACACCAAAGCTGACGATATTGATGGTATCGGCACGCTCTATCGCCGTGACGGTCGCTGGGATTTTGTTCATCAGATAATGTACCCGTATTTTTTGAGGATCATCTTTCCCTTCGGACTGAGGATAAAGTCGTAAAACGCTCTGTACTCACTATTTTTTTCACCCTGTTTGAGCAGAACGACACCCTGTTTGATAGGTGTGTAGAGCGCCGGGTCCACAGCCGACCAGTTCACGCCCTCTTTGTACTGCGCCATCTTATCGCTGTAGAGTGACGATTTTGCGATGATCCCGATATCGGCTGCTGTCACCGCATAAGAGACGGTTTGCGAGATGGACTCGGCAAAGACAAATTTGTCCTTGACACTTTCGTAAATGCCTGCCGTTTTCATCGCTTCGACAGCCGCTTTTCCGTACGGCGCCGTTTTGGGGCTGGCAATCGCGATCTTTTTGATCTTCTCCTCTTTTAACAAGGCGATGCCCGGGGAGAAATCCTGTTGTTTTACACTCAGATAGGCCAACGCTCCCTCTGCATAGACAAGCGGCTCTGTAATGGCGATCTTCTCATCATATAGTGCCTGCGGGTACTTCATGTTGGCGGCCATAAAGAGGCCATAAGGTGCACCGTTTTTGATCTGTGCCGTCAGCTTGCCACTGCTGCCGAGAGTCACCTGCACCTTGGTGTCGGGGTGGCTCTTTGCAAACTCTGCCTTCAACTCGTCGATCGCGTAAGAGACGTTGGCTGCCACGGCGATGTTGATCTTGCCCGCACTGAGTGTAAGTGCCGCAAAAAGCAGGACATATACTGATTTTTTCATCTTTCTACCTTGTTAAAAGAGGTAGTTAAGTTCAAAACGGCTGTCAAGGAAATCCGCATCGGCCGTATATAAATCGGCATAACCCAGTCTCAGACGCCACTGCAACTCAACCAAAGCAGGAATGTTCTGAACAAAACCGACATAGTAATAGTTCATGTCGTAAAACCCTTTGTTCTCATCCGCATCCACATGCAAGAACGATGCCTGTACGAAGAGATCCTTATAGATCCCGCTGTTGCTGGCATTTCGCTGCAGTTCAATACGGTAGCTTTTTGTATTGGCCATCCAGTTATAGATCCCCATCGAACGGGTGTAGCCCGAAGTCGGAAAACCGCGCCACGGCGTGACAAGGTCCGCCTCATCAAAGATCTGGGTGTAGCCGAGGTTCAGCTTATAATTCGAATAGGCACCGACCAGGCGGGCTGCCACCATTTGTGAATTCAAACTATCTGGGTTTGTATAAGCATCGCGATTCGCTGGTTGTGTCCCTTTTGTAGTAGGATCAACATAATCAGCGGCAGCACGGCCATTATAGGCGGCCCCACCGATCGCACCGGCGCCATTGTCAAACTGTTTGATATAGCGCACGCCCGGCGTCAGCGAGAGATCACCAAAGCCGATCTTGTAATTAACCTCGCCCATCACCTCCGACAGCATTTCCGGGACCGCATAAAATGACGCGTCGATCTTCAGGTTTGTAATCGATGTGTTGTGCAGGTCACCGACGATCAAAGGTGCTTTTGTGCTGACGCCGGCTGCCTCCAGACGGGTATAGGTGAGCCCTTTGTGCATCGCAGAGTCGTCATTTTCGCTCCACTCCGGCCGTACTGATGACGAAGAGTTGGCATCCCCGTACACCAGCACTGAGTGTGCCTGCGTATGGTCGCGCAGTTTCTGCTCATAAAGGTAGGCCAGCTTGATCCCCGTATCCGGGAGCGCTGTTGTCTCGACGACGAGGCCGTCGAACGTATTGGGGACCATCTTGGTGTCATTGGACTTGGTGTAGAAGGTCTCCACCAGCTGACGCCCGGCGATTATCTCAGTCTCCGGGATGCCGCGGTAACGCAGGTAAGCCTGGCCCAGGACGCCCATCGATTTGTTGCCGGTACTGACATAGTCATAACGGCTCAGTACATCTTTACCCGGTTTCAACGCATCGACCGGGTCATCGCTGCTCTTGAAAAATGCACGCGAATAGTAGAGGGCCCCACCCATATCGATATCGTTTAATGTCGCACTTTTATAGATCAGGGAACCGCCAAGGCCGCTGATAAGATGTGAATTCCCGGCAGCCTCGGTCTCATAATTGAAGTAAAAGGTGTTTGAACGCAGGCGCCCGTAGAACATCCCCTCTGAAAACAACGCTGTAAAACTGTCCACTGCCCCCGGTGTCAGGTTATACACCTCCTGATAGTTTGTCTTCAGTGTTCGCTTTGGTGCTTCGTCGGCACTGCACAGGCTCGTTGACAATACCAGAATACTGCATGTCAGAGCGATGCTTCCAAGCTGATGTCTCATTCTCTCTCCTTGTATCTTAAGGGACAGGGTCTAACCGTTATATATAATCATATACAACGATAAAATGTATCCCGCCATTGCACTGCTAAATGCAAGAGTGATTCTATCGTTATGTAAAAAAAAATACAACGGTTTCATCCTTCCTATCGTTATATCTACATATATATAACGAAAATGTTACGTTTTGTCACTTTTTGGTACTGCATCAATACTAGATCGCGAGCAGTGCATTTGACGCTTCGAAACAGGCCCAGGCCTGATCACCTTCATGAAGTCCAAGTGCCTCGAAAGATTCAGGCTTCATGGCGATCGTCAGCGTGTTGCCCCCTTCGAGCGTAGCGGTCACTTCGACCGATGTCGAGTCGCTCAAGACTTCATCCAGACGGCAAGGGAGCGTATTGCTCTTGCCCTCTTCACGCTCTTTGCAAAGGGTGATCCAGGAGGACTTTAAGATCACGAACAGTGACGTACCCTTCTCGATCGCCATCTCTTCAAGACTGCGCCGTGTAATCGCAACATGGACCTCTTCGCCGCCAGAGAGCTGCAGGGTCACATCTGCGCCAAGGGGGCTTTTTGTTATGGCACTCACACTTCCCAGTAACTGGTTTCTCGCACTGGTACGCAATGTCATGCGGTTCGCGAATGCCGCGAGCTGAGTGACATCACTGCTCACATTTTCAAGCGACGCCCAGAAGTGCTCCTGCATCGTCTCAAGCTCTTTGTAAAGCGCGATCGTCGAACGTCCTTTTTCGGTCAGTACCGTACCCCCGCCGCCTTTGCCGCCGGTTTCACGCTGTACGATCGGTGCGTCAGAGAGGTTGTTCATCTCATTGACCGCATCCCAAGCGGCTTTATAGCTCATCTTCATCGCTTTGGCTGCAGCAGAGATGGAACCGTGCGTCGCTATCTGTTCCAGGAGTTCGATACGGCCCTTGCCAAAAAACCCGTTGTTGTCGTTCTCAAACCATATATTGCTTTTCACATTCATAGGAGTGATTATACCGAATGCCGTTATAAAAGATAAAAAGCAGAGGTGACAAACAAACGCGTTTTAGCTTATCTTAATGCCATGAGTGAGAAAATGCTGGATTACATAAGGGCAGACATGAAACTAACGACCCAGCAGATCAACGACTTTCATACCAACGGCTTTCTTCTATTGAAACAGTTTGCCAGCCATCAGCTCTGCGATGAGATCCACCAACTTGCGGCAAAACATCTCTATGAACAGATCGAACCGATCGAGAGTGAAGAGGAGTACCTGCAAAAAGAGTGCGACTCCAAGACCACACGCCGTCTGCGTCAGGTCTATGACAGAGAGCCGCTCTTCGCACAGTGGATGACCAACCCGGAAATACGGTCTATGTTAGAACAGCTACTGGGCGAACCGCCTGTTTTGCTGCTTGCGCACCACAACTCCATCATGACCAAGCTTCCGCACATCAGCTCTGTGACGACCTGGCACCAGGATATCCGTTACTGGCACTACGAAAACGACAATCTCCTGAGCGTCTGGCTCAGCCTGGATGACGAGTTCCTTGAAAACGGTCTGCTGGAGTTTATACCCGGCACCCATAAGATGACATTCTCACCCGAGCAGTTTGACGAACAGTCCGCTTTCAGAGACGATCTGCCGCAAAACCAGGCGATCATCGCCAATCGCGTTCATTTCAACCTGCAAAAAGGCGACGTCGTACTGTTTCATGCCAAGACGCTGCACTACGCCAACAAAAACACCACCGACAGACCGAAGATCTCTTTTGTCTACAGCCTGCGCGGCATCTCGAACAGACCCATACCAAATACCCGCAGCGACTTCAGAGAGGTTGCTCTTTAAGCCTCTTTTGCACAGGTCAGGCAGGCACTGGCAAGCTTGAGCAGCGACGGCTCGATCTCATGCACCTTGTTGGCGACATCCGCTATCGATTTGTAGTTAAAACGGCTGTTGTTATAGCAGCTGATCTTGTCTCTCTCGCCCGCCAATAGACCGTCGATCCCGAAGTTGACAAAGCGGTAGGCCATCAAACGGTCTCTGCTGCTCGGGTTGCCCCCGCGCTGGATATGTCCGAGAACCGTTACCCGTGATTCGACGCCGATCTTCTCTTCAAACCACGCTGCGATTGCTTCTGAATCCTCTTTGATCCCCTCCGATACGACTGCCAGAAAATAACGGCGTCCTTCGGCGAGATCCTGCTTGAACCTCGTTTCATAATGGCTCAGGTCGTACGGGATCTCCGGGATCAGACAGAGCTCCGCCCCGGAGGTAAGTCCCGATACCAGTGCCAGATAGCCGCAATCACGTCCCATCGTCTCGACCACGAAAGCCCGCTTGAACGAAGCCGCAGTATCACGGATGGCATCGAGTGCTTCACGTATGATGTTGAGCGCCGTGTCAACGCCCAGGCAGTAATCGGTCCCCACGATGTCGTTATCGATCGTCGACGGGATCCCCGTGAAGGCAATCCCGTGCTCTTTGTAGAAAAGTTCCATACCGCGGAAGCTGCCGTCACCGCCCAGGACCACCAGTTTGTCTATACCATGACTGTCCAGGTTAGCTTTGGCCTGCTTTCGAAACTCCGGGTCAAAAAAGCGTTGAGACCGGGCCGATCCGATCTTTGTCCCGCCGCGGTTGATGATACCGCTCACATCGGTATAACCCGCACTAACGATCTTGTTATCGATAAGGCCTTCGAACCCGTCATAGACCAAAAAGGGCTTAAGCCCTTTTGCCAGGCTGTATTCGACAAAGTGTTTGATGGCGGGGTTCATGCCCGAAACATCGCCGCCAGAGCATAAAATCGCTATGTTGTTCATCTTTTCCTATCTTCTTGTTCATTATCGACAATTGTACCATGTAATCATCCACTTATAAAACAGCGAAGTTTGTCTAAAAAACAACACCGATAAAAAGGTATAATTCCTCCATGAAAACCGAACTCTATTTTTTACGCTCTTCCGAAGGCTTTATCGTTAAAGAGCTGCTGCATTATGCTGCCCATCTGGACGAAACCGGTGAGACGCTCTCCGATCATCCTGAACTTGAACAGTACGTCCGTAACTACGGCAACTATAACGGTGACATCGGCGTCTATGCGATTGTCGATCATAAAGTGGCGGGCGGGGCATGGGTCCGCATGCTCCTTAACGGCTTCGGCTATGTCGACAACGCAACACCCGAACTCTCTCTTGCCGTTTTGCCGGAGTACCGCAATCAGGGTCTGGGCACGAAGCTGATGGAGCAGCTCTTTACGGAGGTCGCAAAGCTCTATCCGAAGATGTCGCTCTCGGTGCGCGAGGAGGACGACGCTATCACATTTTTTGAGAGACTTGGTTTTGAGAAACAGAAAGCCTCCAAGAAGTGCGATACAGCAGGATCAAAATCCGTTATCATGATAAAAGAGTTTGCGCCGTCATCTGCCGACAAAGAGGAACCGAAAAAGAGTCTCGAAGAGGAACGCTTCAGAAAATCATTTGGATTCTAGGGATAAACCCCGACGCTTTTCCCTCTCTTTTGACCACCGACAAAGCCTTTTAGATTCCCGAAATATTACAGAACTGAAACATATAAAATTAGGAATGGTTATATATTAATACTATTGTATAGTATAATGGAGCATGAAATCTTCAATACCGGTCGATACCGCACCATCGATATCGGAACTTTTTATCCAGGAAGAGATGCGCAGTGAAAAATATGCCAACCTGGCGCGCTTCTTCTTTACGTTCATATACATAGGTGCCGCTTTTGCCATAAAAAAAGAGATACCCGAAACCTCATTCCTTTTTATCATGAGTGCCGCCTTCTTTAATTTTCTCTATGTCTTTTTCGTCTTTGTTCTCACAGGTAACGGCCGCCATCACCGATGGTTGAAGTACCTCTCTGTGAGCATCGATGTTATCCTGCTCTCTCTCTTTATCTACACGATCGGCACCTACCGTACGTTTAAAACAGAGGCTTTTTTGTTCTATTTTTTATGGATCGGTCTTGCCACCATCCGCTTTTCGCCCAAGCTGACATTAATCACAGGTCTTCTGAGCCTCCTCTCCTATCTCATCATCATCGTTTTGGCAGTTACCAACCAGACCATAGAGTTTGGTACCATCACCGAATCCTTTACGACACCCAAGGTAGCTCTGAGCAATATCATAATTAAAATGGTCTTTTTAACTGTCTTTATCGGCATCGCACTCTACATCTCAAAGATCTACCGCACCCTTGTCGAAAAAGCCATTGACAAAGTCCTTCTTGAAAAGCAGAACATTGAACTCTCCAAAACGCTCAAGATTCTCAAGTCCACCCAGACAGAGCTGCATGACAAGAACAGGGAACTGCGTTACATCTCGGGAACGGATGCGCTCTCAAGGCTCTATAACCGCCGCAAGACCGAAGAGCTGCTGCATACCGCCTGCGAACATGCCGAACATGACGGAGAGACCTTCAGTCTGATTCTTATCGATATTGATTTTTTCAAACGGATCAATGACGAGTACGGCCACCCTATAGGCGACAAAGTTATTATGCAGATCGCAGCCAACCTCAGGACAAACGTCCGCGATGTAGACGCCGTAGGACGCTGGGGCGGTGAAGAGTTTCTGGTCATCTGTCCAAACCTCAGTGCGGAGAGTGCAGAGGGGCTGGCCAACAGACTCAAAGAGGATATCCAGTTCAATTGCAACGGGATCAAGCAGACCGTAACCTGCAGTTTCGGAGTGACCCAATGGGTACATGGCGATACACCTAGCACCATCATAAACCGTGTCGATAGAGCACTTTACACATCTAAAGAGGGCGGTCGCAACTGTGTGACACTGTTGTCATTATAAGATAGAAAAATGATGGATAACGTGTGTGTAAGAGGGGTGATGCCCGAAGGCATCGGAGAAGATCTCTCTTAGAAAGAGATTTGTGTTGTTAGCATGTAGTTGTTCGAGTTATCCTGTGCACCGCTGGCTTGAGTACCATCTACCGCCACATCATTGTCATAGGTAAGTACGTTTGCTACCCATTGAACGTTTTTGTTCTGCTGCCAAACAACACCGCCGTAGTAAGTGTGCTTTGTCAACGTTTCGTTAGTTGCACCATATTTTTCTTCAGGTGTCCATGCATCGTAGCGGCCGATGACACGGAACTGTTTTGCATCACCGAAACGGTAGACGGCATGAGCATTATACCCTTCACCTGCCTTGCTGTATACAACAGGCCCATCGATCGTGTCCTGAGACTTGATGTACTGTGCTGCGACCATTAACGACGGCATATTGAAGACCGTATGTAGACCGCCCCAGACTAAATCCTGGTTTACGCCAGCTTGCTTATATTTGTTGTTGGCCATGTTGTACTGACCGAAGAACGACGCATCCCAGTAGGTTGTCGTCGTCTGCTTGTCTTTACCCTTTGTACCAAGAAGGTGCGCCGTTGCACGCCACTCCAAAGAGATGCCTTTACCGTCTTCGACGTTGTGGTACCCTTCACCCGTAAAGAGACCAACTTCACTGCCGAAGTACTTCGTCTCTGTCTTGAAGTTGAAACCAAGGTCTGCAGAGTTGGAGAGTTTTGCCGAGTTATCCGCTTCTGTGAAGGTCCAGTGCGTGTCACGGTAGAACCATGAGTTATGCTCTTCATAATCGATCCACGGACGGTGTGCCATACCCAGTTCGACGCCTGTATATGGCAGGATCTCGTTCAGGTAGAGGTAAGCATACTTGAAACGGACGTTGTAGTCACCGGCTGTCGCATCGCTGGTCACATGCTCCATGTCCAGTGTCACGCGGAAGTATGATTTAGGATCATCAAGAAGATAGGCTTTGATCTGCACGTAGGCACGGCGCATCTCAAACTTGTCTGTGTCACGGATAGCATCATCTTTGAAATC
>JBFFUI010000016.1:0-41297 GCA_041571435.1 Sulfurimonadaceae bacterium | reverse complement strand
GTGTTTGGCGATAAAATCCTGCATATAGTAGTTCTGAAACGGCGGATAGTCCTGTATGAGATTTAAGAAAACCTCTTTGCTCAGCAAGTAGCAGATAAGGTCTTCTTGAACTACAAACCTGGATTTTGTGTCGTTGTAGATAAGGGTGTTGGCATCGAAACTGTCCATCTCACCGTAGACATTGTGGAGTTCATCGTCGATATACTCGTGGACATTGCCTTTGATGATGATATAGAGCGAATCGCTGCCAAGCGTAGGGGAGATCAACGTTGTCTCTTTCGGATAATAGGCGATATCCATCTGCGTGCTGAGATGAGCAATAACACGACTGTCAAGCAGATCGAACGGGTGTATCGATGCCAGAAGTTGCTGTTGATCATACTTACTCAAAACGTCTCCCTCTTTAATTACAATCTATTTTACTGCAAAAGAGCAGTAAATGCTCTTTTGCAAAACAGCTCCGGTGCAGCAACACCGGACTTCCCTCAAAAAGGCACTAGTGGTCAACTGCGCCTTCTGCCCCGATACCCGTTTGAGCACGGATATACTGCGCTTCGAACGCTTCTTGCTCTTTCGCCGCACCATCTGATTTGTCGGTGATTGAGAAGAACCAGATACCGATGAACGAGACCGCCACCGAGAAGAGCGCCGGATATTTATACGGGAAGATCGCTTCGGCATTACCAAAGATCTGCACCCAGACGATCGGGCCGAGTATAACCAGCATGACTGCCGTGGCAAGCCCCAACGAACCGCCGATAACCGCACCGCGCGTCGTCAATTTTCTCCAGAACATAGAGAGGAACAGGATCGGGAAGTTTGCCGACGCTGCAATAGCAAAGGCAAGACCGACCACGAACGCGATGTTCTGTTTCTCGAATGCGATACCCATAATGATCGCAACGATTCCAAGAGCAACCGTCGCCATCTTGGAGACTTTCATCTCTGCCATACCGTCCGCTTTGCCTTTTTTGATCACCGAAGCGTAAAGGTCGTGCGAGATTGCAGAAGCACCTGCCAACGTAAGACCCGAAACGACCGCAAGGATCGTCGCGAATGCTACTGCCGAGATAAAGCCGAGGAAGAAGTCGCCGCCCACGGCATGTGACAGGTGGATCGCTGCCATGTTGTTACCGCCAAGGATCGGTGAACCGCCTTCTACTGCCTGCTTTGCAAGGTCAAGGTATTCCGGGTTTTTAAAGACCATAACGATCGCACCGAAACCGATGATGAAGGTCAGGATATAGAAGTACCCGATGAAACCTGTTGCGTAGAAAACCGACTTGCGCGCCTCTTTCGCATCACCGACCGTAAAGAAACGCATCAGGATATGCGGAAGACCCGCCGTACCGAACATCAATGCGATCGCAAGTGAGATCGCCGATACCGGATCACTGACCAGTCCACCCGGGCTCATGATCTCGATGCCTTTCATCTCTGTCGCTGTCGCAAAGAGTGATCCGAAGCTGAAGTCGTAGTGTGCCATCACAGCGATCGCCATAAAGGTCGCACCCGAAAGCAGCAGGAAGGCTTTAATGATCTGTACCCATGTCGTTGCGAGCATTCCACCGAAGGTGACGTAAAGGATCATTAGAACACCGACAAGGACAACCGCGACCTCATACTGAAGACCGAATAGAAGCTGGATAAGCTTGCCCGAACCGACCATCTGTGCGATCAGATAGAGGATAACCGTAGCAATCGAACCTGACGCCGCCAGAGAACGGATCGGCGTCTGGCGAAGACGGTATGACGCAACGTCCGCAAAGGTGTATTTACCGAGGTTACGAAGCTGCTCAGCAACAAGAAACAGGATGATCGGCCAGCCGACAAGGAAACCGATAGAGTAGATAAGACCATCATACCCTTTTAGGTAGACCAGACCTGAAATACCCAGGAATGACGCCGCAGACATATAGTCGCCCGCAATCGCCATACCGTTTTGAAAACCGGTAATACCGCCGCCGGCCGTATAGAAATCTTTTGCTGTTTTAGTACGTTTTGCCGCCCAGTAAGTGATACCCAGTGTACCCCCTACGAAAAGAAGAAACATCACGATCGCAGACATATTGAGCGCCTGTTTTTCAACTTCTCCCTCCAATGCACCTGAGGCAAATAACATGGCCGCTGAAAGACCTAGAAAAATAAATATACGCGCTATCATTACATCGTCTCCTTGACATTATCTTTGATCTTTTTCGTAAGATCATCGAACTCGCTGTTAGCACGTCTAACATAGATTCCGGTCAATGCGAATGCAAAGACAATAATAGCGATCCCGACAGGGATACCGACTGTTGTAACCGTATCATCACTTAACGGTGTACCCAGAACACTTGGGTCAAATGCGATGGTCAAAATAAATGCGAAGTAGACGACCAGCATTGCCACTGTCAACGTCCATGCAAACTTTGAGCGTTTGGACACCAACTCTTGAAAATTTGGATCATTTTTGATCGCTTCAACTTGTTCTTTGTTCATTAAGAACTCCTTGTTTAAAATTGACTAAGGCGATTGTATCTGCCTTAGCTTAACACGTTTGGACAAAAAATATCTGCCCTTTAAAATGCAACTAATTAAAAGTTATAGTTCACAATAAAACGGTATTCGTCCCAACTGACGGCACCATTGAGCGTAACATCGGCATCCGTCTCTTTCACATAGAAGTCAGAAGTGAAGTTCCCGCGAAGACGAAGCTGCAGGTTTTTAACAAACCCTGTATTATAGATAATGTCAAAGCCGGCTTCACCTGCATCGTTCTCTGTATAGCCGTTGTTCTCTGCCATATCAAAGTTAACATAGTAAAGTACTGTGTTCAGGTCCGGGCCAAATGTTTTCCAGTTGTATGCAGCGGCCGCTTTTGAGGCTTTTGTACCGGCCAGGAACATGTGACGTGTCACCATCCCCTGCGTATAGGCCGGCATACCGCCCCATGGCGTAATGATCGCATTGGCATAAACAGCGTCACCGGCTGCATTAGAGCCTGTTTGAGAGTAGGCAAGATAGGCGGTAAAGTTTTCAACTTTCAGGCCCGCTTTTGCACCCCAGTATAGTGAGTCGATCTCACCATCACCGCCTAAATTGCCCAGCAATTTGTCGCCGGCACTGTTCTCTTTGATCATTTGTGCCGCTACGAACGGTTTGATTGCTCCCAGTTCAAGACCATAGCTGACATCCGCATAGACCGCGTTCAAAATGTCGTGTGCGTAGTAGTCCCAAAGCTGGACTTTGAGATCTTTCAGACCGGTATAGGTCGCAGACGCTACAGAGATACCCGCCGTGTTTTCACCGACTGCATAGCCTCCCATGTTTTTAAAGACGCCCACTTGGTCGCGTGAGTCTACGGCAGAGTAACCCGAAGTCGCCGACAATATACCGCCGTTATATACACGCCCAAACGTCCCCTGGGCAAAACGCGTCACATGCCCGACGACCAGGGTGGTGTCCGGGATATCCGTGTTGCTCAGAACGTACGCTTCGAAGAGGTTAGGAAGCATTCGTGCATCATCCGCACCGGCCATCGGCGTGTTAAGCTTTTGGCGCCCCCCTTTGAAAGCGGTGTTTCCTAGTTTGTACTGAAGATAGGCCTCACCGAGGATCGAATAACTTTTGTTATCCGGACCTAACAGTGTGGGATCGACTTTCGTATAGTCGTCTCGCGGGTCATCAAGTGCAAACCCGTTAGTTGTATAGAATGCCGTACCGAACGACAGACCTTTGAAATCCGCAGTTTCATATTTCAAGTGTCCGCCGATGGCGTTTGCTTTACGTGTATAGTCGCTTTTCGAAGAGCGTGTGTCTTCAACACTTCTGGAGATACTAAATTCACGGATCTGACCACTTGCCTGACCTTCACTGAACATACTGCTCAAATTCTCAGCAGCCTGTAGCGCAGTCATAGCCGTAATCGATGCTAAACCTAGACCAACTATTTTTTTCATTTTCATCCTTTTTTCTGAAGCAGGCCCGCTTCAAAATGTTCACGCCTCAATAGTAAAACAGAAACGTAGCATGAACATAGCAAAAGAGAAAAAAGTGGCTTTACAGCGGTTTAGCGCGTCAGATTGTCTGAAAAGCGTGGATTTGTGTAACAGAAATCGGTGGGTTGTGGCTTATAATAAAGTAGCGGAGTGCTCTAAAACGCAGCGGGGTGGTTAGATCTTGATATCGATCATGTAGCCTTGCGAGCGAATGTTCTGGATAAAGTCCTCTTTCAGTGCCTTCTTTAAACGGTTCACTTCGGCACGGATCGTTGCATTGTCGACAAAGTTTTCATCCCACACATAGTTCTGGAACTGGTCAAAATCGACGATACGGCCGCGGTTTCGGGCAAGAAGATCAATGATCTGTGCCTGGCGTTTAGAGAGCACCTGCACCTCTCCTTTGAACAGCAGGTGGTTATGTTCCTGATCATAACTGTAATTTTTCGAGAGTCGCAGAT
This sequence comes from Sulfurimonadaceae bacterium, assembly GCA_041571435.1. Lineage (GTDB taxonomy): Bacteria > Campylobacterota > Campylobacteria > Campylobacterales > Sulfurimonadaceae > Sulfonitrofixus. Next base: position 36,856 of record JBFFUI010000016.1, on the reverse strand, counting down.
GGACGCGCGGGACTTCGTTTGAGAGTTTGATCTTGTCGATACGAAGCGCAAGCTCTTTAAGATGAAACGGTTTTTTCAGATAGTCATAACAGCCGAGGTCATACGCACGCGAAATATCCTCTATGTCCACCAAAGCACTGATATAGATAGCCGGCGTATGGATCTTTTTGGCATGAAGCTGCTCAAGCAGACTCAAACCGTTCGTACCCGGGACATTGATGTCCAGGATCAGAAGGTCAAAATTCTGATCCTGAAGCATTGCCATCGCTTCGCTGCCGTCCAGCGAAGAGGTGACTTGATGACCGATGAGTGTCAGGTATTCAACGATCGACTCGTTTAACATCACTTCGTCTTCAAGTAAAAATATCTTCATCTTATCCGCACCTCCACTTACACAGCCATCGTCTTGAAACGATAGGTAAAACGGGTGAGCTCTTCAGTAGAGCTGATCGCAATGGTCACATCCTCTTCTTCACAGATCGACTTGACAAGGTTCAGACCGAGGCCAAATCCCTCCAAACGTCCCTCTTCTCTGTAGTAAGGTTCTAATACTTTATTGGTGTCATCGATCTTTTTAGAACGACTGGCAATATCAAAGACAATTGAAACACGTTCAAAAAGGGTCCGGATATAGATCGTCTCATCGACCAGTGTGTATTTTATCGCATTAGCAATGTTGTTATCGATAATACGCTGCAGTTTTGTCTCATTGAAGTAGATATAGGGGTTGCCTTCGCACGGTATAAAATCAAATCGCAGCCGTGACTGTTCGGCAACATCCTCGAAAAAGTCGATACGGCTCTGCAGATAGTCATTAAAATTGATGGCGATACGCGGGTACTCGACCTGATCTTTTTTGACCAGGTAACTCAGGTCATCATAGATAGTGAAGATGTTCTTGACCGCCGCATCGATCTTGGAGAGCTGTTTGTTTTTGCCGTGATGCATCCTAAAGAGATCGATGCTGGTCATGATCACGCTCAGCGGGGTGTTGGTCTCATGAACGGCGTGGCGCAAAAATAACTTTTGCGATGCGAGCAGCTGTTGTGAAAACTGTTCGGCCTGGGCCAGCTCTTCATAGTTCTTTTGCAGGGCCAGGGTCTTCTCTTTGACCTTCTCTTCAAGCGACATGTTCAGTTGCGCCAAAGAGTGCTTTTGATGCATGATCGTCTCCAGCATCTCGTTGGCATAGCTGACCATGGTACGGAACTCTTTAAAATAGATCTGTTGATAGTTAATGACCTGGTCATTATGGGCGGCACGTTCAAAAAAGAGCAAAAACGTGTCAACATCGCGCTGCATGATGGCACTGATGATCTTATTGATGCCAAAGATCACACCAAACAGAATAAACGCCAGTGTCACGATCTCAAGCACCACCTTGACGATCTTGCTTTTTTGCTTGTTGTGGCGTTCTAGCAGCAACGTTTCTGCCGGTTTTGTATAGCTGCCGCTCACAAGTGTATAGCTCTTCTCAAGTTTTTGCACATAAACCAATGCATCCGACGTTTTCTTATGTTCAATGTTCTGAAAATGCATAATCGCGCCATCCTCGAGCTGGGCAATACTTCCAAGTCTCCCTTCTATGCCCGAATGCGCAAACAGTGCTTTTCCGTCAGAGTCAAACAGCTGTATAAAACTGTTTTCATCATCGCTGAAAAGCTGCTCGATCCGCTTTAACGCCTCTTTGGTATGGTCCGAAGGGTGCTGCAGCTCATAATTCATCAATGACGCGAACTGGCGTGTGGCACGCACTAACCTGAACTCCTGTTCTTTAACAAAATTCGTATACTCGGATGTCAGCTGCTTTTCATAGTCCTTGTACTCGTTCTGTATAAGCAGTGAGGCGAAGATAACGGTAAAGACCAATACAACAAATGTGGCATAGGCATAGACCTGCGAAAGTGAAAAACTACTCAAGTAGCGCGTGCCCATCAAGGCCATTTTTTTACGTAGGGATAACATGGGCAGATTATACACATTAGATGCAAAAGTTTGTTTGTGGTTAAGATTCTTCTACTATAATTCGAACAAAATATTAAAAGGACAATTTATGTTTGGACGTTCTACTGAACTTAAAACTTTCGACTTCTCTGCAGAAGAGATGGCCTCATTCCAATGGGCTAAAATGACAACAAGTAAAGGTGTGATGTGGTTGAAACTCTACAACGATGAAACACCGAACACTGTTGCAAATTTCGCGTCTCTTGCTAACGACGGGTATTACAACGGTCTCAGCTTTCACCGTGTGATCCCGGGCTTTATGGCACAGGGTGGTTGTCCGCAAGGTACGGGTACAGGCGGTCCTGGTTATGCAATCGCATGTGAGACAGACAAGAACACGCACCGTCACGTCAAAGGGACACTTTCCATGGCACATGCGGGTCCAAACACCGGCGGTTCACAGTTCTTTATCTGTTTTGTTCCGTGTCCTCACCTTGACGGTGTTCATACCGTCTTTGGCGGTATCGAAGCGGATGACGCCGAGTCTATGGCAGTGCTTGACAGCATTCAGGGCCAAGACAAGATCGAGTCTGTAGAGATCCTGGCAGAACGCTAGTTCTCAAGTAAGAGATAGTGTGAAAGGGAAACGGATGCCGATCATCAAAATCGTCGATCTAAAAAGCGCCTTGCCTGTTTCTCTTTCCCTATCTCCTGCTGACAAGGCACAGCTATGTTAGTGCACATCTGCTGTTCCGTTGACTCTCACTTCTTTTTAGAAAAACTCCAGCACGACTTCCCCGACGAAAAACTGACCGGCTTTTTTTATGATCCAAACATTCACCCCTATTCGGAGTACAGACTCCGCTATTTGGATGTTCAAAGAAGCTGCAAGAAACTCGGAATCGACCTGCTCGAAGGCGAGTACGATTTCGAAAACTGGATGCAGGCCGTCCGAGGGCTTGAGAACGAACCTGAAAAAGGGGCGCGCTGCGAGGTCTGTTTTGACAAACGTTTTAGTGTCAGCGCTGAAAAAGCACTGGCTCTCGGCGAAAAGAAGATCACCACGACCCTGTTGGTCTCACCGCTCAAGTCGCAGGAGCAGCTCAAGCGCGTCGGCGATGCTTTTTATGAAAAAAACGGCGTAGAGTTCGTCGCTGTAGATTACAGGGCCAATGGCGGGACACAGGACCAGAGCCGTGTCACCAAAGAGGAGCAGCTCTATCGTCAGGATTACTGCGGCTGTATCTATGGCCTGACCATGCAGCGCGACCAGCAGGACAAGCTGATGGACGAGATGTTCTCGCCTGTCGCCAACACTGTTCTACCCGCCTCGATCGAAGAGCGGCTGGCCATGTATGAAAAACGGATGCAGTTTGAAGATGAGGGCATTGACTACAAGATCGTCCGTCAAAAATTTCTTAACTACCGCCAGTTCTCATGCACGCTGCTCAAAGGCAAAACCCAGGTCATTCCGGCCCACGCCCTGGCCTACTCCTATCTGCCTCGCAAACGGGCACAAGGCAAGATCGAATATTCGATCGACAACGTTCATTATATGAATCGCGAAGAGGTCTGTTTTATTACACTGGCGCATTTCAATGCACTGACAGGGACCCATTTCTCAACAATCAACGAACTTATTTTCAATGCACCCGGTATGGATGTAGAACTGAAAGTACGTCAGCATCTACTGCCAGTGCCATACAGCCTCTCGCCGCTCATCGTCGTCGATCATATTCCCGAAGGAAAACTGACGCTTCACCTTGACGCCAAGACCTATGACGACACAAAAGAGATCTTAGTCAAACGGTGACACTTTTCTCTGACTAAACACCTTCTTCAAGCCTATTTTCAGCGGATTATGCTTCCTTAACAGATTTTTGGATAAAATAAGCCATTAATTTTACATGGCTTAACGTTCTGCGACTACTTAGGTTGCAGTCGTGCCCAATAGCAAAGGTTTTATATATGATGGACGTCGTCGAAATACAAGAGATCCTACCACACCGTTACCCGTTTTTACTCGTAGACAGAGTTGTTTCACTGGATAAAGGTGATAACATTGTCGCATTTAAAAATGTCAGTATCAGCGAGCCGGTCTTTGAAGGGCATTTTCCGGGTCACCCGATCTACCCTGGTGTTATGATCTTGGAAGGCCTTGCGCAGGCAGGCGGTCTTTTGGCATTTCAGAGTATGGACCTGAGCAAAGAAGAGGTCAAAGAGAAAGTCGTCTATTTCATGAGTATTGACAACGCGAAATTCCGTAAACCGGTCCGCCCAGGTGACCGTTTGGAGTACCGTGTAAGCGTCATAAAGCAAAAAGGCGCGATCTGGATGCTTAACGGTGAAGCGTATGTCGATGACCAGCTGGTATCGGAAGCGGAACTTAAAGCTATGGTAGTCGACAAATAAGGTTTGATGTGAGTATGATTTCCCCTTTGGCCATTATCGAGGATGGCGCTGTTATCGGTGAAAATGTCGAGATCGCCCCGCACTGTTTTATCTCAGCTCAGGCGACGATTGGTGATGGAACGACCATCGCACACGGTGCCTGTATCTACGGTAAAACGACCATTGGGAAAAACAACCGTATCTTTTCACACGCTGTTCTCGGTTCGATCCCGCAGGATCTGAAGTTTCATGGTGAGGACGTTGAACTTGTCATCGGTGACAACAACACCATCCGTGAGTTCACTCTGTTCAACCCGGGTACCGAAGGGGGCGGAAGCATTACAAAAGTCGGTAACAACAACCTTTTTATGGGCTATGTTCACCTTGGTCATGACGTCATTATCGGTGACAACTGTATCCTGGCCAATGCCGCGACACTGGCAGGCCATGTGGAGATGGGCAACGGTGCCGTTATCGGCGGCATGACACCGATCCATCAATTTGTCAAGATCGGTGACTTCGCTATGGTCGGCGGGGCATCTGCACTCTCACAAGATGTACCACCGTACTGTATGGCAGAAGGGAATCGGGCAACATTGCGGGGCCTCAACCTGACTGGTCTGCGCCGCCATCTTGAACGCGACGATATCAATGCGCTGAAATCAGCCTATAAAGAGCTGTTTGAGCTGGGCCGTCCGCTTCAGGATGTTGCACTTGAACTTCTTGAATCAACGGATAACCGCTATGTCAAGAATCTTTGCGAATTTATCAGCAACACTAAACGCGGGATTCCGTTTGAAAGGAAAAACATATGAGCGACCATCGTAACTGCAGTTTCTGTAATGCACAAGAGAGCGAAGCGAATCCCCTAATAGCGGGAAACAGTGTTTACATTTGTAAGAACTGTGTCTACTCTGCGTACAAGATCATGTTTGGCGACAACCAGGGTGATGTAACGGAAAAAGAGCAGGCACTGGTCGATGCAACGACAAAACTGATGACCCCAAAAGAGCTCAATGCCTTTTTGGGTGAATATGTCATCGGTCAGGAGAATGCCAGGAAACTGCTTTCTGTAGCCGTATACAACCACTATAAGCGCATTTTCAAAACATCGCTGGTCGAAGATGACAACACTGAGATCGCCAAGTCCAACATCCTGCTTATCGGACCGACCGGTTCAGGCAAGACACTTATGGCACAGACGATCGCACGTGTATTGAATGTACCGATTGCGATTGCCGATGCAACATCTCTGACCGAAGCAGGTTATGTCGGCGAAGATGTCGAGAACATTCTGACGAAACTTCTGCAGGCTGCCGACGGTGATGTCGAACGTGCCCAGCAGGGGATCGTCTTTATTGACGAAGTCGACAAGATCGCCCGCATGAGTGAAAACCGTTCGATCACGCGTGATGTCTCGGGCGAAGGGGTACAGCAGGCACTACTTAAGATCATTGAAGGTGCTCAGGTCAACCTGCCGCCAAAAGGCGGTCGCAAACACCCTAACCAGGAGTTTGTACAGATGGACACATCAGGCATACTCTTTATCTGCGGCGGTGCCTTTGACGGCATGCAGGATATCCTGAAACGCAAGCAGGGTGAGAATATCCTTGGATTCGGGCAAGAGAAAAAGTCTAAAGATGAGCAGAAACCGACACTCGACATGGTCGAACCTGATGATCTGGTCCATTACGGCCTGATCCCTGAGCTTATCGGCCGACTGCCGATCATTGCATCACTCAATGAGATCAACGAAGAGGATATGGTCCGCATTTTGACGGAACCTAAAAACTCGCTGGTCAAACAGTACAAAAAACTGTTTGCGATCGATGATGTCGAACTCACCTTTGAAGAGGATGCACTATTAGCCGTTGCGGCAAAAGCGATCGCGCGTAAAACCGGTGCCCGCGGTATCCGTGCCATCATGGAAGAGAGTATGATCGATATCATGTATACTCTGCCGGAGTACAGCGGCTATGAGGTTGTCATCACAAAAGAGGTAATCGACAACGGTGAAAAGCCTCTCTATATTAAAAAAAGCAAACAAAAAAGCGCATAGGAATATAAAAAATGATTTTTAACAAACTCATCGGTCTTTTCTCGAGTGACCTCGCAATCGACCTTGGAACAGCCAACACACTCGTCATCGCTAAAGGGCACGGGGTTATCATTAACGAACCTTCTGTTGTCGCCGTTAAAAATGAAAAATACGGTCAGACGAAGGTCCTAGCCGTTGGTCATGAAGCAAAGGATATGGTGGGTAAAACCCCTGGAAATATCAAAGCGATCCGTCCGATGAGAGACGGGGTCATCGCTGACTTTGATATGACAGAAAAGATGATCCGCAAGTTTATCGAAAAAGCTCATGGACGTAAGGCACTGATCAGTCCCCGTATCATCATCTGTGTCCCTTACGGACTGACGCAGGTTGAGCGTAAAGCGGTACGTGAATCAGCCCTTTCAGCCGGTGCCCGCGAGGTGTTCCTGATCGAAGAGCCGATGGCTGCAGCTATCGGTGCAGGCATTGACATCCGCGAGCCGCAAGGTCACCTTGTCGTTGACATCGGAGGCGGTACGACCGAGATCGGTGTCGTCTCTCTCGGCGGTCTGGTGCTCTCCAAATCTATCCGTGTCGCCGGGGACAAGATCGATTTGGCCATTATTAACTACATTCGTCGTAAATACAACCTTTTGGTCGGTGAACGTGTCGCTGAAGAGATCAAGATCTCTATCGGTACGGCAGTCGAACTAGATGAGCCGCTTAGCTACACGATCACCGGTCGTGATCAGGTCGAAGGTCTTCTTAGCTCTATCACGCTCTCAAGCGAAGATGCCAGAGAAGCGATGGAAGAGCCGCTTAAAGAGATCGCTGAAGCCTTGCGTGACGTGCTTGAACAGATGCCGCCTGACCTGGCTGGTGATATCGTGAACCACGGTGTTGCATTGACAGGTGGCGGTGCCTTGATCCGTCAGCTTGACAAATACCTCTCGGACATCATCCGTATCCCTGTCTATGTTGCAGACGAGCCGCTTTTAGCGGTTGCAAAAGGAACAGGAAAAGCACTTGATGAGATCGATCTACTTCAAGAGCTGTTTGACGAATAATAGATGAACAGAGAAGTCCTAGGCGTTTTTTTACTCTTTGTAGCCATCTTCAGTGTTACAATGTTCTTTTCAACAGGGCTTCAGAGCCCTATTCTCTCCCTCACCAACACGATCAAAAGCACCTATCACAACACCACGTCCGCTATTGGTAAAAGCTATGACGAACACTTCGCACAACAAGACACCATCATCGCGCTGCGTGAAAAACTTGCGCTCTATGAAGAGAGCCATCTGCTGCTCCACCAGGTCGCAACCGAACTCAATGCCCTCTTTGTCGAAAACAACTCTTCGTTCAAAGTAAAACCGGAGATCGAACTGGTCCGCACGATCTCCTATGTCAAATTCGGCGATATCAACAAAGTCTGGATAGATACGCCGGCATTTGACAGCTCCAAAGTCTATGGGTTGGTGCATAAAGAGAATGTCGCCGGTATTGTCGTGATGAAAAATGACCGTCCGATGGCACTTTTAAACGGTGCGTTAAAAAGCTCTTATGCCGTTTATGTCGGCGAGAACAAAGCCCCGGGCATTGTACACGGTCTGAACACAAAAGAGTTGATCGTTGAGTTCATCCCGACATGGATCCAGATCAAAGAGGGGGACGAAGTCCAGACCTCAGGACTTGACCATCTCTTTTTCCCCGGTCTCAAAGTGGGTAAGATCGTCTCGATCGAGCAGTCGCAAGGATATCAAAATGCGATTATCAAACCCTATTACAACGCCAGTAACCCAGACTATTTTCACCTCATTAAAAGTATTCGCTGAGGCTAGAAATCACGCTGCGCTTGCGGCGGAATGCCTTTCAGTTCTATCAAATACCCATTCTCATCAAGAAGCGCTCCAGCGCTTGCTGTAACACTCCTGATCACATAGGATGAAAGTGGCTATCAGCCCAAGCATTAAAAGCGCTTGGTCACATACAGCTGCAGTGAGGCACCTCTGTAGGACTCATCATAATATCGGCCACTGTAATCCACACCGGCACTCGCCTTGAACATCCAATCACGATAGATTCCGAACAGTCCTTCAAGATAGAGGCTGCCCCCTATTTCAAAATTGTCCATGTTGTTATCTTTGAATACACCGGCATTGACCAGAAGGTTAAGGCTGTCATCACCGCTCAAAACCCGATTGAAGCTTCCTGTAAGGTAATACCCCTGATAGAGCTCCGGTGCATAATACCCGTCGTCAGCGCCGATCAGCTCATCGTCATAGCCGTATAACAATGCAGTGACGCCGGCATCTATGTTCCAGTATTGTGATCGCAGCATTTTCCTCATCTCTGAAAGATCGGCATTCCAGCGGTTGTTGTTATCAGACATCACATCATACCCGCCTAAAAGGTCAGCATACCAGAGCAGTGTCTGATCCCAGTGCAGGCCAGCCCTCAATGCATCATCTGTAATCCCCAACTCTACTGTTCTTGGCGTGACCACAAAATAGCGGTGATCATAGGTCATAGAGAGGGAAAGCTGATCATGCGGTACCAGCGACAGACTTGCCCCATAAACAGCATCGCTGTTGCTTTCGGCTTTGGCCGCTCCGATATAGGCACCGGCCTTCAGCAGCGATGAAAATCGGTGTGACACACCGACCCGCAAGGCGCTGTGGAGTGCTTTTGTACCAAAAGCAGCCGTGTTAGGACCTGTCACATGAAGATAATCGATACGACCAAGCGCATAGATATTGGTTGCGGGTGTAAAATAGTACTCTCCGCCGAGGACTGCCGAAGCGATACTAACCTTATCTGAATCGAATCGATACTCCAACCCGCCTGTGACGGAGGTCCGTGACGAGGTCGTGACATACTTCCGTAAAAAGCTGTTCTCGTTGGCCTCCGGTGCGATCTTCTCAACCTTTTCAAGACTCTCTACGGCTGCGATCGGCTCTCTGTGATTATAAAGCGCTACGGTGTTGATGTAGTTGGCATTATAATCATCCGGACTTTTTTCTAAAATCGGCCCAAGCAGTTCAAATGAACGGCTTGGACGGTTTGCCCAGGCCAATGCGTCCGCTTTGGTGATGGTATAGCTGTCATCACTGCCGAACATTGTTTTATACGCTTCAAGTATATCGATTGCCGCGTCATAATCACCTCGCCACATCTGGACCTGTGCGTACTCAATATAGACCTCCTGGTCTTTAGGGTGTCTTTCATGATAGTAGGCATAATAACGCGCCGCGCCGTTCAGGTCGTTCTCCCATACCATGGTCCTGGCCAGTTCAAGTACATTGCTGGTGTTTTCCGGATCCAGTTGATATATCCTCTCCGCACTATCAAGTGCCTTGCTGACATTTTTAGCGGCACCAGCAGCATGCAGTCTTGTACCAAGATAGCGGATATTGTTCGGTTCGAGTCGAACCGATTCATCGATCGAGGCAAGGGCTTTTTGCAACTCTCCGGCTGCCGTATACCTATTAGACTCTTCGAAAAAACGTTCTGCATCGGATGGATCGAGTTTGGCACTGAACTGATCTGCCGGACGTGACGGATCAAGCGTAACCGAGACCCCTTTGCTATTAGGATCGATGCTCGGATGCGCCCCGTAGACCTCGATACGGGATATGTTCAGCATATCTGTATCTTTGAGCGGTTCCAGGCCTCCCTCTGCCGCCATAGCCTTGCTGAAACCATACTTTCTCAGCATTTTGTGTATCGAAGCACTCGTGTTGCCGTTGCCAAACGGGTAGGCAAAACTCTTCACTGTCACACCAGTATTCGCATAGATCGCGAGTTTGGAATACATCAGTTCGTACGCGATATCTTCTTTACTGAGCTCTACCATCATACGATGCGATTTTGAGTGCGAACCGAAGACCATACCGTTGTCAGCCATCTCTTTGATTTCCGGCCAGGTCAGGTAGGTTGTCACGGAGGACTTGCCCATCTCACCAAACTGCTCTGTACTGCTCTGTTTGCGTTCAGCATCTGTCTCAGCCATCGCATCGCTGATCAGGTATATCTCAGCAAAAAGCCCATTCTCTTTTAAGATGGGATAAGCTTGTGTGTAGAGGTTCTGACAACCGTCGTCAAAGGTAATCAGGACCGGTTTTTTTGGAAGGCGCGTGCCATCATCCAGCGCATTTGTCGAAATTGACTCGTACCCCTCCTCTTTAAGAAACTGCATCTGTGACGAAAACTCATCTTCGGTGACCCAATAACTGTTAGGCGCTGTTTTTCCAATACAGTGGTATAAAAGAACAGGGATCTCTTGCGTACCTTGATCATGCTGATCCAATCCAATAGCAGGCTTCTCTTTAAACACATCATCAAACACAGCCTCCATAGTTGCATTCGAACCGTTGACGTCATCAACAATATATTGGATCTGGGCAAGGTCCAGACGCACCTTTAGATCATCAGGGTTTTTTTCCAGATAGATCCGGTATTCATCAATCGCATCATCCAGCTCTTTAGCCCACTCTTGCGACTTTGCAAGCAGCAGTCGGGCCTCTTTGTCGTTTGGGTCCTGCTCCAGGATCTTTTCAAGACTCCCTATGGCCAGTTTCGGTCGTTTCGTCCAGTTGGCGATCTTGGCATGCGCCATCAATATCTCTCTGTTCTCCGGCTCAAGACGCAGTGCTGATTCGATCGCCTGCAGGGCTTTGTCCGGTTTGTTGTCAACAGCATAGACATCAGAGAGCTTCACGTAAAGCTCAACCCTCTCCGGTGCGACTTCGATCGCTCGTCTGAGGGTATCTGATGCTTTTTCATACTCTTTTTCCAAGCTGTAGATGTCTGCCAGTCTCAAATAAAGATCAACACGGGAGGGATCATTCCAGACGGCATCTTCATAGACGTTTGCAGCATCATTCCAACGTTTGTCCATCTCCGCTTTTAACCCTGTATAAGGGATATCCCCCTGCGCACAAAAACTAATAGCGGTTGTAATCAATACTAGTAAGAGTAGTCTCATTTTCGCCATCCTTCTTTTTTTCCGAACCAGATATCTTTAGCAAAACGCATCATCGTAACGAGGTCATACATGACACTTGCATAGCGCATCGGTGTTGCCACAATGCCTTTTAAAAAGTAGCGCCATCGCTCTCCTTTACTGATCGCGGTCAGGATACCGACCGAGATCAGGGTCTCAATAGCAAATGTTAGCAACAGCGGTTCCCATAACTGCAGTATGATCATGATCAACAGTGCCGCAGGGAAGAATGTCTTTTCAATCAGTGACATAAAGATAACCCACCCCATCGGACGGCCGTACTGGGTTGTTACATGATCGCCGAATGCTTGACGGTAGGGTTCAGCGATCTTGCGTTTTTGTCGTATCTCTTCACCATGTTCTCTCTCCATCTTACGATGCATACGGTAACGTTTGAACGACTTCAAAGGGCTACGCACCAGGTCATCAAAATAGTAACAGCTCTGAAAAAACGATGAGGACCAGAGGTAGATCTCATGCGGCAGATGTTCTGCTTCCGGTTCCTGCGACCTGGCATAGACATCCATTAACTGAATATTGCGATAGCCATGTTTAAGCATCGCAAAACCGATAAAAATATCTTCAGAGTTGGTCAAGTCATCGCCAAATATCGGTTCATACTGATCAAACAGCTTCTCAACATACTTGCGACGATATGCCACAGCACACCCCACCGGATTTGTGATGGAACCGAAAAAGACCATCTGCCCGTGATAGACAAACTTTTGCAAAAAGACGTAGAGCACATCCCGATAGATGTTGCTTAAACGGCGCATTACGATGTGGAACAGATCCTGCTTCGGCAGCATATGCGCGTCATGGAAGCACTCTTGAAACTTCCTGATCTCTTCGGTCTCAAGCATTCTTCGTCTATCTTTGTCGCGCATCGGCATGATCGTACCGCAGGCACTGGCGATACCTGCTCCCTGATAGAGCTCCTGCACTGTGCGCTCTATATAGTTGTCCGAATCCAAAAAGGTATCGGCATCCAGAATAAACTCCACATCACTGTCAAATTCACGCGACTGCCGTTTGATCGTCGGTGTCTTTCCGATAGGCTTTTCACGCCGAATAGCGATGATCTCCATACCGTTCTCTTCACAAAACTCTTTAGCGTAGCCGACCGTATTGTCCGTACTGCCGTCATCAATCAAAATAATACGGTTGGGCTTGAGCGTCTGTTTCAGTAGCGATGAGAGGCAGAGAACAATGTTCTTTTCCTCGTTCAGTGCGGGTATAACGACATCAACCGTCGCTTCACGCCAGTCTTCTGCCGGTGTCGCTTCCGTTTTGTCAGGGCCGTGCAGCATTCCGACAATACTTAAAACCAGGTTGGGACTCAATATAAAATAGGGTGTTGTTGCCATTACTTTCCTTTTTTACTAGATTGACGGGCGATCAGATCATCAATCGTCTCTTCAAGAGACCACTTGACGTCATAACCCGTTAGCCGTTTTACTTTTGAGAGCGCAGGCTTACGATGGAATATCTCTTCAAAATCAACACCGTACGCCTCGTCATACGGGACAAATGCGATCTCTGAACTGCTCTTGGCACGGGCTTTGATCAGTTCTGCCAATGCTTTGATGGTAATCTCATGCGTGGATCCGACATTAATAATCTCGCCGCTGCTTTCAGGGTTTTCTGCCAGGGCATCCAGCATGTTGACGACATCACGTACATCCGTGAATGCCCGAATCTGGGAGCCGTCACCAAATACCGTCATTGATTCATTTGCAAGTGCCTGTTTGACAAATCGCGGTACGACCATGCCATACTTTCCTGTCTGATTTGGTCCGACCACGTTGAAAAAGCGGACGACCGTAATGTCCATCTCATACTCACGGGCATATGAGAGCCCCATTGCTTCATCGGCAAGTTTGCTGATAGAGTAGTTCCAGCGGGTATTGTGTCCCGGTTTTACGTGCAGCTCCATCTCTTCATGCAGTGGCTCGTTGCCGGGACGGTTGCCATAGACCTCTGAGGTCGATGCCATAACAAGCTTGGTGTTCCATCGGCTTTTGTGCATCGCACGCAGTAAGCGTTCGCAGCCGGCTATGTTGGTAGCCAATACCGATACAGGCTCGTGAAGCACCCTGAAGACACCGACAACAGCAGCCATATGGTAGATCCGGTCAGCCCATCCGACCGCTTTCTCCAGACTCTCCCAGAGTAAGATATCGGCTTCATCAAAAATAAAGTCACTGTTTTTCATCATCGTTTCAATATTCTTCAACTGGCCGGTAGAGAGGTTATCAACAACATGGACCCTATCACCACGGTCAAGATGAAACTGTGCGATATTTGAACCGATAAATCCGGCGCCACCTGTGATCAAGACATGCATTTTTTCTCCCTTTCTCTACTTATTCTACCTGTTCATCTTGATTGTTACACTTAACAGCTTATCTTTTAGCATTTTTTGCTGCATACATGCTGCTGTAGCCAATGCAGCCTCTCTTTTTCTATTCTATTTTCTCAGGGTTCGAAGAGATGTACTCTACTCTGCTTAAAACAATTTTACCACCCTGTTCTTGCTCCGTAAAAAAAGTTAGTAAAACTCCATCTAAACTTGAAGACTCTTCACCACTTTTTAAGTACCACTTCCCTATAATTAGCAAATTTTTATACATTTTCGAAGGGTCATAATGCCAAAACGCGAAGACATCAAGACTATACTACTTATTGGTTCTGGACCGATCATCATCGGCCAGGCATGTGAATTCGATTATTCAGGGACACAAGCCGTTAAAACACTGAAAGAGCTGGGCTACCGGGTAGTCCTTATTAACTCGAACCCGGCGACCATTATGACCGATCCGGAGTTTGCCGACCGTACCTATATCGAACCGATCAAACCTGAGATTATCTCTGAGATCATCAAAAAAGAGAATGTCGATGCCATCTTGCCGACGATGGGTGGTCAGACAGCGCTTAACGCTGCGATGCAGATGCATGAAGCCGGTATGCTTGAAGGTATTGAGTTCCTGGGTGCAAAACCCGAAGCAATCACCAAAGGTGAAGACCGTACGGCCTTCAAAGAAGCGATGATCAAACTGGGCATGGACCTGCCGCATTCTCGCTATGCACACAACATGGACGAAGCACTTGAGGCAGCTGAAGAGATCGGTTTCCCGATCATAATCCGTGCATCATTCACCCTTGCCGGAGGCGGTTCAGGTGTTGCCTACAACATCGATGAGTACAAAGAACTGGCACAGCGCGGTCTAGACGAAAGCCCGATCACAGAGATCCTGGTCGAAGAGTCCCTTCTGGGCTGGAAAGAGTATGAGATGGAGGTTATCCGTGACTCGGCGGACAACTGTATCATCGTCTGTTCTATCGAAAACTTCGACCCGATGGGTGTCCACACCGGTGACTCAATCACGGTTGCCCCTGCGCTTACTCTGACCGACAAAGAGTATCAGCGTATGCGTGACGCTTCGTTTGACATCCTTCGCGAGATCGGTGTTGACACCGGCGGTTCAAACGTGCAGTTCTCAGTCGATCCGAAAACGGGTCGTATGATCGTTATCGAGATGAACCCGCGTGTTTCGCGTTCATCGGCACTTGCTTCCAAAGCGACAGGTTATCCGATCGCAAAAGTGGCAACGCTTCTTGCTGTCGGCTTCACGCTTGATGAGATCACCAATGACATTACGGGTACGCCGGCCGCATTTGAGCCAGTCATCGACTACGTGGTCACGAAGATCCCGCGCTTTACATTTGAAAAGTTCCCCGAAGCTGAATCAACACTCTCAACGTCGATGAAATCAGTCGGTGAGGTTATGGCGATCGGCCGTACCTTCAAAGAGTCAATGCAAAAAGCACTCTGCTCACTGGAAACCGGTCTCAGCGGTTTTGATGAGATGGAAGGCGATGATGAGTTTATCCAGCATGAGATCCGCCGTCCCAATGCAGAACGTGCTCTCTATGTTGCAGAGGGGCTTCGCCGCGGTATGAGTGTTGAAGAGATCTTCGACACCTGTAAGATCGACCCTTGGTTCCTCTACCAGCTTGAAGAGATCATCAACAGTGAAAAAGAGATCAACCTTGAGCTCCTTAACGATGAAAAAGCCTTCCGTAAACTCAAAACAGACGGTTTCTCGGACAAACGTATCGCAAAACTGATCACAAAGAACTGCTCAAGCGGCATGAGTGAAAACGATGTCTATGCTGCACGCAAACGTCTCGGTATCCACCTCGAATATAATGAAGTCGACACCTGTGCCGCAGAATTTGAAGCACTGACACCGTACCTCTACTCAACGACCAACATCACAAAACTGCCAGCTGCTGAAAAACGTACTTCCGATAAGAAAAAAGTTCTTATTCTCGGCGGCGGTCCTAACCGTATCGGTCAGGGTATCGAGTTTGACTACTGTTGTGTGCACGCAGCATTTGCCCTGAACGACATGGGTCATGAAACCATCATGTACAACTGTAATCCGGAAACGGTCTCTACTGACTACGACACGTCTGATGTTCTCTATTTTGAGCCGATCGACTTTGAACATGTCCGTGAAGTGATCGAAGCAGAAGAGCCGGACGGTATTATCGTTCACTTCGGCGGTCAGACCCCGCTGAAGCTTGCCAACCCGTTAACAGCGATCGGTGCCAAGATCAGCGGTACACCGGCACGCGTCATCGATCTTGCCGAAGATAGAAAACAGTTTTCTGAGTTTGTTGAAAGAAACAACCTGTTACAGCCGAAAAATGGCTTGGCTACAACTAAAGAAGAGGCGGTCGTCATCGCTGAGAGACTGACTTATCCGGTACTTGTACGTCCTTCATTTGTTCTTGGCGGACGTGCGATGCGTATCGTCTACAACGAGAGTGAGCTTCGTACCTATATGGACGAAGCGGTCTCTGTATCCAACGACGCGCCAGTTCTTGTCGACAAGTTCCTTGATCAGGCAGTAGAGCTTGATGTCGACTGTATCAGTGACGGTAAAGAGGTCTATATCGGTTCTGTCATGCAGCATATCGAAGAGGCCGGTATCCACTCTGGTGACTCGGCATGTTCACTGCCGCCGCTTAACCTGAGCAAAGATCTTCTTGAGCAAGTTGAGCAGCAGACAAAGACCATCGCACTTGGTCTTGAAGTCGTCGGTCTCATGAATGTTCAGTACGCCATCTATGAAAATGAGGTCTATCTTATCGAGGTCAACCCGCGTGCATCACGTACGGTACCGTTTGTCTCCAAAGCGACAGGTGTACCGTTGGCAAAAGTCGCCACACGTGTCATGATGGGTGAAAACCTTCGTGACGCTCTGGCCTTCTATGATGCGTACAAAGTGGTCATTGAAGGCAATGGTCTGCTTAAGCCGCAGCTTAAAGACCACATCGCGATCAAAGAGGCAGTCTTCCCGTTCCATAAACTTTACGGCGCCGACCTTGTCCTTAGCCCGGAGATGAAGTCAACGGGTGAGGTCATGGGTATCAGCAACAACTTTGGTAAAAGTTTCGCCAAAGCACAGATGGCCGCAGGCAACAAGATCCCGACCGAAGGTACCTGTTTCCTCTCGTTCATTGACATGGACAAAAAACATGCACCTGAGATCGCACGTGGCCTGCACGAAGCTGGGTTCAAACTGGTAGCGACAAAAGGGACACAGCAGATCATTGAAGAAGCGGGTATTCCATGTGAGCGCGTGCTTAAGATCTCTGAAGGACGTCCAAATATCCAGGATATGATGAAAAACGGCGACATTACTATGGCGATCAACACTTCTGACAACAACACGGCAAAAAAAGATGCTGTCGTTATCCGCCAGATCGTTCTTGCGATGAACATCCCTTACTTTACGACACTCAGTGCTGCCCGTTCAGCGATCGATGCGCTTTCACAGATGAAAGATGCAAACTGGAATGCGCCGCAGGCACTGCAAGAGTATCTTAACAACTAGCATGCACCAAGTGATACTGGCCCAGACCGACACCACTGTCGGTTTTCTCTCTCAAGATGCTCGAAAACTTGCCTCTATCAAAGAGCGTCCCTCCGACAAGCCTTTTATACAGAGTTTTGATACGCTTGAAACCTACACCAAGATGGGCGGGCGCGTTCCCAACAGACATAAAAAGCGTTTACGACGCTCAAAAACGACAACCTATGTCATCAAGAACCGCGCGATCCGCATTGTTTCGGAGGGCCCGCATCACCATCTTCTGACAAGATACGGCTGGTTGTACAGTACCTCGGCCAACGAGGCAGGAAAATCATTCGAGATCACGTTTGCAAAAGAGAGAGCCGACCTCATTGTCGAAGATGAACGCGGACTCTATGAGGGCAAGGCATCGACTATCTATAAATTACACCGTAAAAAAATTCGACGATTACGTTAAAGGGAAAATTTTGAAACACATATCAACTATCGGTTCTGCTGCTCTTCTAGGCAGTATGGGAATTGTTGTGATGAGCGCTATCACAGGCTGTGCCGGACAGCAGCAGGAGGAACAACAAAACCGTTTCTTGATTATCGAACAACTGCCTAACGGCAAGTATGTCGTTGTCGAAGAGATGCCGACAGAGGGGCCATCACGTTCTATTATTCGTGAGCGGGATGAAAACGGCGTCGTAACGGAACGGTTTATGAACGAAGACGAGATGCGCCGCCTCGCGGAACAGGAGTACCAAAAAATGCAAAGCGGCCAGTCTGAACTGAACCAGGATCCCTCTGCCTCACCGGGAATGGGATTGGCTGGCACGATCCTTGCGGTTGCTGCCGGTTCATTGCTGGGGAATATGATCGGTAACGCCTTGATGGGCAACAAAAACTTCCAACGTCACTCCAACGCGGTTAACAGATCGGCCTACCACCGTAGTTCTACTGCCAAAACAGCCTCCGCTGCGAAATCGAAAAAGAGTTTCTTCGGCGGCTCAAAAGTGGGCAGTTCGTCTACCCGCACAAGCTTTTTTGGAGGCTAGAAAGTGGTCAGACTTCAGAATGTCACTCCTTTGGATGACGAAGATCTCGAGAAGATCGGTTTCAGCTGGCACACAGACGAGGATGGCAGCAAATATGTTGCCGACCAACTGGTAGAGGTGTCACAAAAAGAAGCGGAAGCGTATTATGAAGCGGCCAACACCCTCTATGACATGTATGCCGAAGCGGCAGAATACGTCATTGAGAACGACCTCTTCTTTGAACTCGGCATCCCGTTCAATATCGTAGAGATCATCAAAAAGTCCTGGGAGAACGATGTGCATTGGCACATCTACGGCCGTTTTGACCTTGCCGGCGGGATCGACGGTCAGCCGATCAAACTCATCGAGTTCAATGCGGATACACCGACTGGTCTGTTTGAGACAGCCGTACTTCAGTGGGCCCTGTTAAAAGCCAACGGCATGGATGATGCGAAGCAGTTCAATGACATCTACAGAGCCATTGAAGCGAACTTCAAACGTCTCATCACTCTCTTTGATGACACCGAGCTCTTTGACGGACGCTATGACGGCTGGAAGATCCTCTTCTCAAGCGTTGAAGGTTCGGATGAAGAGGAAGTCACAACCCGTCTACTGCAGCAGATCGCGACCGACGCCGGCTTCAATACCGGTTTTGAGTTTTTACAGAATGTCCAGTTTGACGAGGATGGGATCAGTGATGCCAACGGGATCGACTATGAGTACTGGTTCAAGCTCTATCCGTGGGAAGATATCGGCAGCGACGAAGGTGAACTGGCGGTCATCCTCAATACGATCATGCAGAATCAAAAAGCGATCATTCTCAACCCGGCCTATACGGTTCTGTTTCAGTCCAAAGGGATGTTGAAAGTACTGTATGAGCTCTTCCCTGATTCGCCTTACCTGCTCAGGACCTCAGACGAACCGCTTGAGAGTGCCTACGTTGAAAAACGCCATTTCGGCAGAGAAGGTGCCAACACCAGAATCGTTGACGGCAGTGGTGCAGTCGTGGCCAAGACCGATGGGCCGTATGAAAACTACCGAGCCGTCTACCAAGAGTATGTAGACTTTGCCAAAGACAATGAGGGCAACAAATACCAGGCAGGTGTCTTTTTTGCCTATGAGGCCTGCGGTCTTGGCTTTAGGCGCGGCGGCGAGATCATGGACAACATGAGCAAGTTTGTGGGGCACGTCCTCGTTTAATCCCTCTCTCGCAAGATGACCGATGCAGGCGTCTATACCGTTAGGCGTCGTTCAGGTTTTTAGTCTCTCTGACACCTTCGTTGTTGCCGATCAGGATCGCCAGCCAACGCGTGGTCTCATTGGTGTGTAAAATGATCTTTATCATAATGGTAAGCGGGATGGAGAGCAGCATACCTATCGGTCCGAAAAGCCATCCCCAGAAGATCAACGACAAAAAGACGACCAGCGTGGAGATCCCAAGTCCCTGTCCCATGATCCTCGGTTCGATGATAGAGCCGATAAGAATGTTGATTATCAAATAGACAATCCCCACTTCAAAAGCCCCGAACGTTCCCAACTGCACTAATGCAAGAAGTACCGCCGGAACGGCAGCGATGATCGAACCGATATTCGGAATGAAGTTAAATAAAAATGCAACAAGCCCCCAAAGCACCGCATAGTCCAGACCGATCATCATCAAGACGATCGTCACGATCACACCCGTTGCCAGAGAGATAACAGCCTTGAGTGCCATATAGCGTTTTATCTTTGTCAGCACCTCATTGACATGCTTCATCGTCTCTTTTTCACCATCGGCAATATCCAGTTTTCTGGCGAACTGCGTCGACTCTAAAAGCAAGAACATAAGGATCAGAAAGATCACGAAGCTGTTGGTCAGCACCGAGCCCGCCCCTTTTAAGACCGTAGCTGAGTACTGCATCAACCGTGCCGGGTTAAACATCGAACTCAAGTCCCCTTTGATCAGACCGTAATCGCTCAACATCGTTGTCATCCAGCTCAGCTGTGACTCCAGTTTGGCCTCATAGAGAGGCATATTGGCACTAAAACTCTGTACCGAACTGCCGACCAGAACGCCCAAGAGACTGAAGATCACCAGCAGACCGCCGACAACCGCCAACAGTGCCAAAACGGTAGGGACCTTTTTTCGTAACAGCCAGCTGTATAGTGGTGCAATGATCGTCGCAATAAAAGCGGCCAGCAGAAAAGGGACCACAATAGCAGCGGCCAGTTTCAGCGCGCCCAATATAATTACAATTGCCGCCAGTACGACAATGACATTTCCGGTAGATTTAGCTTGTTCCATTATGTTCGCTTATGATAGTATTAGACAATTCTAGCACAAATGAGGGAAAAATGGTTCAAGATCAGGGTTCATTGGAAAAAGCGGTTAACGGCAAATACGCCTTTACTATCGGTGAGATCATCTCGGAGGCGTGGGAACGCGTCAGTGGGGCCAAACTTGTCATCGTCGGCGCGATGCTGATCTATGTTGTCATCGCTACTATTATCACGCAGATATTCAGCCTGTTTATCGATCCGACACAGTATCAAGAGACGGGAGAATATGCCAAAGAGTTTGCTGCGAATATTGTGCTTGGGTGGCTGGCATCGCCGGTTACCATTCCGCTTTATGTGGGCTCTTTACTGCTGGGCTATCAGCGTGCCAACGATGAGGAACTGGAGATCCAGAGTATCTTCAACTACTACGTGCTGGTATGGCCTCTTGTTTTTGCCTCCATACTGATTACAACCTTTGTATATATCGGTATGCTACTGCTGATCCTGCCGGGTATCTACCTGGCAGTCGCCTACAGTTTTACACTCCCATTGATGGTCGACAAAAAACTCGGCATCTGGGCTGCTATGGAGGTCTCCCGACAAGCCGTGACAAAACGCTGGTTCACCATCTTCGGGGTCAACTTCGTACTTGGACTGCTGGCAGTGCTCAGTGCCATACCGATAGGCATCGGACTCATCTGGACCATCCCTTTGATCCTGATTGCACAGGGGGTCATGTACCGCAAGATCTTCGGCTGGAAGATCCATGACCCGATAGCCGAAGCGACATCCCACTTAGAGTAAGCACACTCCTTTTCAAACAGGTGTCGCGCAAAAGTGTGCACCTTCATCAAGAACCTCTTTAGTTTTGAATATCCTTGCTGCTATTTAACTGCTGCAGATAGTTGGCGATGTTCATCAGCGAAAAGGTGACCAAAAAGATCATCAGACCCGGGAAGAAGCTGACCCACCAGGCGATGTCCAGTACCTCTTTGCCGTTACTGAGGATGGTCCCCCAGCTCATCTGCGGCGCCACAATGCCTAGCCCGAGGTAGCTCAGCCCCGACTCTGACAGGATGGCACCCCCGACCCCAAAGGTGAAGCTCACAAAAAAGATAGGTGCCAACAGCGGTGCATAGTATTTTAGAAGTATCTTTGTCCTACTCACCTCGGCGATGTTGAGTATTTTGATAAAGGGCTGCGAGGTGATGGCAAAGCTCTCGGAACGGATCAGCCTCGCCGTCGTCATCCATCCCGTCACCGAGATGATAAGAATAAGTACCCAGACGGACGCGTTGATATAACTGACCAGTGCCAAGAGCAGAAAGAAGGTCGGAAAAGTCAAAAAGAGGTCGACCATGACCACAAATCCTTTGTCGATCTTTCCTCGGAAATAGCCTGCCGTCGCACCGAGCATCAAACCGACGAACGAAGCGATAAAGGCACTGCCTATCCCGATGATCAGCGAGACCTTTCCCCCTTCGATCAGACGTGCCAGAAGATCACGTCCAAGACGGTCCGTACCGAGGGGAAAGAGTGAAGACGGGGGAACAAGGATCGCCTCTTTATGGAGCGCAAAAGGGCTTTGCCCATAGACGAACTGCCCCAAAAAGACAAAGATAAAAAGAAGCGAGAGCGTGATAACACTCAGATAGGGCAAACGGGGCAAAGTCAAAACCTTTTAATCTTCATTTGAATAATAGGCTAACGAGGTCTTGCCGAACTTCTTCGACTTCATTTTTGAAAAAGGTCCGATTGTATCCGGCAGATCCAAGCCCGTCATATGCTCGATGATGATCAATTTCACGACCTCCTCAGGCAGCTTTTCAATAAGATCGATCATCTTGGTATAGATCGCTTCATGCCCTTCGCGGATCGAGAACGGCGGATCGATGTAGAAATAGGCATCTTCGTTCATATTATTGAGACGCTTAACCACAGCACCGATGTTTTCAAAGGTATCGCCTCTGTAGATCTCGCAGGCATTCGGATCTGTCTGCTTGATGTTCTCCTCAAGCACCTTCAGCGCGTTGCGGTCCTTTTCCATAAAGAAGATCTGTTTGGCACCGCGGCTCAGTGCTTCCAGACCGATCGAGCCGCTGCCGGAAAAGAGCTCCACGAAGTTGGCATCGATGATCTCAAATTGTATTGTGTTGAAAAACGACTCCAGTACGATGCTCTTGGAACTGCGTGTCGTTGTCATGGACGGAAGATTGAGCGTCTTGCCTTTATACTTTCCAGAGATGATTTTTTTTGTGATGGGTTTTGCCATAAATTATTATCCTTACAAATAGTGTTTTATACTGTATTCAAGGTCTTCATCGATACTCTGCTCCAGCATCCAGCAAAGGTAACCGGCATCGTTCATCGCCACCTCTTCGAGGTAGTGGTCTTTGTACTTGCCGAACGCGAACTTCCTGATCAGCACCGGTTCGGTGGTGAGCGCCATGAGTCTCTCATCGTCCGCCATCTCATTGAGATAGCGGTGCAAAAGCCGGACATGAAAAGCATCGCTGAGTGCGCTGTGCGCTTTGAGTTCCAGCCCCAGTGCCTTTGCCTCTTTCACCTCACTGCGGTAGAGACCGAGCTCGTAACGCAGGTACTGGAGTGCAAAACGGTCGATCTCGTCAATAAGGTGGCGTGAACACTTCAAAGTGTCAATGACGCCCCCTTTCCAGACGAAGCCCTCTTTTGCCAACATCGCGAGCTCAAAACTGATGTTGTGCGCCACCAGAATGTTCTCACTGCTGTTATACTCTCTCAAAAGAGCTGCGATGTTTGTGGCATCAAAGGCGGGGGCCTCCTTCACCATCTCGTTAGTAATGTGATGTACTGCCATCGCTTCGGGCCTGATCTTGCGAGGGGGCTTTACAAGTACCTCTTCTGTCAGCGTATGCCCGTCATTATCTATAATTAGACCGGCTGAGCAGATACGGTCTGGCTCTTCAAGCCCTGTCGTCTCAAGATCAAGGTAGAGCTGCATTCTTTAGTCTTCGGCCTTGGGCAATTTGTCCAACATAGTGTAGTAGTGCTCCAGAGTACGGAAACTCTTCTCAAAACGCCAGGCGATGATAAACTTGACGATCATATTACGAAGATCGGCATCGACTTTTTCGACACGCCCGTAATAAGCAAGCGAGATATTTTTATTTTTGACCTTTGCTTCTCTATCGTACTTGATACCGATGATCTGAAGGTATTTGCCCTCTTTGATCATGCCGATATCCTCTTCGGCCAGGGAGATACCAGAGAGGTTGATCGCCTTAAAGTCAAAAACATCATAAAAGGGGCCGACTTTCTCGCCGAGCTCCAGGGTGTTGAAAAGTGCTTCAAGCGTGCGCAGGTTCTCTTTGCGAGCCAGTTCGTAACTTGATATCTTGGATGTCAGTTCTTTTAGTCTCTCTAATGCTGAGCTCACAACGATCCTTTTGCTCTATCAATTAGCATTATTATACACTTAATATATAAAAATATTATATCTATTACGTGATGTTTTACCTCCGATAAACCAATTGTGATTTATACTTCGCACATCAACATAAGAGAGCAAGATGGACTACTTAGAAATCACCGGCCCGGCCAAACTGCAAGGCACTGTAAAGATCTCAGGCGCGAAGAATGCCGCTTTGCCGATCATTGCTATGACACTCCTTGCCAACAACACTGTCAAGATCGGCAATATGCCCGCTGTTGTCGATATCAAGACCTTGCTGAAACTCATCGAGAACCTTGGCGGGACCTTCTCTTTTACGGACGAAAATACGGTCGAGATCAACACCTGCTGTCTGACCAACACCATCGCTACCTACGACATTGTCAAAACGATGCGCGCCTCCATCTTGGTACTCGGTCCGCTACTGTCACGCTTTGGTCACTGTGAGGTCTCTCTTCCGGGAGGTTGTGCCATCGGTCAGCGTCCTATTGACCTTCACCTTAAAGCCCTGGAACAGATGGGTGCAAAGATCACGATCCATGCCGGCTATGTCCAGGCCGAAGCACCGAAGGGTCTGCAGGGCGCGCATATCATCTTCGACAAGATCACCGTGACCGGAACAGCAAACATCGTAATGGCTGCAGCGCTTGCCAAGGGAACAACCAGCATCACCAATGCCGCGCGCGAGCCTGAAGTGGTACAGCTGTGTGAAATTCTCCGTGACAGCGGTGTCGCTATTAAAGGGATCGGTACAGCTGAACTCACGATCGAAGGGACAAACGGCAAACTGATCGACATCGTCTCTTTTGACGTCATCCCTGACCGTATCGAAGCAGGAACCTACCTCTGTGCAGCAGGTATCAGCAACTCGACAGTGACCCTGGAAAATGTTCGCCCAGACCACCTGGAAGCCGTTACCGGCAAACTGGAAGAGATGGGCTTTACGCTCGACATCGGCGTGAGTACAATGACCATACACCCGACAGAGACAATAAAACCTGTCAACATCGTTACTCAGGAGTACCCGGCTTTTCCGACCGACATGCAGGCGCAGTTCATGGCGCTTGCAACGCAGGCAAAAGGGACTTCTACGATCGAAGAACGCCTTTTTGAGAACCGTTTTATGCATGTCAGTGAGCTTCAACGCCTCGGTGCCGACATCAAACTCAACGGCCATACGGCAACCGTCATCGGTCCCTCAGAACTCTCCGGTACTGATGTCATGGCAACGGACCTTCGTGCATCCAGTGCCATGGTCATTGCTGCCAATATCGCAGATGGCGTTACCCAGGTCCACCGTATCTATCATCTCGACCGGGGCTATGAGAACCTTGAAAAAAAACTTGGCGACCTCGGGGCCAAGATCGAACGCCTGCGCGAATAACGCAGGCCGCTGCATCCTATTAAACACAACACTCTTTCCGCTCTACTTTTGCCTGACAAATATGATTTTTATAGATAAACAATAAAGATTATTGTTTAAGCCGCATTGCCCTATACTGATTTATCATATATATCAGGAGCATCTGAAATGAGACAACATGAAAGCTATCGATGTAACGAGTGCGGCACTATCGTAGAGATATCCGCTGTGGGCGGTGGGACACTCTCATGCTGTGGTCAGGAGATGGAGATGATCACGGAGAGCTTGACCATGGTCAACCTGCTCAAAGCCTTTGCCGGTGAGTCTATGGCGCGTAACAAATATGAATACTTTGCCAAAGTGGCGCTAAAAGAGGGACTGCGTGATATTGCTGCCCATTTTCAGCGTGCGGCAGACAACGAGAAGACCCACGCCAAACTGCAGCTTGCTCTGCACAACGTCCTTGCCAACGGTGAACCTTTCGGTGATACTATCGAAAACCTAAAGATCGCTATTGGCGGCGAAAGCTATGAAAACCTGACGATGTACCCGGAGTTTGCAGTCGCTGCCGAGGCAGAAGGCAATACAGAGGCCGCCCGTCTTTTCAAAGCGATCGGCAATGTCGAAGTCGAACATGAGAAGATGTACAAAGCCCTGTTGGCACGCCTTGAAGGCGGTGAAGAGCAGCTTAGTGAAGATACTGAGGAGGAGTGGATCTGTGAGGTCTGCGGTCATGTCCATCGTGGAAAGAAACCGCCTAAATCATGCCCAGTCTGTAAACACCCGCAAGAGTATTTTTCAAGGCTGAACACCCGCAAATAGTTCCATTGCAGCTTCAGTAATAACAACACAAAAGTAAAAAAATCTCGAATTGATGTCTGTTATGTCGGATCTGGAGCCGAAGTCACACCGCAGTGCGTTGAGCGGTACACTTTGTTTCAAATAATATTGAAGCCGGAGTCTTCAGTTTATTTGTCGGTGAATATGATCAGGTCGTATTGGCTGCGTTTTGTTACAAGTGATTTTTCAGGTGCGACCGACCCCTTGTTTTTGGCCACTGCCAGTGCATGACGGAGATCAGCGATCTCTTTTTCCATCTCTTCCATCTGCTCTTTCAAACGGAGTGCGACATCCACCCCGGCCAGGTTGACACCCAGTTCGCGTGTCAGTCGCAGGATCATCTTGATACGATCGATGTCACGTTGGGAATAGAGGCGGATCCGTCCATCCGAACGCGACGGTGTTACCAGGTTCTCTCGTTCGTACTGGCGCAAGGTCTGCGGATGAATATCCAGGATCTTTGCCACAATACTAATGAGGTAGACCGGTTCGTCATAGGTATGCATCATTTTTGGCTCCTTAATCTGTTTTTGGCAGCTTCTCTTTCATCATCGCTACAAGTTCATCATCAAGTTCGTCAACATTCGGCAAGACGATGTTTGCTTTGAGGTAAAGATCACCTTTTTTTTGGGTCTTGCGGTTCATCGCACCCATCTCTTTGACACGGAAACGCTGACCGTTCTTGGTGTTCTGAGGCACTTTCAAATTAATCTCTTTTTCCAAGGTGTCGATGCTGATTTTGTCACCAAACAGTGCGGCATGAAGCGGTACATCAAATGTCTTGATGAGATTGTCGCCGTCACGCTCATACTCAGGAGTCGATGCGATCTTGATGTTCAAGATCAGGTTGCCGCGCTGCCCGTGCATGCTCTGACCCTTCCCTTTGACACGCATCTTTTCCCCGTCTTTAATGCCGGCCGGGATTTTAATGTCAAAGCTCTCACCCTGTACAGAAACGTTGTGTTTTCCGCCCAGGATCGCTGTCGCAAACGGTACAGTGACATTGGCTTCGATATCCAGGTTCATCTGCTGCTGTTGACCGCCGCCGAAGCCGCCGAAACCGCCGCCGCCAAATCCGCCGCCCTGGCCGCCGAAACCGCCGAAACCGCCGCCTTGGCCAAACATCTGACGCAGGATCTCGTCCAGATCGGCACCGCCGCCCTGCCCGCGCGCAAAGTCATGGAAGTTCTGACCGCCGAACATCTGGTCACCGTGCATATCATATTGCGCTTTTTTCGTTTTATCGCTCAAGACCTCGTACGCGGCGTTGATCTCTTTGAACTTCTCTTCTGCCCCTGGGTCTTTATTCACATCAGGGTGATATTGACGTGCCAGCTTACGGTATGATTTTTTGATCTCCGCTTCCGTCGCGTTGTCACTGACACCCAATGTCTCATACAGGCTTTTACTCATCAATGCTTCCTCTAAATTGTTAAAAATATATTATTTATTATTATATCAAAAAGGTTGAGTCTATGTCAATCAAGTTCAGTCTGTTTTTAGAAGACAATCCTAGATAATTTTACGCCGTTTCAACTCTATTTTATGATGCGGTCAGTATAATGCCGCTTGTTGTCGGGGCGTAGCTCAGTATGGTTAGAGTACCTGGTTTGGGACCAGGGGGTCGAAGGTTCGAGTCCTTTCGCCCCGACCACTTCTTTCTTCAAATAAAACACTTCTATTTTGAACTATTAATATCACTCTTTTTTATACTGTTGTCATCATTTTTTACACGAACCGTCGTAACATTATTCTCGGTCGATGCAGCTTTTGTACCGTTGTTCTCTATGTCTGTGGCACCTGCCAGTGTCGCGTTACTATCATGCACTGTAACATTTGTATCGGCAGCACTGACATTGTCTTCGTTACTGTCGGCGAGTAGCTCTTTGTAATCCTCAAGTTCAAACGTCAGCTCTTCGAGGCGTTCTTCCAGCGCTTGTTGTGAAGCGACATTTGCGCCATGTTTATAGACCAGTTTTCCACCCTTATTGCCCTGATAAAATGTCAAAGCGATCAAGAGAATCAAGGCTAACGAATAGAGCGCGCGGCTCCACCCTTTGTCGACAAAAAAGCTCACTATCTTCAATATGATCGGCAGCAATGCAAAGTAGATCAGATAGGTTCCCAGTAACTTATGGGATTTTAGATCTGCCGCCCCTTCATCATTCAAGAGCGCTCCCGCCTCTCTTCCGTCTGTCACACCAGTGATGTAAGCAGCGACGTAAATGACCATCAACAGCACAAACAGTGCATAGATCGAGATACTTAGTGCTTTACGTTTGGTAAACAGATTGATCAGCTCAATGAACAGTATCACCAGTGGCAAGACAATGGCAAAGTGGACAATGGCCGGGTGCAATAACAGTGGCACTGCCTCAGGGACTTGTATCGGTAATGTGATAGAAGGTAATGTCATAATAGGCCTTGATATCGATATATGTTCTGATTATATGCGATAGAAGGTTAATAAAGGGTTAGCAGGAAACTGTAGAACTATATACGTTTTTAGATGTGCTGTAGATTCAACCAATATCTGACCATTTGTACAGAGGGTCAGATTTTGGTGCAAGCTGCGATGCAGCCGAAGATTTAGATTAGTGGAGAAAGTGACGGATGCCGCTGAAGTACAGCGCCATACCATGTTCGTTCGCCGCTTCGATAACCTCATCGTCACGGATCGAACCGCCAGGCTGAATAACCGTCTTGACGCCCGCTTCAGCCGCTGCATCGATCGAGTCACGGAACGGGAAGAAGGCTTCCGATGCCAAGGCGGCACCGGTAACATCAAGACCCATATCTTTCGCTTTTTTCAAGGCGCACTGTGCCGCATCGACACGTGATGTCATTCCCATACCGACAGCGACCATCGCCGAGTTCTTCACATAGACAACACAGTTGGACTTCGTCAATGACGCCACTTTCCATGCGATCTCGGCATCTTTCATCTCCTGAGCTGTCGCTTCACGCGTTGTCTTCAGCTCCGAGTTTGCCACTTCGTCAGCTGCGACAACGTCAGCATCCTGGTAGACAAACCCGCCGTCGATGTGTTTGAAATCTTTTGTGTCGTTAGAGAGGACGATCGTGTCCGCACCGTATTCAAACAGTTTAATACGCTTTTTCTTCTCAAAAACAGCCTGCGCTTCAGGTGTTATGCGTCCTGCGATAATCACTTCAAGGAAGATCTCGTTCATCTTTTCCGCAAGCTCGACATCGACAACACCGTTAACGGCAACCACTCCGCCAAATGCAGAGACCGGGTCACATTTAAGTGCTTCCGTATACGCTTCTGTCAGGTTTTCACGGATCGCAAAACCACACGGGTTACCATGTTTGGAGATACATACGGCACCTTCACTGCCGAAACCGGCAGCGATCTTCACCGCACCGTTGATGTCATTGAGATTGTTGAAACTTGCTTCCCCTTTGAGGGTTGTGAAGTTTTTAGAAAAATAGGTGTCAAATTCGTAGAGTGCACCGTCTTGATGCGGATTCTCACCGTAACGCGTGTCCATCACTTTTGAGCCGACAATGAACTGTTTCGTACCAAAACCTTTGTTAAAACGGCTGTTCATGTAGTTGGCGATCATCGAGTCATAGGCTGCAGTATGTTCATACGCCTTGATCATCAGGTTGCGGCGGAACTCGACGGTATTGGTATCGTTTTCGATCGCGTTAAGGACAAGGGAATAGTCCGCCACATCGGTAACAATCATAACACTGTCAAAGTTCTTTGCAGCCGAACGTACCATTGCCGGTCCGCCGATGTCGATGTTCTCAATGATATCTTCAAAGTCTTCCGTACGCTCGATCGTCTCTTTGAACGGGTAGAGGTTGACACAGACAAGGTCGATCGCCTCGACGCCAAGTTCTTTGGCCTGGTCTAGGTGAGACTGTTTGTCGCGACGGTGCAGGATACCGCCATGGACAAAAGGGTTCAGTGTCTTAACACGCCCTTCAAAACACTCCGGGAACTTTGTCACTTCGTCGATCTCGATCGCTGCGACACCCGCTTCTTTCAACATCTTGTAGGTTCCACCTGTTGAGATGATCTCGAAACCGTTCGCTACTAACGACTTGGCAAATTCAACTACATTACTCTTATCACTGACACTAATCAGGGCGCGTTTCATACTCTAACCTTGGAAAAAATATTTGTGGAATTTTAACAAAATTGTTATTAGTACTGGGTAAAAAACAACCACTTTAAAACAAGTCGATTGATCGTCGTTTGATTGTGTCTATCGATCTGGTAAATTTATGAGGGTAAGAGTCAGAAGGGAATGTGAATTTTGAGCGCTACCAAGCCAGACAGCTTGGAGCAGTGACTTAACAGCAGGCTTTAGTTTCCTCTTCCTTGAGGACTTTTTGAAAAAACCAGAGTGAGGGGCAGAAATCAAAGATCGCCCACGTGAAGATCATTGCGACCACAAAGCCCAAAAGGCTGAATGCGATCGTCGATTCGTCCAGATAAAAAAGTGCCCAGATACAACTGAGCATCGTCCCCGTAAGCAGACGCTGGAGTCTGTGACTTTGCATTATTATCCTTCTAAGTTATGATATCTCTTCAGAACATACCCGTAGAGAGCTGGGTTACTCTTTAATAACCAAACCTAAACCATGAGAGTCAGCACCAAGCCCTTGATCTTGAACCGCACGGTCAACGATCATGCGCAGATCACCAAATACGACATCGGCCAATGTACTGTACTCGACAACCTGTGTCTTGTTAAGATCACCGTTCATGTAAGCATTTTCCACAGCACCCTCAAACATCGTACCAAACATAAAGTTCGGATTCAGGAAACTGATAGCAAGCGTATTGTTCGTGTCATCCGTCTCATCGACATAGACTGTGAACTCACATGGCAGTGCCGTGATATACTCGTTTCCGAGTCCTGTAGCTTTTTTCGCATATTTCGGTGAACATGCCTCTATAACCTGAACGTTTGGAATCGCGATTGGATCAGGACGGCCTGAGCGCCATAGGGAACCTGCAGAAAGTCCTGGCACTCTGTTTTCAGCAGTACTTGCAGCATCACCGAGTACGGCAATAATCGTTTGAGCAAGGGCCTTATCATCTGTACCTTTTACAAAGCTACCGTCTAGAGCTGAACCTGTTCCTGAATATTTGTATACGATGTACGGACTACGCAATGCAATATCATTTTCGATTTGGCTCTGTGTAAATTGTGGTCCAAGCTCCGCTGTTGACTCGGTATACGTTAGAGCAGCCGAACCACTTACACCGTTGTCATCTTCCAGACCGGCTTTGATCATTGTACGCAGTTCGCTTTTTACAGCAGCAGCCATCTCAGCAAAAGCAGCATTCTGTGCTGCATCAAAATTGTCTGTTGCATCTGTAAAGAAGATGTTGAAAATTGCACCGGCATCCAACATATCAATATAGATATTTGTTCCGTCACTGTGGACAGAGACCTCACAAGGCAGCGCCGAACCGTGGAAACGGCCTGTACCAATCGCCTGAAGTGCATACGCTTTATTACAGAATTCGATAACACGGGCTGTTCCGGTTACATCAGAACCCATGCCCGGGATCGGCAATAGGTCTGTTGTTTCCCAAGTCTCAGGACCGCTATTGCCATCTAAACCGCCATTGGCACCGGCAATCACCCAGTTGGTAGGCAGTCCCAGTGCAGCATTTTCATCTGTGTATACAACATACTGCGCGATCTTTTCTGCTACAGCAGGTACATCAGCCCAACCACCCGGTAGTACTGCTACACGTGTGTACGGTGTTATCGTACCTGCTGTAGATACTGAGGTACTGGTGCTGTCCTCACCACAACCGGCAAAGCCGGCGATCAGCATAGCACTAAGTGCCACTGAGCCTAAAAGTTTTGTATGCATTTTCATAGATATCTCCCAATAATTAAAATGTGAGACAGTTTAATGAAACGTGTATGAAAAAATCATGAACACAGACAGTGTTTTTTTTCATGATTTTTTCATACTACCTTCTTTTGATGGTATATATATTCCAAACGTTCCAAACAGTCGGCAAAACAGCAGCCTGTGATAAGTTTGTGATTTTTTAATGATTTTTTCATGTTGATTAGAAGATAATGGTGCATCTTCACATTTAAGGATCAAGATGAAAAACGTTTTATTAGCACTTATGGCAGCCGCTGTCATGATGTTCACAGGTTGTAGTTCCAAAGAGGCAACACCGGGTTATGCAGGACCTGCGGAAGTCCCTACTTACTTTATCGCCCCGTTGATGTCAACGGAAGAGGTCACCTCTAAACTTGAGGCTGCCGGTTTCGAGATCGTTGCTATCGATAAAGTCGGAAAGAAAAAACTTGACAGTATTGTATTTACAAACGCACACCTGAAAAGTCTGGCAAACAAGCCTGGCCGCGGTTTTCTTGCAGGTGCACTTCGCGTACTTGTAAACACTGAAGGCAATGAGACGCGCATCTCGAACCCACGTTACTTCACAAAAGCATTTTTGCAAGCTGACTACAAACTGGGTGACGAGCAACCACTGCTTGATGACCTCAACAAAGCCTTCCCTGAGCTAAAACCTTCGGAAGACAAATGGGAGTTCGACGGTCTTGCTGATTATCAGTTCATGATCGGCCGCCCGTACTATCAGGATGTGATCGTTGCTGGCGAAGGCAATACAACAGACCTTGTCGCAAAGATGGACAGTGCTAAAAAGAAGAACATCGTCTTCAAACTTGAAGTGGGTGAAGGACGTACACTTTACGGTGTAAAACTAAACAACCGTACGATGAAATTTGCTGACAAAATCGGTATCCAGAACGGTGCGATCATGCCATGGATGATCCTTGTCGAAGACAACAAAGCAACTGCGCTGCGTGCCGACTATATGATCGCGATCAGCTATCCACTGCTTACAATGACTGAGTTCATGGGCATCATGACAGTACCAGGTGCTGTTGAGAAAGATGTCACTAAATACTTCAAATAGTATTTAATCTCTTTAGATGCAACGCCGGGGTCTCTGGCGCGGCATCTCCTCTCCTTATAACGAGCATCTCTCTTCTGATGAATTAAAAACGATCGTAGTGTAGAACAGTCCCTCTTTCTCTTCGACATCATAACTATAGTCCAGTTTATCCGCCAATCTTGCAATCATTTTGGAGCCGATATATGAGCTGAAGAGTGTTTCGTCACTTTTACCACCCATCTCGTTAACGATATAGAGACGACGATGCTCCGTATCAACATAGTTTGTGATGGTGGAGTTGTTCTTGGTATGCATAAAGATGTTTTCAAAGACCGCCTGCATCACCTTCTGCATCGCCTCTTTATGGACAGATAGCATAAAATCCTCTTCCCAGTTTGAGACCATAGACAGTCCCTTTTTTTCCAGGATCGGTTTGAAGGCTTCTTGCATCATAGAACACTGTTGCTGCATCGAGATCGACTCTTTTTGCTTCTGCATGTCCCATTCGATCTCTTTTAAAAAGATGAGTTCACGCAGTTTGTTACTGATAGTC
This sequence comes from Sulfurimonadaceae bacterium, assembly GCA_041571435.1. Classification (GTDB taxonomy): domain Bacteria; phylum Campylobacterota; class Campylobacteria; order Campylobacterales; family Sulfurimonadaceae; genus Sulfonitrofixus. The sequence goes on along the minus strand of JBFFUI010000016.1, from coordinate 3,192 downwards.
TTGATGTCGTTTTCGCTCTCTTCAATAAAGGTCGCTTTGTCGATATTCTCGTTTTGTTTGAACAGTGCCAGACGGGCCTTCAAGATGGCGATAGGCGATTTGATCTCGTGCGCCGCCTCTTTAAAGATGTCCTGCTTCTGTTTACAGAGGGTATGGTTCGACTCGAGCAGTCCGATGATCGCTTCTTTGAGGTCATTGACCTCACTGCTGCCGTTGCAGAGGGGAGTATCTGCTTTGCTATCAGAAGAGTCTTTACAGAAATGGACCAGACAGCGGAGCGGTAGAAAGAAGCGGTTGAGAAAATAGCTGAAGATCATAATAAATAGCAAGAAGACTGTCCCGAAGACCAGCAGCAGCTTGGAGATAAACGTCCACAGCTTGCTCTTCACCGCTTCACGGCCTGAACTGACAACAAGGTAGCGGTTGTCAGGCAACTTTTTGATGACACTACAGTTATTTTCTACTGCAGGTTTTTCATCGTAGATGGCAAACGAAAGACGATCAAAGAGATTGATGAAGGGCGCTTCATGATACTCCTCCAAAAAATGAAAATTTGACTTGATGGTCTCAGGATCATTTTTATAAAGCTCGTGACGCACAACATCCTCAGCCATAACGGCCAAAGAGTTTTCCAGGTTGGTAGTCAACTCTTTATGGTAGCCATAGGCCACGTATGTGCCCAACATCAAAAAGGTCACAATCGTGCTGACGGCAAAAAAGAGGATGATGGAGAGTTGTAGACTTTTAGGCTTCTTCAATCGTATAGCCTCGTGTTTTGATGGTCTTGATCACCTTAAGCGGCAGCTTTTTTCGAATATGCCCTATCGTCACATCGATAGTGTTGGACGAGATGTTCTGCGGATTCAGATAGAGTGCGTCAAGCAGCTCCTCCTTGGAGACGATCGATCCCTGTTTTTTCAACAGGTAGAAAAAAAGATCGCTCTCTTTACGGGTGAGGCGGATCATCTCCTCTTCATATTGAAGCTGTTTCATGCCGGTATCACACAAAAGGCCGCCAAGGTTGACCTCAGTCGGTATCTGGTTGCGTCTTGCAAGGGCATGGATTCGTGCCAACAGTTCATCATTGTCAAAGGGTTTGTCCAGATAATCATCAGCGCCCAGGTTGAGCCCCTGGATCTTGTCGGCGATCGAGTCATACGCACTGATCACAATAATACCCGTCTGGCTGTTTTTGTCTTTGATCTTTTTTATCAATGACATCCCGACATCGATCCCGTTGATATCCCTGTCCAACAAAACGACGTCATAGGAAAACTGATCAATATAATCACTTGCTTCCTCTATCGAGGCAAGTGCATCAACCACAAAGTGCTGGCCTAGGTAGGCACTCACCAGCTGAGAAAGCTGCAAATTATCTTCAAGCATTAATATCCGCATCATATTCCTTAAAAAGTACTTCGTACACCCTAATTCGGCTTCAACAACCTATTTGTTTTTGCAATATATCCAAAGAGTGTTAGCAAAGTGTTAAAAGCCGGTAAACATTATCTTATTCTGCTCTATAAGCTTCTTTTTTTCTTCTCAAAAAGTCAAAATAATGCCGTTTTCACTCCCTTGCCGATACGCTGTGACAATAGCTAAACCCTTAAGAAGACACCTGAACATATCCCTCATCAGTAATTATGCTAAAATTCCACCAATGAAACGACAAATACACACACTTTTGGCACTGCTGTTTATCATCAGTACCCTGACAACATCGCTGCATGAACTGCTGCCGCATCATCACAGCAGTGATTGTCAGGTCTGTACACTGGTGCAGCATGACAACGCATTGGTACCTGAAAGCACCTGTGTGTACGACGTTGAAGCCTATACTTACGGGCCTGTGCAGTCACTTCAAGACCAATATATTCATTTTCGAACCCCGATCCTGGGGTCACGCGCACCACCATCTTTTTCATAACGACTAACCAATAATCAAAATCATCACAACACCTTCGTATGTAGCTATGCCTACGCGCTTATGGTGTTTATTTATGGAAACACTATGAAAAAAACACTCTTACTATCGACTATCGTCGTCTCGGCACTGATGGCCGAGATCCCAGCTCTGAAACCTGCGGATGAACGCACCTTTGTACAGTCACAGTACATGCCAGACATCTCTCTGATCACCGATTTCTCCTATGTCTACCGCAACATGGACGACAGTGAACTTGCCCATCTTGAACTGCCGGGCATTGCACACGGTCTGATGGGATCGCACAGTCATGACGGTCATGCCCATGCCACCTACAATGCCAACAACGGTTTTAACCTCAACTATGCCGAGCTGATCTTGTCCAGCAGCGTCGACCCCTATTTCAGCATGGACGGGGTCTTTCACTTCAGTGAAGCGGGTGTCGAGATCGAAGAGGCCTATGCAACGACCTCGGCTCTGCCGGCAAATCTGCGCCTGCGCGCAGGTAAAATGCTGTCGGACTTCGGCCGTCTGAACAACCAGCACCACCACGCCTGGGACTTTGGTGACATGCCCCTCGTCTACGAAGCTTTTTTGGGAAACCACGGCATCAATGAATTGGGGCTGCAACTGCAGTGGGTCGCGCCTGCACCGCACTACCTGATGATCGGTGCGGAGGCACTGCAAGGAACGAACGAAATGATGTTCGGAAACACCCTGATCGGTGATCCCGATAATCCGATCGCTGCAGAAGAACGTGCGCCGTCACTTTTCACAGGCTATATGAAAGCAGCCTTTGACGTGGGCGCTACCACCGTTATGCCGGGGGTCTCCTGTGCCTACGGTTCGAGCCGTCTTGACCACCGTGATGATGAAGAGAACCCGCACGCCTTTGCCGGCAACAGCGTGCTCTACGGTGCCGACCTGACCGTCAAGCACTACTTCGACTCCTACAGCTTCCTGACATGGCAGAGCGAATGGTTGATGCGCGATATGGACGGTACCCAGTATGCTGTTGACGCCAATAATACCGACAGCGTTACAGGCGAAGCGGCCCTAAACAAAAAACAGGCCGGGTTCTATACGCAGCTTGTCTATGCCCTGAACAAGAACTGGCGTATGGGCGCACGCTATGACAACATCTACATGAACGATATCACCAAAAACGGTATGACACTTGTCTACGATGACAACGGTGTCAAATATGAGCAGAACTATGTGCGCTACAGTGCCATGGCGGAATACCACCCGAGCGAGTTCAGCCGTCT
>JBFFUI010000015.1:0-43344 GCA_041571435.1 Sulfurimonadaceae bacterium | reverse complement strand
TCTGCAGGATGGCCGAGCTCGCGAGGGTGTCGGTATGGCTAAAGGCCCCGCGTTCAAAGAGCAGCCAGACGATCTCTTCGCTTAGGACGAATCCGCCGAGGGTGCTGAACATCAGGATAAAGGCTAAAAACCAGAAGGCTCTGTGCATAAAGGTCAGTGCCTTTTCGTGGTCATTGTTCTTGATAAAACGGGCGATGCGCGGGAAGAGGGCGATCGAGGTGGCGATGGCGAAGAGGGCAAGCGGCAGCTGGAAAATACGGTTGGCATAGTACATATAGCTGATGACGCCGGTGGCTAGAAAACTGGCCAGCCAGGTGTCCAAAAAGGCGGAGAACTGCGCCGTAGAGTTACCCCAGATCGCAGGAAAGAACTGCCGGTTGAAGTTGCGGGTCTCTTTTTTGATCTTGGCCGCTTTGACTCTGAAGTACTTGACACCGCCGACAAGCAGTCTGCCCAGACCGAGATATTGTATGGCGATAAGATGGACCAGCAGCTGTAGAAGACCGCCGGCAACGACACCGTAGCTGAGAAAGGTAACGATGGTCGCATCAGAGCCATCTTGCGCAAGCCAGAGTGCCGCTATCAGTGCGATGTTGAGCAGACCTGTTGCAAAAGCGGTCGTGGCAAAGTGGTGTCTGTACTGTAAAAAGGTACTTAAAAAGGTGACGGCGAAGATCAGCGGCAAGTAAAAGAAGTTGATGGCGACAAAAGGACCGGCCAGGGTGATCGTCTCTGCATCGAAACCGATGGCGATAGCAAAGGCTGCCGCCTCCGGGAAAAGGTTGACGAGCATGGTGATAAATGCGATGACAAAAAAGAAGGTGCCGAAAATATGAATGGAGAAGACACCTTTGTTCTTTGAGCGTGTAAAGGCAGGTATAAAGGCCTGGGTAAAGGCGCCTTCGGCAAAAATACGGCGAAAGAGGTTTGGCAGTTTAAAGGCAATGAAAAAGATATCACTGTAGATGTTGGCACCGAGAACAGAGGCGGTCATCAGGTCACGGACAAAGCCGAGGATCCGCGAAAAGAGGATACCGAAACTATTGGTGAATATGTTCTTAAACATGATGACCTGCATCGAGGTGAATCGTGATAAAAAAACGTAAAAAAGATGCTGGGTTAAAGTGTTTGATTGTCTGCCCTTACGGAAGTTTACGTTATTTTAACCCATCTTAGATTAAAATGTATCTTCAAATATAAGAACGGTTTTACAGATGGTATTTTAAAGAGACCATATCCTGTGTAGAGCTGTAGACAAGGGCTGGAATGATCGTAGGAATAGAGGGGACAGTAGAACACAAGGAGCCGACCTTTGTTCATGTGAACACAAACGGGCTGATTTACGAGGTCTTTATCTCGCTGCAGAGCTACGGTGCGATCAGCAGCGAACGCGTTAAACTGCACACGTCGCATATCGTCCGCGAAGATGCACAGCTGCTCTACGGCTTTGTCGAGAAGAGCGAAAAAGTGCTTTTTGAGAGACTGGTGAAGATCTCAGGGGTCGGGCCGAAGGTGGCGATGGCGATCTGTTCGACCTTCTCCGCTTCACAGTTCGGCGAGGTGATCGCCAGCGGCGATATCAATCGGCTTAAAAAAGTGCCCGGAATCGGTCCCAAAAGTGCCGGGCGTGTCTTGGTGGAACTTAACGGTTTTGATGCGGTACTGAGTGAACAGAGCACAATGACGAACCCTGCTGCAAGCGAAGCGGCTATGGCGCTGGAGTCTCTCGGATTCAAAAAAGAGCAGATATCAAAAGTTCTCAGCGGCTGTTCAGCAACCGATACATCGGGCTTGGTCAAAGAAGCCCTGAAAAAATTACAGAAACTTTAAAGGAATATGTTGAAATTAGCAATACTATTTGGCGGTGCCAGTTATGAACATGAGATCAGTATCGTCAGTGCGATCACGGTGAAAGAGAAGTTACCCAATTTCGAGTTAGAATTTATCTTCTGTGACCAGGACCACCGTTTTTACAAGATAGGTGCGCGCGAAATGGTAGCGAAGACCTTTGCTTCGGGTGCACATAAAAAGCTGCCGCAGCTTTTACTGGTTAACGGTGCCTTCGTCGAGAAGAAGATGTTTGGTTCAACACGTCTGGAGATGCCGGTGCTTAACCTTATCCATGGTGCTGACGGTGAAGACGGTGCGATCGCTTCACTGCTGGAGTTCTATGACATCGACTACATCGGACCGCGTCCTACCGCATCGGTCTTCAGTTACGACAAGACACACACCAAGTGGTTTGCCGAAGCGATCGGCGTCAAGACGGTCGCCTATGAGAGCATGAACGTCAACGATGCGCGTGTCATCAGCACGCAGCTCCCTTTTATCATCAAGCCGGCGCGTCTCGGGAGCTCTATCGGCGTGAGCGTTGTCAAAGAGGAGTCGCAGATCGAGTACGCGCTTGACGTTGCCTTCGAGTTTGATGACAACATCATCATCGAGCCGTTTATTGAGGGCGTCAAAGAGTACAATCTGGCAGGTTATGCCAGCAACGGCGGTATCCATTTCTCTATTGTTGAAGAGCCGCAGAAAAACGAGTTCCTGGACTTTGACAAAAAATACCTCGACTTTTCGCGTTCATCTGCGGTAAGCGAAGCTCAGATCGACGCTGCACTGGTTGAAAAGCTTGAGGAGACGTTTACCAAGGTCTATACCAACATGTTCGAAGGTGCTTTGATCCGCTGTGACTTCTTTGTTGTCGAGGATGAAGTGCTACTCAACGAGATCAATCCGATTCCGGGTTCGATGGCAAATTATCTTTTTGCCGATTTTGAACATGTCATTAATGCACTGTTGGCGAACCTTCCGCAGAGACGCCGACCGCAGGTGAACTATCAGTACATTCACTCTATAAACCAAGCTAAGGGGAAGTAACCGTGGCCATTAAATCGATCCAGTACAAACATCAGACATTTCAGATCGCTTATGATATTGTCAATCCTGAAAAGAGCAAGACATTGATCTTCCTGCACGGATGGGGCGCGAACAAAGAGCTTATGAAACAGTCGTTCGAGAAGACGATGGATGCGTTTCGCCATGTGTATATTGACCTTCCGGGTTTCGGTAATAGTACGTGTAACCTTCCTCTGGTCACCGAGGACTACGCCAATATCCTGGAACTTTTTTTAGCGCAGATCAATGCCAATCAGGACCATATCGTTTTAGGCCATTCGTTCGGTGGAAAAGTCGCACTGCGGCTGAACCCGCAGATCCTGGTCCTGATCGGAAGTGCGGGTATCCCTGTGCCAAAACCGTTGAAGGTCCGCGCAAAGATCGTACTCTTTAAACTGCTCAAATCTTTTGGCTTGACCAAGCTGCGCGCATTCTTCGTTGCGGATGATGCCAAAAAACTCACTGAGATCATGTATCAGACCTTTAAAAACGTGGTAAACGAGGACCTGACATCCGACTTTAAAGCCTACAGCGGAAAAGCGCTGCTGTGCTGGGGTAAAGATGATACTGCGACACCGCTCTATACCGCTGAAAGAATGACGGAGCTAATCGGTGATGCCCGTCTTGTTGTCTTTGAAGGAGATCACTACTTCTTTATGCAACAGGCTGACGCTGTCGCACAAGAGGTCGAGACGACCGTGCTTCAGACGCTTCAGCACTAGGCTTGTCAGTGGACATTTTAGCTTTTTCTATCAACATCATCTTTGTGATGGCCCTGGGCTTTTACCTGATTACCAACCTGCAGTGGTATGACTATAAAATTGAGCGTGTGGTTCTCAAACACCATAAACCGCTGTGGCATTTTGCCTTTTTCATATTGCCGTTTATCCTCTACTATGTACTACCGCACTATTTTGCAGCAGTCCTGGTACTCTACCTCCTTGCTCTTGGTGCCTGGTACTACAGACTCGACAAAAAGCTGGTCTTTACCTGGCGGGTCAAACGCTTTTTGATCCTGCTCTTTGCACTGACATTTTTTATCAACATGCTGACAGCGATCAAAGAGTTCGAAGGGCTCTCCTTTGTCTTTTTCCCGCTGCTTTTGGCGTATGTCGGCAGCAAGGGGATTGAGAACTTTCTCTTTATGACTTATAAAAAAGAGGCGCAGAAAAAACTGATGGCGCGCAAGGATCTCAAGATTGTCTGTGTGACGGGTAGTTACGGCAAGACAAGCATGAAAAACTTCATCGCCCAGGTGCTCTCGAAAAAGTACAAAGTCTATGCCACGCCGCGAAGTGTCAACACCATCGCCGGTCTGGTACGTGACGTCAATATGGACCTGCCGGATGACTGCGAGGTCTATGTCTGTGAAGCAGGTGCACGACTGCGCGGTGACATCTACACCATTGCCCAGTTTCTGCACCCGCATATCGCTGTCGTCGGCAAGGTGGGGCCGCAGCACCTGGAGTATTTCAAAACGATAGAAAATATCCAGCGTACCAAGCTTGAGATCATACAGTCGGATCGTCTTGAAAAGGCCTTTGTCCACAAATCGGTGACCGATGAAGCGCATGACAAAGTGGAATTTTTCGGTGATGCGGTGAATAACGTTGAAGCGACGCTCGAGGGGCTCTCATTTGATATGCAACTTCATGATGAAAACCTTCATTTCGAGACCAGAATACTTGGTGCTTTCAATACCATCAATCTCGAGGCGTCTGTTCTGGTTGCAGATGCTTTGGGCATGAAGAGCGAAGCTATAGTGCAAGCTGTCGGTGCACTTGAAAGTGTCGAACACCGTCTTCAACGCATCGATGCTGGCGGCAAGATCATTCTGGATGACGGCTACAACGGCAACATCGACGGCATGCTCGAGGGCGTGCGTCTGCTCTCACTGCATCCGGGCCGAAAAGTCATTGTGACGCCGGGACTTGTCGAGAGTACTGAAGCTTTGAATATGGAGCTGATCGAGGCGATCAACAAAGTGTGCGACATTGCTATTATTACGGGACAGCTCAATGCGGAACTCTTTGACAAGCACCTTACGGTCACCGAGAAGATTGTTCTGCGTGACAAAAGCCAACTGACCAAGGTGTTGGGCGATCGCACCAGAGCAGGGGACATTATCCTCTTTGCCAATGATGCGCCCAACTTCATCTGATGATCGATACGGTTTTTGTTCTTAAAAAGGTAGTAGGTGAAGTGATGGGCCCCCTTTCTATCGGGCTTCTGGTCGCTTTCAGCGGTCTTATAGCCCTTTACCTGGAACGGCAACGTACAGCAAAATCGCTGCTTACTCTGGCCTTTGTCTGGATCGCCCTTGTCAGCTACGCACCGGTCAGCGACATGTTGGTGAAACCGCTTGAACAGAAATATCCGGCACTGATCGAGACACCGACAGAGGTAAACTATATCCTTGTGCTTGGCAACGGGCATAAAAGCGATGCGACCCTGCCGATCTCAACACAGGTGAGCTCAGCAGCTCTGGGCCGTCTCAACGAAGGGATACGCCACTACTACCGTCTTGCAGATGCCAAACTGATCGTCTCGGGTTACAATGGACTACATGACCCGAACACCCATGCAGCCATACAAAAAAGAGTCGCACTCTCTCTGGGGATCGATGCCGAAGACATTTTGATGTTTGACAAGGCCAAAGATACGTTTGAAGAGGCGGAAACGATGAAAAGACTTGTCGGCAAACAGTCTTTTATCCTGGTGACAAGTGCTACCCATATGCCGAGAGCATACAAGATCTTCAGGTCGCTTGGACTCAACCCTATACCAGCCCCTACCGACTATTACGCTGTTGGTGGGAGCGAGTGGCTGCATATGCCCGGCGGCGCAAGTCTAAAAGGGAGTGACAAGGCTTTCCATGAGTATTACGGCTTGATCTGGGAGTGGGTGAAATCGTTATGAAAAAGACCTTCAGTTTTCTGGAATTATCGGTAAGATGGGTGGGCTATCTGGCCGGAGTCACCTTGACGGCGTTGATACTGCTTGTTGTTTACGATGCCTTGATGCGCTACCTCTTTCAATCAGGTTCCATTGCGCTGCAGGAGCTGGAGTGGCACCTCTTTGATGTGGTCATCATGTTCGGTATCGCCTACACGCTTCAGCGAGCTTCGCACGTGCGTGTGGATATTTTCTATGACCGATATTCAGCGAGGACGCGCCATATTGTCAACATTATCGGAGCACTCTTTTTCATTCTTCCGTTCTCTCTGCTGATCATCTATGTCGGTTTTGACTTTGTACTGCTCAGTTTCGAGCAGATGGAAGCCTCTTCCGATCCGGGCGGACTGCCGTATCGTTTCATCGTCAAATCTTTGATGCCGGTCGCTTTTGTTCTGCTTATTGTTCAGAGTCTCAGTGAAGTCTACAACGAGTTCAGACTGTTGAGGGGAGAGCTATGATCGCAATAGGGATGTTTGTCCTTGCCCTGGCACTGCTGCTGTTGGGAATACCAGTGGCTTTTGTCTTTGGCGGTGTGGCGCTGCTCTTTGCACTGTTGATCCCGGAACTCGGTCTGGAGGTTTTTAACCTGCTGCCATTCAGGGTCTTTGGGATCATGAACAACACCACGTTGATGGCGGTTCCACTCTTTATCGCTATGGGCCTTGTAATGGAGAAGTCGCAGATGGCAGAGAAATTGCTGCTTTCGATGAGCCGTGCTTTTCGCAGTGTGCGGGGTGGACTGGCGATCAGTGTTGTTCTGGTCGGAGCACTGTTGGCGGCTTCGACAGGGATCGTCAGTGCTTCCGTTGTCATGCTCAGTGTCATCGCACTGCCGTTGATGTTGAATGCGGGCTATGACAAAGGTCTGGCTTCAGGTACGGTTGCTGCAAGCGGTACCCTAGGACAGATCATTCCGCCCTCTATTATTTTGATCATCCTTGGCGATGTGATGAGTGTGAGTGTGGGCGAGCTCTTTATGGGTGCGGTCCTGCCGGGCTTGTTGCTGGTCGGACTTTATATCGCCTACATCGTCATCGTCTCGCTGATCAATCCGAAAATGGCACCTTCAAGCGAGGCGATAGAGCCCATCGGCTTTTTTGAACTGCTGCGCGCGGTTCTGCCACCGCTGCTTTTGATGGTTGCCGTTCTCGGTTCCATATTCGCAGGCATCGCTTCACCGACAGAGTCCGCTGCATTCGGTGTACTGGGCGCGATCTTGCTGAGTGCCGGCAACAAGACCCTTGACTTCGCCATGCTCCGTTATGCCATGCTCGAGACGGTGAAACTGAGCGGCATGATCTTTATGATCCTGATCGGTGCGACAGCGTTTAGTCTGGTCTTTAACGAACTCGGCGGCACCGACATGGTCCTGGCGTTCTTCAGTGACGATATCGGTGATGTCTGGATCTTTATTGCGGTATCGATGGTAGCCATCTTCATTCTTGGCTTTTTCATCGACTTTATCGAGATCTCTTTTATTATCGTACCGATACTGGTCCCGGTAATGGACGCTTTTGGGATCGACCTGATCTGGTTTGCTGTTTTGATCGCGATGAACCTGCAGGCTTCGTTTTTGACGCCGCCGTTCGGTCTGGCGCTTTTCTTTTTGAAGGGGGCGGCACAAAAGAGTGTCTCGACCATACAGATCTACAGAGGGATCATCCCTTTTATAGGACTGCAGATCCTGGCCTTAGGCCTGGTAATACTCTTTCCGGATCTGGTGTTCGCGTTTTTGTAGGGTACGCATATTATTTGTATTGAACGTCGATCTCAATGCGTTTGTTGAGCTTGTTGGCAGCGGGATTGTTCTCCTCTGATATCGGCTCACTTTCACCACGACCTTCGATCGTGATTCTTTCCGCATTGACACCGTTGTCTACAAAGAGCTCTTTAACCACACGTGCGCGTTTGAGAGAGAGTTCCTGGTTATAGCTGCGGCGTCCTGCCGTGTCCGTATGTCCGATGATCGTAATCGTACTCTTCTGGGCGCGTAACTCTTTAGCGTAACCGACCAGTACAGCTTTTGACTCTGCATCCAGTTCATAGCCTCTGAAAAGATAGGGGATGAAGAGTGTAATAGAACTTATACGGCCATCATCCGTTCGTTGCACGACTTCACCGCTGGAGGTTTCCGGTTGGGTAAGATTGACATCCTCTTTTGTGATGAAGACAGGTGCTTTGAAAACGGCAGCAGTGGTGTCAAGAGGTTCTTCCATAACATCTTTAGCAACCGGCGTGTTGTCTTCATTGCCAAAGGAGAAATCGAGTCCGCCGAAGACTAAAAGATTGTTCTCATGAAAATCATGCAGGGTTATCATCGTCTCAAATTTGATGGCAAAACGATCTTTGATATTGAGTTTTAAGCCGGCTCCAGTGCTGAGCAAAAATGCGTTTGTGTTGACAGACGGTGCGTTACTGATGGATTGATAACCGACACCGGCTTTGACAAAGGGGGTCAGCAGGGCTGTATACTCGACATCATAGACACCGTTTAGCATCAGCGTGTGTGCATCCACCGTGCTGCCGGAGTTATAGAGTTCTATGCCGGGTGAATAGAAATAAGAGAGTTCCGGTTTGATAACGAAGTCTATGTCGTTATATTGAAGCTGCAGACCATAGGCGTTACTGCTTTTCATACCTGTTGCCGTACCGTTCTCCAAATGACCGATAATCGGTGACACTTCATAGAGGTACATCTGTTCGGCATACAGCGTGGCAATAGATGAGAGGAGAAGGAGGGTTTTTCGCATGGATTTAAGCAACTTTTTTGAAAAAGTATAGCGAAAAGTTATCGGTTTTCAGGCGTTTTTTGTAGAAGTATTAAAAAAAACTATAGAAAAATGGGAAATATCGTATTGTCGTTTAGCGGTCCCATGGCGAGGAGAGCTCTTTATCACTCCTTAACGATAACAATGACTCGCCTGTTCTCTTCTCGACCCGCTTCTGTTTCGTTGTCCGCTATGGGGTAGGTCTCACCGAGTGCGTCGACAGTGATACGTGCCGGATCCACACCATTGGCGATAAACTCGCTGCGCACCGCATTAGCTCTTCTGATCGAAAGCGTAGCATTGAATGAACGTTCCCCTTTGTTGTCGGCATTACCGATAATAATGAGCTCTTTTTTGCTGTTCTCGTCACGGTTAAGTTTCTCTGCATAGTCTTTAATGGATGCTTTTGCATTATCTGTCAATGTCGCTTTGGCGAACGCAAACCGGACCTGGTAGGGCTGGATCGGTTTGGGAGCCACTTTGGTAACATAGTTGGTCACATAGACAGTTTTAGGCGCTTCGCAGGGTTCGCACACCTTTTCAGGAGGCGGTGCGACATATTTGCGGCCGAAGGCAAAATTGATACCGCCGGTGGCCAGAATATTTAAGTAATCTGCTCCCAACATCACAGCGGCCTCAAACTTAAGTGCCCAGCGCTCAGAGAGGTGCAGCTTCAGACCTGCTCCTGTGTCCAGAAAGAGTGTATTGGAAGGGGAATCGGGAACATCACCAAAGCCGACATATCCGATACCGCCTTTGACATAGGGGGTCAAGAGGTCTGAATAGGGGATCGCATAGACACCGTTAACCATCATCATCGCGTAGTCAGTATAGCCTGTGTAGGTGTTCTTGTAGAGAGGTATGTCTTGTGAATAGACAAAAGCAATCTCAGGTTTTATCGGAAAGTCCAGACCGTTGTATTGAAACTGCATCGCATAGGCCAGGCTACGGCCGATATTCTGTTCAGACCCGTTTTCCGAGTTTCCAATGAGAATGGAAAATTCGTTGACATACTCAATCTTTTGCTGTTGGGCAAAGAGAGATGATGCGATAAAAAGTATAAAAAAAAGTCTGGTAACCATGTGAATATTGGCCCTAAATCCTAGTGTTTTCCCATTATAACCCAACTTTTTAGAAAATACAGCTTCACTGATTTGAGAACAGGGAGATTGTGCGTAATGTTGATAACTTTGTTATACTCTCTCATCCATTTTAGAGCAAAGGGATGTCAATGTTTGACGAAAAAGAGATACTGTATGCACCTTGGCGCAATGATTATGTGACCGGTGATCCTATAGAGGGGTGTGTATTCTGTCATATCAGCACCCATGTGGATGATGATACGGACCTTCATGTCCTCTACCGGGACGAGCACTGTTTTGTGGTGATGAACCGCTACCCGTACACGCCGGGCCATTTTATGATCATTCCCCATCATCATACCGACAAGCTTGAGGATCTTGATCGTGCCGTATGGCTCCATATGAGTGATCTGGCACAAAAAGGGGTGCGGCTTCTTAAAGAGTGTTTCAACGCGCAGGGCGTCAATATCGGCATGAACCTTGGCAGTGCGGCGGGAGCAGGGATAGCAGACCATATCCACATGCATCTTGTTCCAAGGTGGCGGGGTGATACAAACTTTATAACCTCGGTAGCAGAGACCCGGGTCTATTCAACGGACTTTGAGAAGGTCTATCAAAAGATACTCTCAGAGATACCAAACTATTTCAAGGATTAATATGAGTGTTTTATTGGAATTTGCGATGTTCCCGACAAGCGGTGACTGCCGAGACAGCGCCTCGGTCTCAAAGTATGTGAGCCGTATCATCGATATGATCGACCGAAGCGGTGCTGCGTATCAGCTTACCCCGATGGGTACCATTGTCGAGACAGAGACGATGCGCGAGGCACTGGACATTGTCGAGAAGGCGTATGAAGCGTTAGAGGGTGACTGCGAACGTGTCTACTCCTCGTTGAAGTTCGATATTCGCAAAGGCAAGTCAAACCGTCTTACAACAAAGATTGCTTCAGTCGAGCGCGAGATAGGGCGTGAAGTCCAGAAATAGCCGGACTATTGCTCTTGGTCGCCCTTCTTCTTTTTACTTCTAAGCACAAAGTAGAAGAGACCAAAGAGCACGATAATAAGTATCATGTTGATCGAGGCTGATAAAAAGTCGATAGGCGGCATGTTCTGTTCCTGATTTTTTCATATTGTACCGTTTTTTTGCCGATAAATTTTGAAGCTGTGCTTTGTGATGTCACAGTGAAAATAAGTGAAGTTTTTGTGCCTGTGTTATGTGATTAAAGATGTAAGTGTGAAGAAATTGGTTGCGGAAACAGGATTTGAACCTGTGACCTTCGGGTTATGAGCCCGACGAGCTACCGAACTGCTCTATTCCGCGACATTTGAGTGTGTAAGTAATAAATGAATGTTTGCTTTAAAAAATAATCAGAATATGATGAGATTTAGAAGTAAAAATTTGTGTTGGTTGCGGAAACAGGATTTGAACCTGTGACCTTCGGGTTATGAGCCCGACGAGCTACCGAGCTGCTCTATTCCGCGACATTTTGATGGATGGGGTAGAGGGATTCGAACCCCCGAATATCGGTACCAAAAACCGAGGCCTTACCGCTTGGCGATACCCCATTACAACTCTGAAACATGATGTTTAAGAGGCGGAATTATAGGACAAAAGGAGCGATTTGTCAAGATGTTGTTACATAAAGATCCAAATTTCTGTCTGATCGTCCGATTGATAAGACTTTATGACGAAATTGACTATAATCGCTGGTAATAAATAAACAGTATCGAGAGATTTTACATGACACCTATTCAACGTGTATTGGACGCTATAGAAGAGATTAAAAAAGGGCATATGATCATCATGTGTGATGATGAAGACAGAGAGAACGAGGGAGACCTTGTCTATGCATCTGTCTTCTCAACGCCTGAGCATGTTAACTTCATGGCCAAAGAGGCGCGCGGTCTTATCTGTGTAACGCTCGATAACGATGCTGCAAAACGATTAGACCTGAACCCGATGGTCAGCTCCAATAACTCCATGTATGAGACAGCGTTTACCGTCTCTGTCGATGCGGTGGATGCACTGACCGGTATCTCAGCAGCTGAACGTGACATGACGATCAAGATCTTGGCCAATCCGATCAGCAAAGCGACAGAACTTGCGCGTCCTGGTCATATCTTTCCTCTGATCGCCAAAGAGGGTGGAACATTGGTGCGAACAGGCCATACCGAAGGGTCTGTCGATATCTGCCGTCTGGCAGGGCTGACTGGCTGCGGCGTGATCTGTGAGATCATCAAAGATAACGGTGAGATGGCACGTCGTGACGACCTCGATATCTTTGCTGAAAAACATAATCTCAAAACCGTATTTATCTCCGATATTGTCGAGTACCGCCTGGCGAATGAGATTCTTGTCAAGGCTGTGAGCGAAGAAGAGATCGAGTTTTTCGGTATGCAGGCACAAAAACGCATCTTTGTCGATCACGAAGGTCTTGAACATACGGCGATCGCATTTCATCATGTGGGTGAGACGGCAAACGTAAAGGTCCATAATGTTGTCTCTGACATGGATCTTCTGCTCGATCAGGGCCGTTACAAGATGTTGGTCGACTCCATCGACTACCTCAAGCAAAACGGCGGTGTACTCGTCTTTATCAACAATCCAGACGAACACCACAGTACGATGAAAGAGTTTGGTGTCGGTGCACAGATCTTAAAGCTTTACGGCATTCAACATATGCGCCTGTTGAGCTCGTCAACGCTGCCGGATTTTGTCGGGTTAAGCGGTTTCGGTCTCGACGTAATAGAGACGATCAACCCGACACAAGACTAAGATTTGACAGAGGCGCAGCGCCAGGAACTGGGCAGGAATATCAGATCGGATCTGGTGTCTCTGGAAAAAGAGCTCAACGCGTTGGAAAGCCAATTAAAACCGATCGTACCGGACTGTTCGCTGGGCGATCTGCTGCGATCGGAGATGATGCATGACCAAGAGGTGCAGCACCGCGCGTTTACAGAGGCAAAAAAGCGATATAATAGTCTACACTATGCACTAAGCCATTTGGAGGATGATGATTTCGGCCTCTGTATGGAGTGTGATGAGCCGATCGCCTTTGAACGGCTGATGGCACTGCCCGAATCAAAGCTGTGCATCAGATGTGCGAAGGAGAGCCGTTTATGATCAAAAAAATAAAAAGTCTTTTTTTACCGGCTTCAGGTACTGCCCCCGCCATTACGACCGACCTCCATTCGCACCTTATCCCCGGAATCGATGACGGCTCAAAGAGCATGGACGAGTCCATCGAGATGATCGAGTTTTTTGTTGCACAGGGGTATACCAAGCTGATCACGACCCCGCATATTATGAGCCACAGGTTTCCCAACACCAGAGATGTTCTCGAAGCGGGTGAAGAGGCACTCAGAAAAGAGCTGCGTTCGCGCAACATAGAGATCGAGATCGAGGTCGCGTCAGAGTACTATCTTGACGAGACCGTGATGGCGCTGGTCGAAGAGCGTGACATCATGACGTTCGGTGACAACTATATGCTTTTTGAGATGTCCTATGTCCATCCGCTACACCACCTCGAAGAGATGCTCTTTGAGATCAAAGTCGCAGGCTACAGACCTGTTCTGGCTCACCCTGAACGCTACGTCTATATGCATGATGATTTCAGCAAATACGAACGTCTGAAAGAGAAGGGAGTGCTTTTTCAGGTCAATATTCCTTCTTTCGGCGGCTACTATTCAAAACCTATCCAAAAAGTTGCCAAAAAGATCGCAGAGGCCGGTATGATCGACTTTTTAGGCTCCGATGCGCATAAGATACGTCACCTCCATGCACTGGAGCAGGTCAAAACACAAAAAGCGTATGCAAAGATCTTTGAAAACAACACCCTGTTAAACAACACCCTTTAAGGCACAATATGTATCTACGTCAACTTCTCATTATCACAACACTGCTCGCTGTGACACTTTTCGCAGCACCGACTGATGGCCAAAAACCGACACTTGATGAGAAGATCGCATCCCTTGTCGTACTCGGTTTTCACGGTACAGAAGTAACGGCTGACAGTGCCATCGTCAAAGCGGTTCAAAAGGGGCTTGGCGGAGTGATCTTGTTTGACCAGGATCCGATGAACAAGATGAAGCGTAAAAACATTGTCGATGCAAAACAGCTGAGAAAACTCAACCGTGATCTGCAGGGCCTGTCAAGTGACAAACTGTTGATCTGTGTAGACGAAGAGGGCGGCAAGGTGGCCCGGCTGAAGGCCAGAGACGGTTTTGCAACATTTCCATCCGCTGAAGATGTGGCTAAAGGTGATACAGCAGCAGCTGGTGCATATTATGATGCGATGGCAGCGATGCTGGCGCAAAACGGTATCAACACCAACTTTGCACCAAGCGTCGATCTGCTGTTCGACTACAACCCCATCATCGCCGGCAAAAAACGTGCCTACGCTTCCGATCCGGCAGTGGTCAGCAAGTACGCTTCCATCTTTGTACAAGAACACCGCAAGAACCATGTGGTGACCGTGATCAAACACTTTCCTGGGCACGGCTCTTCCAAAGCCGATTCGCACAAGGGCTTTACCGATGTCACCCATACATGGACAGCAAAAGAGCTTGAGCCATTCCAGAACATGATCGAAACACAGAACGTCGACATGATCATGACGGCACACATCTTCAATAATAACCTTGATGATCAATACCCGGCGACACTCTCATACAAGGTCAATACCGAACTGCTGCGCAACCAGATGCATTATGCGGGTGTTATCATCACCGATGACCTTCAGATGGCAGCCATTCATAAACACTACTCTCTTAAAGAGACGGTTACCCTCGCACTCAATTCAGGTGTCGATATCCTGCTTTTTGCCAATCAGCTCGCAACGCCGCTGGGTCTTGATGAAATCGTGGATGTTGTAAAAGCGCAGGTCAGAGCCGGCAAGATCAAAGAGAAGCGTATCGATGAGTCGTATGCGCGGGTGCAGAAGCTGAAAAAGAGACTGTAGACCGGAGATTAACAGACGCTCAAAGGTCTATTCGAAAAGAGTTAAAATTGAAGACCCAAAATGTTTTCGATACCCTCTTTTTCAACCAAACGGTCAAGTTTGATCGCCACGTTCTCTTTGGCGATGGCATACCCCTGGGTGGATTGACCGGTAATGTTCAGCTTGTTGCTGCCGACCGTTGTGCCGGTATGGTCCTGTGTTGTAAAGGTGATCGCTGTCCGTGCCAGATCAAACCCCATGCTGTGCGCTGTCTCTACGTTTGCCACGATCTTGATACGCAGATGATAGGCATCTTTTCGCTCCAGGATTAACAGCTGCCTTGCACTTAAACCCGCTTTGAGAGGAGCGATCAGGTTGGCAGCACCACTGTCTGCACTAAATCCGAAAGTGATCTTGGCACGCAGATCATCATACCCGTTTTTGTAATGACTCGCTGCTTCGAGGTAGGGGTTGGAATCGAAAGCTCTGTTGAGAACGTTCATGACATTCAGTGTCTGTTCGATAGCGGCAAAATCCCGGTTCGCCCCGTTATAAAAACGCAATCGTTCAACCACATTTTTTGTCTTTAGGGTGTTCTCTTGGCTCTTCAGCAGGGTGATCTTTTCGTCGAGCTCTTTTTTGAGACTGTCAAAAAGCTGTGGCTTGTCACTTCTGATCAACACGAGGTGGCGTCTGAACCCCTGCTCTGTGGATTCGACGACACTGTAGTTGCTGATACGGATCGCTTTGACACTCGTCTCTATCGTGTTGTCGACATCTTGCTGATAACTGTCTAGCGCACCGCTGCGGACCGTTGTCCGACTTTTGTACTCCGATGCTACCGTAATGCTGAGTGTGGAGACCATCATGTCAAGGGCATTGGCAACAGCCTCTTTCTTGTCAACGCCTTCGGCAACCTCATAGAGATATTGCGCATTGCTTTGTGGCGGATTGGTATACCAGGCAGGCAGGGGTTTGGGTGCTACGACAATCGACTTTTTTTCTGCGCCGCAGCCGCTGAAAAGGAGGATGGCGGCCGCCAGGGTCAAAACACTTTTCATCATATTGTGACTACTTTGCGATCTGCTCAAGCGCGATTTTCTTTTTGTCAATAAGGTGCTGAATACGGTTGACTGCACGGTTGATCTCTTCGACCGGCTGAACGGTAAGGTCGTCTGCCGCTTTATAGTAGTACTGCGCCTCCGTAAAGTTGCCGCGGACCTCATAGATAACACCAATGTTGTAGAGCGGTACATAGCTTTGCGAGGCTGTTGATTCCAGCAGCTGGCGTAGCAGTTTTTCCGCCTTGTCATAGCGGGCCTGCTCGATATAGAGCAGAGCGCTCTCCAAGAGCTCCTCCTGGTGATCACTGTACTCCATGTCCGGATCTTCAAGCAGCGTGACTGTGATACGGCGATAGTGCGGTGTCAACTTGTAGGCAAAGTCATTTGCGATAGCATTGGCAAGATACTGTGCACCGGCTTGTTTGGACGGAAGCGCACCGCTGCTGCTGTCGGCACAGCGATTCCACTGCTTTTGGCGGCTGACACTGTCGGCGTAGATAATACCGGCTGTTGAGACATTGACCATACGAATCTGCGCTGAGAGGCCGATTGTCCGTTTGGTACAGCTGACCCTAACGTCCCAGCACACCTTTTCCTCGCCTTTGCCTTTACATTTTTTGCGTGTGACATAGTAGTTGCTATTACTCATGGTCGGGGCGTTGACCGATCCTGAAATGATCGCTTTCGCACCCAATAGGTTCCCCACTTCGACAGCAGTAGATTCATCCATGAGGCCACTGTTCTGGATCTTCTGTTCGGCTATGATCTTGTTGAGATCGGTTCGGTTGACCACCGTGAAATAGGGCTTTGCGTCCACACGCTGGTTGGCGATCGCTACCTCGATCCTGTCCGCAAGATTGACACCATCTCTATGGAAGGGGGTGACCGCTATGCTTTTGGTATTGGCCGCGCCGCTGACTTCTGCGGGTTCCAGGGCTCTGACGGTCACTTTTTGTGCACAGCCGCCGAGCAAAAGTGCGATACTGAAAGGAAGTAGAAAGTGTAAAAGTCTCATACATAAATGCCTAAAAAAAAGATAGATGTAACATAGCATATATGAACTAAAAAAAATGAACATCAGCCTTGGTGATGCGAAAGAGATACGGGTAGTGTTTAGATAAGAAAACTGACTGAAACGGTCTGCATTCTATCTTTTAAAACATTTACTATGACGATGTGATCAGGCACTTTTTTCAACTTTTCGGCGCCATTTGAAGATGATGAGGGATGTCAAAAATATTAAAGCAGCCATCAGTAAAACAGCACTTAGTGTTCCGGCAGTACCCTGCGAAAATGGAAGACCGCTGGTGTTCATACCGAAAAAACCGACGACGAGGTTAAGTGGAAGAAAAATTGCCGAGATGATGGTCAGCAGGTAGATCATACGATTCATCTTTTCATTGGTTCGGGTGTTGTAAAAACTGTAGAGGTAGTCAAGCTTGGCAAGCTGCAGCGTAGCAGCACGCATAGTGCGGTCCATATGCTCATGCAGATCCTCGTAGTGGTTTGCAGGAAATCCTTCTTCAGATTTATAGTGATTGATCAGCTCCTGTATGGTAACGGTCGCACGCAGTAATATCCGTTCAACACGGGTGATGTCACGCTTGAGATCAAGCCAGTTCGTCATAAAATCGTCTGCACTTCTGTCCTCATAAAGAAGCTCTTCCATCGTTTCAACAGTGTTCTGGTAGCCAGCAAATGATCTGAGAAGCTGATCGACCACGGTGTTCATCTGATTGTAAGGGGTGCTGAAACGGTTGTCCAGGGCCTGAAAGGCCTTTTGCGCTTTGTCGTAGAGATAAGCACCATGGTTTGTGAAGACAAAGCCGATCGAGAGCGCATCAAGTTTTGTACCGATAACCGGAAAGCGCATGATCAGCATGTTGTACTCTTGATTTACATCAAAGATCGACGGATGGATTGCATTGTTCAGATCCTCAAGGTGAAGCGGGTCTATAAATTCTTTGATGTTTTCCATCTTGGCCAATTCTCTCAGTTTGTTTTAATTCATTATTGTAACGAAAAAGAGTACAATCTGTTTTAGAAATAGGAGGGCGAATGGAGCCACACTTTACTGTTGATACAGTATCAGCTTTTATGACGTTGTCTGCTTTGACAGATGGTGGCAGGGTATAATGAGCGACATACCTATCTGGTTTGGAATCGCTTTTTGTGTCTCTCAATCGGCTATGTTCTCCGGTTTGAACCTCGCTTTTTTCAGTATCAGCAAGATGCGTCTGCAGATCGAGATGTCACACGGTAACCACGCCGCCGAAAAGGTCCTTGCCATGCGTGAGGATTCCAACTTCCTTTTGACGACGATTCTCTGGGGTAATGTCGGGATCAATGTTTTGCTGACACTCCTCTCAAATTCCGTACTGGCCGGATCGATAGCCTTTCTTTTCTCGACATTTGTGATCACACTTTTTGGAGAGATCGTGCCACAGGCATATTTCTCCCGACATGCGCTGCGCATGGCCTCTGCACTCTCACCGCTATTGCGCTTTTATCAACTGTTGCTATGGCCGCTGGCCAAACCGTCGGCAAAGGTACTGGATATGTGGCTGGGTAAAGAGGCGGTGCAATTTTTCAGAGAAAATGAGATCGAAGAGATGCTCCGTATGCATATCAACGAGAGCAATTCCGAGATAACCCGTGTCGAAGGCAAAGGGGCACTGAACTTTCTTGCCATCGATGATCTAAAGGTGAGCGAGGAGGGTGAACGTATCGATCCGTTGAGCATTATCCCGATGCAGTTTGAGGGAAAGCATCCTGTTTTTCCGGAGATCACGTCATCGGTGGATGACCGGTTCATACGCCGGGTTCACCGCTCGAAGAAGTCGTGGGTCATCCTTACCGACATGCGCGACAATCCGAGACTGGTCATCGATGCAGACGGTTTTATCAATGCGGCGCTTTTTGAATTTGAGACTTTTGATCCGATGGAACACTGTCACCGGCCGATGATCATCTCGAACATGGAGTCCAAACTCGGCGATACGTTGCCGGGTCTTCAGGTCGATGCGGAGCACACGGAAGATGATGTTATTGATGAAGATATTATTCTGATTTGGGGTGAGGACCGCCGGATCATTACCGGTGCGGATATCCTGGGACGGCTTTTGCGCGGGATCGTCTCGAAATAGAGCGCATGTCGGGTGTGCGATCACATGAGCGGCGTGTCGTTCTTGCGGTGCCATAATAATATACCTTCCCAGATCTCCTCGGCACTCTCTGCATACCAGAACAGTTCCGTATCCTCATGATCGATAACACCCTCATCAAGAAGGAAGTCAAAATCGATCACTTTTTCCCAGTACTCCTCTCCGACCAGGATAATAGGAAACGGGGGCATCTTACGTGTCTGTACCAGCGTTAACGCTTCGAGGATCTCATCGAGGGTTCCATACCCGCCCGGGAAGGCGACGAGCGCCTTTGCCCTTCGCATAAAATGGAGCTTGCGCATACTGAAGTAGTGAAACTGGAAGCAGAGCTCCGGGGAGATATAGGGGTTAGGGTACTGTTCTCTCGGCAGACTGATGTTGAGTCCGATTGATTTGGCATCGACATCAAAGGCCCCTCTGTTTGCTGCCTCCATCACACCCGGACCGCCGCCTGTCATAAGCGTGATACGGCAGTCTGACGGACCTGCTCCCGACATACCGACAATGCGGCCGAACTCGCGTCCTATCTCATAAAAGTGGCTCTTTTTCAAAACCTTTTTCGAAATGTGGACCTTGTGTTGCAGTAATTCGTTTTGCGGGTCATCTTCGAGCGCTCCCTGGGCTTCGATAAGGTTCCGCTGTGCTTCTGCCTTCTCGACGATCCGCGTACCGCCGAAGACGGCTATGGTGTGTTCGATACCATATTGCTGAAGCAGAAGTTCGGTCTTAAGGTAGTCGGTCTGCAGCCGAATACCCCGGACGGCATCTTCATTCAGGAAATCAAGGTCTTCATCGGCACGGCGGTAGTTCGGACTTTCCAGCAGGGCTTTTATACGCTTGGGTATATCGGGGTCTACCGTGGAGGTCTTGGGACGTTCGGATGGAAGCTGCTCTTGACGTCTGTCTATCTCCGGCGGTGTAGGTATGCCCTTTTTGGCGTGAAGGCTATGTCTGTTTTTGTGGTTTTTTCGCATCGGCTCTGCTCCTTTAGAGTGTGATCGCTACGCCGCGTTCCATGATATGGGCGTCATACCCAAGCGCTACTCTGATCTCCTTGGCCAGCATTGCCATCTTTTCAGTCTCGCCATGAATCAGGCATAAGCTTTTGAGGCCTTTGACAGGGCGGATCCACTCGATGAGCCCTTTCTGGTCTGCATGGGCGGAAAAGCCGTTGATCGTATAGACCTGAGTTCTGTTAATGATCTCTTCGCCATAGACTCTGACATATCGCTCTCCGTCGATAATACGCCGTCCAAGGGTACCAGGAACCTGGTATCCTACGAAGATCAGCGCATTCTTGGGGTTCCACAGACGATGTTTCAGATGGTGCATGATCCGGCCGCCGGTGCACATCCCGCTGCCGGCAATGATGATGGCACGCTCTTTGACCGCATTAATCGCCAGAGACTGGTCTCTTGCCGAGGTCGGTTCAAGCCATCGGAATGAGAAAGGGCTGCTGCCGCCAATAGCCTGCCATTCAAGCTCTTCGTTAAGCTGGATCGGATATTTGTTGTAAAGCTCTGTCGCCTTGATCGCCAGCGGGCTGTCAAGAAAGATGCGGCACTTCGGAAGTTCGCGGTCTTCAAACATCTCTCTCAGCAGCCATAGAACCTCCTGTGTTCGCTCGAGTGCAAAGGAGGGGATCAGAACATTACCATCGTTTTCAAGGGTCTTGATGACGGCCTGTTTGAACTCATCAATACTCTCTTTGAGAGGCTTGTGGTTATGGTCCCCGTACGTTGATTCGATAAAGAGGGCATCCGTGTGGTCGAGCTTGTCCCTGTCATCGATGATCAGCCGGTCAGGGCTGCCGATATCACCTGAAAAGACGATGCGTTTAAGGTCGTTTCCTTCATAATAATCGATCATTACGAAGGCACTGCCCAAAATGTGACCGGCATTCCCCAAAGAGACTCTGATATGCTGATGAAGTTTGCGCTCTTTGAAATACGCCAGTGTGTGCCATTTCTTTTGAAACACAAGGCGTACATGGTCCTCCGTATAGAGCGGTTCGGCCACACTCGCTTCTTCCCCCCGGCGAAGGGCTTTGCGTTTCAGGGTCCGGTACTCCTCATCCAGGATTTTGGCACTGTCAAGCAGCATGATCTTGGCAATATCACGTGTGGGCTCTGTTGCAATGATCTCGCCGTTAAAGCCCTCTTTCACAAGTTTGGCAACCCTTCCGATATGGTCAAGGTGGGCATGGGTCAAGATGAGGTAGTGGATATCTGAAGGCTCGAACTCGAACGATTTGTAATTATTTTCACTTCCGCCGTCGCCCTGGAACATACCGCAGTCGATCAATATATTGATGGAACCGATCTTGAGAAGGTGACATGACCCTGTAACGGTTTGTGCTGCGCCGTATGATGTTACTGTTACCATTGTTTTTCCTTTATGGTGTTGTGTCCTCTGGAAGCTGTTTGACATAGAGATCGAGTTGCGGGAACGGGATCTTGATGCCGTGTTTATAGAGTGCATTGTAGATGAGGATCATAAAGTCTGAGCGCAGTGAGTTCGGTCGCAGCTTGCTCGACCAGTCCACCCACACCAGCAGCTCGAAATCGACGCTGCTGCTGCTCATGGCGACCATCCATATCTCAGGTTGTTTCTCCTTGTTATCTTTGATATAGGAGAGGGTACTCTCAGCCAGCTCTTTGAGTATCGCGTTTTTGACATCCTCAACATCGGTACCATAGGCAACACCGAAGGGGATATGCAGTCTTCGGGTCTTGTCCTCAAGTGTCCAGTTGATGACATTGTTCTGCACAAAAGAGGAGTTCGGGACAACAACGTCGATGTTGTCAAAGGTCTGGACGGTTGTCGAACGGATACGCATGTCGGTGACCCGTCCGCGCAACACATCTGAGATCTCGATCGTGTCACCGATGCGTATCGTACGTTCGAACATAAGGATGACCCCGGCGATAAAGTTCGAGACGACGGTCTGAAGTCCGAAACCGATACCGATCGACAATGCCCCTGCGATCAGTGAGATAGAGGTCATGTCGATGCCAATACTGCCGATGGCGTTCATGACGGCAATAACCATGATCAGATAATAACCGATATTGGAAGCCAAGCGGACCGACATCTGACTCATATCCGGCCATTTTCGGGTCATGCGAGCTATCCAGCGTTTATAGAACATACCCAGAATAAACCCGAGAATGACCAGAAAAAGTGCCTTGAAGAGACTGACAACGCTGATCGGTTGTTCGTTAAAGATGAAAAGCGGTGATGTTAGATAACCCCCTAATGTCGCAAGCAGTTTTTTGGTCTCCTGCAGCGAGGCACCGAACAGGAGTTTGGTCGTTCCGAGCTCTTGTTTGGCGATCTCTTTAAGTACCGCGATCTGCATCAGGTAGAGCGGCCGTTTTTCTTTGAGCCTGTCAGATGCGAGTGTCTCGATTTTGTCGAGAAGAACGAAAAAGTCCTTGCTGTGCTTTTTGTGCAGCAGACAGAGCGATTGTTGAATCTGCAGCGAGAGCTTTTGCGCTGTTGTATTTTGGCGCTGTGTATCTGAGGCCTCTATCTTTTGATGGACCTGCGAGAGCTTGTCACTCTCTTCAATGATCGCTTTCTCGCGCTCAAGCTGCAGTGCAATATGCTCGTTCCCCAACTGTTCGAGCCTCGTTTCTGTTTGGGCAAGCTCTTTATCTATCGAAGTCGCACTGTTGCAGATCAGTGACGGCAGGTCGGTTGTAAGCAGCTGCCTGACCTCTGTCTCATGCGCGCTTAAAAGGGTGCTCTTTGTTTCAATGTTCTTTTGCTGCAGTTTGTAGTAGGCGAATTGGAGCTGATAGGTGAGCAGGCGGGGTTTTTCGTCTTCGGTAATGCGCTCGATGTTCTGTTTTAAAAAGGTCAGCTTGGACTGTATCTCCTGAAGAACCTGCGCATTGAGCTGCACTTTTAACCGAAGATGTGCAACAGCATTGACAAGCGCATAGAGATGTTCGGGTGTGATGTCGCCTTTGGCCAAGCTCTGCAGATCGTATTTCTCGATCTGGACCACCTGCGAAGCGGCAGCGCGTACCCGTGCGAGTTGTAACTTCTCTTCCGCTGTGACGCTCTTGGGACGGAGGCCACTTCTATCGGCACGGATTATCTGTTTTTCTATCTCCTGGTAATAGGATTCATTATTGTCTGTATAAAGCTTTGTATCGACATCGGCGGACCATACCGCAGTGGTAAGCAACAACAGTGATAAAAACAGTTTCATCTGACTCTCCCGATATAGGCACGTCATGCATGCAATTGTGTGTAGTATTCACAATTATGCACAGTTACATTATACAGATAATATAGCATACTAAAGACTAATCATTATCCTGAGATCCGGGCAACGGCCCTTACAAACGGATCGAAGTTAAAAGATCGACAACCCGGTCTTACTGGTGAAAAGCTCCAGTGCCATGGTCCCGACGAGGGAGTTGCCCTGCGCGTTCAGTCCCGGTGACCAGACTGCGATGCCCATCAGTTTCGGGATCACTGCCACGATACCCCCGCCGACACCGCTTTTTCCGGGCAGGCCGACGTGAAAAGCAAAATCTCCCGAGGCGTCATAATGTCCGCAGGTGAGCATCACGGCGTTGATACGTTTAGCCTGCTGGGGTGTAATATAGACCGTACCGGTTATCGGGTCTTCGCCGTGATTTGCTAGATAGAGCATCGCGCGCGAAAGCATCATCGTGTTCATCTCGACGGCACAGTGTTTGAAATAGGTCTCTACGACCTGCTCAACATCATTATCGAGGTTGCCGAAACTTTTCATCAGATTTGCCAAAGCCATGTTCCTGAAACCGTGTTCCATCTCGGAGTCTGCCACTCTTTTACTATAGCATATGGAAGGCTCATCTGCGATGGCGCGGATAAATGCGATGACTTCATCCAGGGTATCGCAGTTGTCACCATAGTGGCTTATGAGAGCATCTGTGACATTGATGGCGCCCGCATTAATGAAGGGATTTCTCGGTACACCATGTTCGTATTCAAGCTGTACAAGTGAGTTGAACGGGTTGCCAGAAGGCTCCCGTCCGATGCGTTTGTACATGCCAGTACTGTAAAACTTCAATGCCTGTGTAAAGGTAAAGACCTTTGAAATACTCTGTATGGAAAAGAGTGCCTCGGCATCACCGACACTGTACTGCGTGCCGTCGAACAGGGTCAATGACATACCGAACTGCTCGGGATCGACCTCCGCCAGTGCAGGAATGTAATCTGCCACTTTGCCCTTTGTGAGAAAAGGGCGTATCTCGTCAGCAATGTCGTTAAGAATCGATTGATAGTCCATCAAGATACCTCTGTTTAATCATAGTATACTATACCGTAAAACGATCATGAGCTTTTTCACTGTGCGTCTATATACATCGTCTTAAGCAGTTCCAGCATTTTGGCGACAGCTTCAGATGAGGCTGTTTCAGATGTCGTGTGATACCCGGTTGTCGGGATCTGCAATGTGGTCCCTTTTATCGTACCCTCACTGGCAGCCGTAAGCCTGCCCATCTCGGTACTGCCGAGTGAGTTCTTTTTTAGTCCCTCTTCAACACGCCGTTTATTCTCTTTTTCAAGATAGCTGTCTTTGAAACTGTAATTGGTCTTTAATGTACGGCAGAGCTTTTCGATACTTTTAGTAAAGGCAGCGTCAAACCTGGCATTAGCATCCCGATGACGCAGTACGATGTGTTGTTGATCGGCGAGTTCCCGGGTCTGATAAGGGCTGGTATCAAGTACCAGCAGGCTGTTGGTCTCTTTGTCAAAACGGCGGAACCATTCAAGCAGAAAACGCCAGCTTTTTCCCGCTTCTTCCTGTGCCGTAAAAAAGGCTGTTCCTGTGTAGCCCAATCGATAGAGGTAGACGATAACGGCTGCACTGAGAACATTGTCCAGCTGCGCCGAGAGCAGCCCCTCTTTATAGGTAAGCGTATCGACAAAAGCTACCGGAGTACCCGGCAGAAGATGCTCGAGCCCTTTGACTTTAAAAACAAGGTTTTTTCGACGCTCACAGATATAAGCGTTATCGATTATACCCAGCCCAAGATAACTGCCGGACCATGGCTCATACGCTTGAACCGGCTGCTCTTCAAAGCGTTCAACGATCGCCATGTAGGTCTGCTCGGAAAAAGAGTCGCCGGTCAGGTCGGCACGGTTTTCCGTCATAAAGGCTGCATATTGAAATTCATTGGGTCCGGTACAGATCAGACCGTGCCGGTCGATATGTGCTGAAAGCATACCGCGTTCAGGATCGCTTCCTTCGGCTACAAGCAGCCCTTCATATAGAGTTGTTTTGATGCCGATCTCATCCAGTTCGCGTTTGAGAGAAAGAAAAAAAGGGTGTTCGGCCCCTACGACGGATGGTCTGCGTATAAGGTGCTTGAGAAGATCAAGAAACCCTGGAAACGGCGACAGTGTGCTACTCATTATTTTCCTCATTGGTTCATCTACAATCATCAATATACACCTTTTTATTTGAATTTAGAGGTAAAAAAATAGGCACAATCGACATTTTTATAAAACCAACACTTTAAAATGAAGTCCCTAAGCAAGTTTCGGATGCAAAAGGTCAAAAGAGTGCAAAGTTTTGTCAGGAGTTTATAGGCAGAATCGTGCGCAAAAGAACGTTGCTAAGTAGCTTTTTTGGTTGGTGCAAGTACTGTTTTGTTAAGGAGTTAGTATGCGTACACCACTGCCAGAATTGGTCGAGATGTTTGAGAACAGTGTTCACGACTATGAGTCGAGCATGGACAACATAGTCCACCCTTATGACATCTCAGAACTGCTGTTGGAGATCCGTGAGTATGATGAGGTACTTTATCTTGAAAAACTTGCCCGACTTCCCGAAGAGCTCAAAGCGCAGGTTCTGATAGAACTGCCAAAACATTGTCACGAAGAGGTGCTCGAACACTTCTCTTCCAATGAACTTGCAGAGATGACCAATACCCTCGATACGGATGATGCGGCAGAACTGATCCGGAACTTTGAAGAGGTCGACGTGGGAATGGCCGAAGAGGTACTTCAGAAACTTCCCCAGGAGGACCGCCAGACACTTGAAGAGCTCATTGCTTACGGTGATGACGAGGCCGGTGCCTATATGCAGACGGAACTCTTCAGAGCCTACTTGGACGAGCAGGTCGGCGATTCGATTCGTCGTCTAAAAGCGCTCAAAAAGGCTAAAGAACTTGACAATGTCTATCAGGTCTATGTCACGACAAGAGAAGATGATTTTATAGGTTCAATTGCGCTTGAAGACTTGATCTTGCTTGGACCCCAAGTGCATTACGAAGCGTTGGTGAAAGAAGGTGTGAATACGATCTGTGTCAATGCAACTGAGGATATCCACAATGTCGTCGAGATTGCATCGAATTACGACATGAACGTTATACCTGTTGTTGACGACGAACAGAAACTGCTTGGGCGTATCACCTCAGATGACATCTACGATATCATCGAAGAACGTGCGACCGGTCAACTCTACCATCTTGCAGGGGTCAGTGAAGCGGGCGAACAAAAAGAGAGTCTGCTTCAGATCGGAAAGCACCGGGCGTTCTGGCTTGGCATCAATCTGATGACGGCGATCGCGGCTTCCGTGGTGATCGGAATGTTCGATGCAACGTTGCAATCGCTTGTGGCGCTTGCGATTTTGATGCCGATCGTCGCTTCGATGGGCGGTAATGCCGGTACGCAGACGCTGACAGTAACGGTTCGTCAAATGGCACTTGGTGATATCAGCGGCGGCGATGCAAAAGAGACAATTATGAAAGAGGTCTATCTCGCTTTGATGAACGGTATGCTCTTTGCAATAGTCATCGGTGTCATCGCAGGCCTGTGGTTTTCTCTGCCGCTGTTAGGGATCGTTATTGCGATCTCGATGATCATCAACATCTTCTCCGCTGGTTTTTTTGGCGCCGTGATCCCTCTGCTGCTCAAACGAGCAAATATCGATCCGGCTATCGGTTCGTCGGTGCTTCTGACAACCGTAACGGACATTGTCGGATTTTTCAGTTTTCTCGGACTAGCGAGTTTAATCCTGCTTTGAGAGATGTGTGGTGAAAAGAGGTATTCAGAGTGCAGAAGCACTCCGATAAAAAGTGGGTCTTAACTGCCCGTCGCCAATGTTTACTATTGGGCGAGTTGTTTATGCAGCGAGTTCAAATCGCCAAGCACGTTGATGCTAACGATCTTATTGCCTCCGAACTGAAAAAACGATGCGCCGGAATAGCAGATACGGTTGCCTGTCGGCGCATAATTGAAGATCGGTCCTTTATGGGTACCGGTATAGGTGACGTAGACAGCACCAAGGTCGTTCTCCTGCACCGTGATTTCGACGGCGTGGTATAGATTTGGAAAAGCGGTCATAAGCATGTTGGCGTACTCTTTAAAGCCTTCGATACCGTTAGCCGTGATGTCAAGTGATCCGCGGAAGCGGACATCGGGATCAAGCAGCGTGTCTGCTTTGCTGAAATCCTGACTGTTCCACATCTCATAGTATTCGCGGATCAATTCTTTGTTGTTCATTATCGTCCTTAGTCAGTGTAATGGTGTTTATGCGAGAATTTTTCGACGGACATGTAGGTGTCATCCTGCCACTCATCGTAATCGTCATATTCGTCATAATCATCATAATCTACTGAGAAGATCTTGTCGTAACCCCGTTTAAGGAGCTCGTCATCCATCATCTCACTGTCAAACCCTTTGCTTTCGCAAAGTGTCATAATGTCGGCAATATCAGCCGCATCAACGCCACTACGTTCCATTTCCAATACAAGATCAGATACTTTCATCATGTCCTCGATAAAGATAAAAATACGTGTGTTCTATTAAGAAACATAGGTTTGATAAAAGGTACCAAACACAGCCGAGAAAAAACCGGGGGCCACCAGAAGCAACCCCTATGCCCCATAGGCTTCCTCTCTTACAAAAGTCTGCCATCAATATGAGTAGAAAATTATACTCCTTTTTTGGATAAATTGTGGCTATAAAATAGGGTGAACCGAAGGTAAGCCGCAAAGCCATACTTTAGGGGTCTGCTGCAGAAGAGATCATCAAAGTGGCAGAAAAACAGAGCAGTGAGCGGGCTGATAAAAGTTGACGATGCCGGTGCAACACAAGAAACAGCCCTGTCATGATTAAGAAAAAATTCAGCAGAAAATATTTTTTTTGGGAGTATAATTTGCGTTCGGACAGTATAATATGAAGTTATTTTTGCCTATCGATACGGCGTGCGGTTCTATCGGTATGTTCCTGTAATTTGAAGCTCAATACTGTTTTTGTTCAGGTACACTCCTGCAGTAGAAGCAGCAAGGGCAGCCTAACAAATCAATCTTACGCATGATTGTAAATATGAATGATAAGGAATCGTTGAATGAACATAATGTCAATGTTGAAACCTATTGTGATCCTGTCACTGCTTTTGACGTCCTTGGCTGCAGAAGAGATGGATGCTGCTGCCAAATGTGACACGTCGCATGACGCTTGTGTCGAAAAATGTGACAAAGCCGAAGATGGCTCGTCCGAGTGTTACGAGACGTGCGAGACAGCATATGAAAAGTGCCTGTCTCAGGCGCAGGAACAAGAGTAACTTCGAGTAAACAAGCCCCTCTCCTACGAAAAATACAACTATCCGACACCTGCAGTCTGATCGGTTTGACGAACAGGCCGGCAAAGCTACGCGTACATTGAACGTTCTTACTGTGATCATAGAAACAGCATGGGCGATGCGCTCTCTTGCTCTATCAACACCGCAAACGCGATCGACCGGACTACCGGAGATGGTATGATGCAAAAAAACTGTTATATAGGCAAAAACAAGCTGTTTTACGAGAATGATAAATTAAAAACGTAGTATGATTAGAGTAGATATATCATCAGCTAAAAATTCTGAAAGCAATTCAGGTGACACGGTTTTGAAGTCGAAAACGCGTGTCGATTGATCGCTTTCAGCAAGGAACGATAATGCCGGAAAAAAAAATAGTAGGCAGAAGAGAGCTCATCTCCATCTTGGATTTGGAACTTTTTGATCTAGATGCAAAAGTGGACACGGGTGCAGACTCGAATGCCCTCCATTGTGACGATATCTTTATCGATGAGAAAGGTTTTGTCCACTTTATGCTTCTGGATGAAGTGCATCCTGCCTATCACGGCAGAAAGATGGTCATGCCGCTCTATAAGGTCAAAAAAGTAAAAAGTTCCAACGGTGAGGTGCAGATGCGCCCGTCCATCAAAGTGACCGTCTTTTTTTTCGGTAAAGAGTATAAAACGGTGATCTCACTTACCGACCGTTCGGATATGAAATTTCCGATGTTGATCGGCCGAAAGTTTTTGAACAAACGATTCCTGGTCGACGTCTCACAGGAAAACCTAAGCCAACAAAATCAATAAGACAAGGAACATTATGACCGTTTATATTCTATCTAGAAATTCAAAGCTGTATTCAACGAAAAGATTGGTGGAGGCAGCCGAAGCAAAAGGCTGGAAGGTTCGTGTGATCGATTATCTGATGTGCTCTATAGAGATCATGAAAGGGCAGCTTCAGGTTGTCTATAACGGTGAACTGCTGGCAGTGCCTGATGCTATCATCCCGAGGATCGGGGCGAGCCGTACATTTTACGGAACGGCCATGGTGCGTCACTTCGAGATCATGGGTGCCTTCAGTGTTGCCGGCAATCTGGCGATTGCAAGGTCCAGAGACAAGCTCAGAAGCCTGCAGGTCCTTTCACAGCATGGTGTCGATATGCCGAAGACGGTCTTCGCCTCGAACAAGGCCAGCGCCAAAGATGTCATTAAACTCAGCGGCGGTACACCGCTGGTCCTTAAGATCCTCGAAGGCACGCAGGGTGTGGGTGTGGTTTTGGCAGAGACGCAGAAAGCTGCACAGTCCGTTCTCGATGCTTTCTACGGTATGGAGGTCAACTTGCTGGTCCAGGAATTTATCAAAGAGGCCGGGGGTGCAGACATCCGTGCCCTGGTTGTCGGTGGCGAAGTTGTTGGTGCAATGCGACGCCAAGGGGCCGAGGGGGACTTTAGATCCAACCTCCATCAAGGGGGCAGTGCGACCGCTTATAAACTCAACCGAAAAGAGAAGGCGACGGCCGTTGCCGCTGCCAAAGCGATGGGGCTGGGGGTTTGCGGTGTTGACATGATCCCATCCGACCGCGGTCCGCTGGTTATGGAAGTAAACTCATCGCCGGGCCTTGAGGGTATTGAAAAGGCCACCGGTCTTGATATCGCCGGTAAAGTGATGAACTATATCGATGCCAATATCTCACCGCTCGAAGACAACAAGAAACGTCGCCGTAAAAAAGACAGCATTGGAGCATGATATGAGTACTGATCCTTTTGTGCTAGGCGGGATCGAAGTACCAAAAGGTACCAAGAGACGTATCGAGATCGAACTGCCGCACTTCTATGGGACACCGACCTCACTGCAGGTGCATGTCATACGGGGTAAAAAAGAGGGCCCGACGGTCTTTATCAGTGCTGCGATCCATGGCGATGAGCTTAACGGCATAGAGATAATCCGCCGTGTACGCAAGAAAGTACTTCTCAACAAGCTCAAAGGCACCCTTATATTTGTGCCTGTCGTCAATATCTACGGTACGATAAATCTCTCGCGTTATCTGCCTGACCGCCGTGATCTAAATCGAAGTTTTCCAGGCTCATCAAAAGGTTCTCTTGCATCACGTCTGGCGAAGACATTTCTTGATGAGATCGTCCGTAAATCCGACCTTGGCATCGACCTGCACACGGCAAGTATCCATAAGACCAATCTGCCGCAGGTCCGTACAAATATCGAAGACGAACACACTCTTATGCTTGCAAAAGCGTTTGAAGCACCGGTGATCCTGCACTCGCAGCTTAGAGATGGATCCCTTCGGGCAATAGCACAGGACCAGGGTACACCGGTACTTCTGTACGAAGCAGGGGAGGCGTTACGGTTTAATGAAAAGGCGATAAAGATTGGTGTGAGAGGAATCATTAATGTTCTGAGAGCCAACGATATGTTGCCAAAAGTGGCCCAAAAAAGTAAGAAAAGAGAACCGGTCATTTCCAAGACCAGCAACTGGATTCGCGCCGCTGAGAGCGGTATAGTAACGCTGTTAAGCGATCTTGGCGATGTGGTCATATCGGGTGAACCGATAGCACGTATCCATGGTCTTTTCGATGATGTAAGCTATGACGTGCTTGCGCCGGATGACGGTGTCATCATCGGCAAAACGCAGATCCCCCTGATCCACGAAGGCGATGCACTCTTTCATATCGCCGAGTTCAAGGACCTTAAACGCGCCGAAGAGCGGCTTGAATACTTTCAAGAGTCCGACGAAGAGATACTTTTGGAGAACCTCTAACGGCCTATCAGCTTATTTTTTACTTCTCATATGCCGTGTTTGCGCTCCAGAGATACCACCTGTCTTTGGACGTTGAAATCACAGCTGTAAGAGGATAAAATGCGTTCAGTCGACGATACGAAAGCGCTGCTTGAAGTGTCGATGATTAGAGCGATACAAAGGAAATACGACTGTGAAAATACGCGTCTATTACGAAGATACCGATCTTGGCGGGGTGGTCTATCACGCCAACTACTTAAACTTTTGCGAGCGGGCGCGGAGTGAGCTTTTCTTTTCCAAGGGACAGTCCCCGGTACTTGATGGCGGCCATTTTGTAGCAAAGTCGCTGGAGGCGGACTACATCAAACCGGCACTTTTTGCCGATGTACTCGAGGTGAAAACGGAACTGCTCTCGTTGAAATTCGCCTCTTTTACACTGCGACAGACCATCTACAGAGGCGATGAGAAGATCTTTGCCATGAAGATTAAGTTAGCTTACCTGACCCATGACGGTGAGATCGGGCGATTTGATGACGAGACAAGAGCGATGCTGGGCAGACTGCTTTCGCCGCAATAGTGTTAAGGAAGTCTACGCTCTTCTATCGCCTTAAAGCGCGCTTGTGATGGGTGTACTATGGCCACAGGGTAGACGATCTGGTTGTTGACGACAGGCAGGTCATAGATACGATCCTCTCCGGTGATCTTGTGATAAAAATAGTCCGCACCGACTGTTGAGGCGTAGTTGATCCAGTCGTAGACGACATCGTTGTTTAACAGCGTATTGGCCTGGATAATGTTGTCATTTTGGATGCTGATAGAGTTGGCGACATAGAGTCTTGCACGGTCTTTTTGCTGCGTCATCGTGAGCAGAAGCGGGTCATAGTTTATCTGTGTCGAGAGTACATTGGTGACGTCGGTGTCATAGACGGAGAGCTGCGATAGGATCATCGTACTTTTAATGACTGGTGTATTCAGAAAGAAGGTACCGAACTGGATCTTCTCATTGTTTTGGAAATACGCTTTCATGTTGCTTCTCTTTTTGGCAACTTGGTAAGCGATGACCTCTCTCTTTTGGGGTTCAAGCGCAGCGTTATAGGCCACTTTCTCTGCGGCTGCCCGCTCTTTTCTGGCCGTTTCCAGAAAAGCTCCTTCACTCTCAAGATAGCTCTGCTTTGTCATCGCCAACAGTCTCTTGCCCATGGCCGATTGATCATACATCACGACCAGCGGTGAAGTGGCAAAAGGGATCAGCTTTTCTATCTGTGCCCGGTAGTCAATAGCACCGAAGTAGATGTTATTGGCTGCGTAGCCAAGATCGTTTTTATGCACTGTTGGGAAAAAGATCGTCAGCTCATCCTCCTGCTCGGCAATTACTCTTGCCCCTTTGGGCGTGACCGGTGCGATGACATAGTCAAATGCCTGCTCTTTGATCTCGTCCAACACACGTGCGATCTCCTCCGCTCCTTCGTCGTTGATCTGGAATGTCGTTAGTTTGTAGGGATGTCCGCGTGTCAAAAAATAGGCAAAGACGGCAGTTGACGTTGTGTGCGCATAACGGCCGATAAGTCTCTCCGGCAGGATCATTGCGACCCTGACCTCCTGTACTGCCGTCGATGGGGCAGAGAGCGGACTTCGTTGAGCACAACTGCTTAGTAAAAACATGAGTACAACTAGAGATAAAAAATGAAAGAGTTTCATTGCGCATAGACCTTATATAAAATGAGATTGTAGCAGAAGAGATGAAATAAAAGGCCCTCCATGCAAGGGAGGGCAGAGGGCTGATGCGCCTGTCGCTTAAAACTCTTCCATTCTCTGGATCACGACATTTCCGTATTCGTCAAGAACAAACTCTTCGGCTTTTTCAACAACTTCAAAACGTGTTCCTGAAGGCTTGACAATAGAGACGGGGTAGAGGATCTGGTTGTTGACCATAGGAAGTTGATAGGTGCGTTCTGTACGGGTGATATTGTGATAAAAGTAGTCCGCGCCGATCGTTGAGGCGTAGTTGATCCAGTCATAGACGATGTCATTGCTCAGAAGCGAGTTGGCTTCGACCAGGGTGTTGTTGCTGATGTTGATCGAATTGGCGATGAACATGTTGTCACGGTCCTGTTTCTGGGTCATCGAGAACATCAACGGATCGTAGTTGATCTGTGTTGAGAGGATATTGGTGGCATTTGTATCATATGTTGTAAGTTGTGAAATGATCATGGTGCTCTTGATAACCGGTGTGTTGAGAAAGAATGTTCCGAACTGGATCATCTTATTGTCTTCAAGGTGCCATTTAAGGTTGGTCGTCTTACGGTCGATACCGTAGGCGATGACTCTCTTTTTCTTTGGTTCAAGTTTTTCATCATACTCAAGGTCCAGCTCATTGTAGATCTCTTCCCTGCTTGTCTCTTTGAAAGGGAGTTCGCTCTCCATATAGGCCTCTTTGGTCTGTGCGTAAAGCTTTTTGCCTTTGGCTGATTTGTCGTACATCACAACAAGCGGCGAACTTTCACGCGGCGTCAGCTTCCTGATCTGTGCTTCATAGTCTATAGCGCCGAAATAGATGTTTTCGGCACTGGTGTTCATGTCGTTTTTGTTGATGGTCGGGAAATAGACATTGAGGTCCTCTTCGTTCTCAACGATTATTCTGGCGCCCTTCGGTGTCAAAGGTGCGATGACATAGTTAAACTCTTCATCTTTGATCTCATCGAGGACACGTTCCATCTCTTCAGGGCTCTCATCTTCGATCTGGAAGTTCTTGAGGACAAAGGGGTGGTTACGCGTCAAAAGGTAGGCAAAGACAGCATTGGAGGTCGAGTAGGCATAGCGGCCGATGAGCTTGTAGGGCAGGATCATGGCGATCTTAAGCTCTTCTTGTACCATCGTGGTCGAACCGATGTTGAAAAGACCGACGTAGATCATACGCTCATCATCAAGCTCCATACAGTCAAGTTTGTCATCGGCAATAGCAAGAAACGTAAAGATCTGGCCATTATCGAGGTGCGCTTTGAGACATGCATTGTCACAATCCACATCAATATCGATGACCTGGATGTAGGTCGTCGGCACCGGGATGGAAGAGACTTGTGTACTTTCTGCAATAAGAAAAATCGGGACTAAAAGCAGTAAAAAATGTTTCATCATAGGCAACTCTTTATGGTTTTAAGATCAGTAAGCGTCTCCCCTTTGAATGAGGGGTTACGCAGTAAAAACTGCGGGTGGTAGATCGGTATGATGGTGTAGTCACCAACGTTGATCTTCTGTCCGCGGACCTGTTCAAAATCACTGTCATCACCGCTCAGGAGGCTGTATGCATCTGCTCCGAGGGCGATCACGACTTTGGGCTTGATGAGCTCGATCTGTTTATAGAGATAAGGCTTGCAGCTGTTGAACTCAGACGCGGAGGGCGTGTTGGTCCCCAGCGGTTTACATTTGACAGCATGGCTGATGTAGACATCCTCTTTTCTAAGGCCGATCACGTTCTCGATCATCTTGGTCAGTGACTCGCCCGACTTACCGGCATAATAGTCGTTGGTCGCATCTTCACTGACCGAGACGTAGGCATCCACGATCATAAGATCGGCATTGGGGTTGCCCCAGCCGCCCATGCTCTGCTGGCGGGATTTGCTTAGGTCACAAAGATGACATTGTGCGACCATCTCCTGCAGCTGCAGCAGGTTATCCGGAAGTTCCTGCGCAACAGAAGGTCTGTTGGTCACGAAAGGGTCACTGTAATTAAATCCGAGTGCTTTCAAACGGTAGAGGTTTTGGAGCATCACAAGGTTCTGATAGGATTTCGTAGGATCACCTTTAAAATTGATTGCTTAGTGTAGTAAATGCTGTGTTAAATTTCGATAAATTTGTGTGAAGTTAAACTGTTGTGCGTTGATGTGGTGAAAATAGGAATGATCAGAGAGTTCGTAATAAACAGGTCAGGGCTGAAAGCCCTGAAAAAGAGGTGAAATTATTCAGCGACTGCGACTTCAACCGGAGTTGATTCCCAGATACCGTGTTTTGTACAGTAACCATGTGCTACAAGGTTAAGTTTTTTGCCCATTGGACGGATGTTGAACGTTACTTCTGCGTGAGACTTCTCGTTACCTAGTGTACCCGGTACGAATGTTGCCATCGCAAGTTTTGTCTCACCATCGAAAAGAGTGATGCTTTCGATGAAGTGGTCGAAATCATCCGGGTGTGTATACTCTTGACCCATCTTAACGTTTACAGCAAGCATCTCACCTTTTTTAGCATCACCTTCGACAGTGATAAATGGAGAGTGACGATCGATAAGATCTTTTTTAGCTTCGCGTTCTACAGTGTCGATATCAACGTATTTGTTAATCTTTGGCATGGTTATCCTTTGGTTTTTTTAATTTATGCGAGCATTCTACAGGGAAAAAGTTTTAATAAAACATAAATCAGAGTAAAGATGTCTTATTTAAATTTAGTCTCAGCTACAATTGAGAGTGGTTATCAAATATGCCGGTGGACATGCAATGATCGCGATGACATGCGGTCTCTATTGTTAAGCATTTCTGACCTCTGCTACAGTACTGACAGTTTTTTTGTTTCTGTTATTAAAGAAGCTTTTTGTTTTCCTGAACAAGGCCATCGCACAGACACAATTGAGACGAGTTCTTGTCCTGAAAGCCTCCTTTAACCGACAAAGCGCTAAAATCGCGGGATTAATACACTACATTTATAGGACAGTACCAATGATCCAACCTCTTTTGATTGAAATCGGTGTCGAAGAACTTCCAGCGGTCCCGCTTCTGAAAGAACTTGCCAATATAGAGAAAAAATGGGCAGATGTTTTAGAAGAGAACAAGCTTTTGGCTGAATTTGAGTTTTACTACACGCCGCGCCGTCTTGTGCTTTGGCACAGCGAGTTCAAGATGCATCAAGATGACAGTGAAGAGGAGTTTTTCGGTGCACCGATCGCGATCGCGTACAAAGACGGTGAACCGACGCAAGCAGCAGAGGGGTTTGCCAGAAAATGCGGTGTGAGCCTGGAGGAGATTTCCAAGGCAGAGAAGGGGGGCAAAGAGGTCCTTTACTATAAAAAGAGTGTCGAAGGGCAGGCGAGTGCAGCGCTGCTGCCGGCCATGATCGAGAAGTGGATGAAGTCCCTTAATTTCGGCAAGTCGATGCGCTGGGGCTCCAACACAGAGAGCTTTATCCGTCCGATCCGCTGGGTCAATGTGATGCTGGCCGAAAAACTTGTTCCGATGTCCCTGTTCGGTGTTGCATCGGCGCAGACGACCGCATTTCACCGCATGGCGAGTTTTGATGCGCAGCCGGTCAGCGGGTACAAGGCCTACTTCGACACACTGAAAGCCGGTTCCGTCACACTGTTCCAGGACGAGCGTCGTGCATCGATCCTGGCGGACTTCAAAGCGATCGAAGCCGAAGAGGGGCTTACTATCGAGATCGATGAAGAGCTGCTTGCGGAGGTCGTGGCGATCACGGAACACCCGACACCGCTGCTCGGCAGTTTCGACGCCGAGTTCCTGCGCCTGCCGCCGGAGGTGATCATCACCTCCATGAAAGAGCACCAGCGCTATTTCCCGGTCTTTAAAGACGGTGTTTTGATCAACAAGTTTGTTGTGGTCAGCAACGCGCTGACGGATGACTTCTCAAAAGTGATCGAGGGTAACGAGCGCGTTCTGCGTCCGCGTCTTGCAGACGGTCTTTTCTTCTACGACAATGACCTCCGCAACGGCCTGGGCACGGAGGGGCTTGAGAAGGTTGTCTTTATGAACGGCCTGGGGACACTCTCCGACAAGATCAAGCGCGAACATGACATCGCGGATTATCTGTTTGAGCTATACGGCGAAGCGGTGTGTGCCGAAAACGGTAAACATTATGAGATGAACCAGGAGCTGCTGCAGCGTGCCGTCGAGCTGGCCAAAGCGGACCTGATGAGCGAGATGGTCTATGAGTTCACGGAGCTTCAGGGACTGATGGGTTACTACTACGCCAATGCACTGGGCGAAGAACCGGAAGTGGCACTGGCCATCAAAGAGCAGTACTTGCCGGAAGGTGAAGACTCACCGGTACCCTCAACCAAACTGAGCGCGATCGTCGCGATGGCGATCAAGCTGGACACCCTGCTGGGCCTTTTCAGCATCAACCAGATCCCGACCGGTTCGCGCGATCCTTTTGCGCTTCGCCGTGCGGTCAACGGTCTTATCCGCATCACAAAAGAGCATGACTTCTCTTTCGACATCAATGCCGTGCTTCAGAGCCTGAGCAAGAAGTATGCCGAGATCGACTTTGAAAAACTCGAAGCCTTCTTCCTTGAGCGTGTCAACCAGTTCTACAAGGTGAACCCGTCGATCGTCAACGCCGTCCTTTCAACGGGCGAGCGTGAACTGCGTGCGATCGATGCGAAGATCGAAGCGGTGGCGACGATCTCGGAAAGCAGCGAGTTCCCGACGGTCTTCTCAACCTTCAAGCGTGTTGCGAACATCACCAAAGATGTCGATCTTGACGACCTTCAGGGTGTTGATGCAGCCCTCTTCGAAGGCAAAGCCGAGAGCGCTCTGTTCGATGCGTACAATGCTGTCAACGAAGCGACGTATGCGTCGTACATCGAGCAGCTGGATGCCCTTTTCAGTTTGAAGCCGCAGCTTGACCTCTTCTTTGACAAGGTGATGGTCAACGCGGATGACGAGGCGGTCAAAAACAACCGTAAAGCGCTTGTCGGTACCATCTACAAAGCGATCTTTGATATTGCCGATATTAAAGAGATCACACTCTAGCGGCTGGTTGAGGCCATGCCCGTCTACGACACAGCGATCATCGGTGCCGGTATCAACGGCTGCTGCTGTGCCTATTTTCTCTCCCAGGCTGATGACAGTGTTATCCTGATCGACCAGGAGGGGATCGCCGCCGGCGGTTCCGGTGCCGCCGGCGCGTTCATCTCGCCCAAGTTCACCAAGGGCGGCCGCCTGAAAGAGCTGCTTGAAGAGGCGTACCGTTTCTCTCTGGATTTCTACACTACACATTTCCCCGACCACATTCAGATCGCCAAACTGCTGCAGATCGCCAACTCGGATGAGAGCGAAGCCCGTCTGAAGGCGTTCAGAGAGACAACGACACTCGCTTTCACCGATGACAAAAGTGCCGCCGAACCGATTTTGACGCCCTCTGCAAAAGGGTCTGCTTCGCTGGTGCTGCAAGAGGGCGGGGTCGTCAATGCGTCAACGATGTGCAAGGCCTTGGCCGCGGGGGTCGACTTTTCAACACTGAAAGTGACTTCTATGCAGTATGAAAACGGTCTGTGGCAGATAGGTGATATCAGAGCACAACGTATTATCTTGGCGACGGGCTCGTACGATGTGGTGGTGAAGATGCCGTATCTGGAGCTGCGTCGCGTCTGGGGACACCGTATCGACGTCAAGACAAGGACCAAGGTGCCCTACAGCATCCACCACCACCTCTCGATCTCGCCGTCGACCGAAGAGGGGACGGTCGCCATCGGAGCGACGCACAACCTCCATTTTGACCCTTTCGGCAGCGAGCCCTACGATCTGCAGGCGGGGCGCAAAGAGCTGCTGGAAAAGGCGGCCAGAACTGTTTTGCTGAAGGACATCGAAGTGGTCAAAGACTATGTCGGTCTGCGTTCGGGAAGCAACGACTACCTGCCGATCATCGGACCGGTCGTCGATGCGGAGAGAACGATGGACGAGCACTTTAAACCCTCAAAGTTGAAGAAGATGCACGATGAGGATTTCAGCTATTTTCCGGCGCTTTACATGATCAACGGTACGGGCGGATACGGCTTTGTCCTGGCGCCCTACCTGGCCAAGCAGCTGACAGCGTCTATCACCGACCATACCGCACTGGACCCTGAACTGACACCGACCCGTTTTTTCCGGCGCTGGGCAAAGAGAAGAGGGTAAAGTGATCACGGAACTTGTTATTCTCGGACTTCTCCTGCTGTTTGTCATCCCCAGCCTGCTGACCTATCTGCTGCAGCACAAGATCATCTTCACCCCGTACCACCACAAACGCCGTGGACTGTTCAAAGAGTACCCTGAGCTGTACCGGCCGCTTGAACTGCAGGTGGAAAAGGGGATTTATCTCGAAGGTATCGTCTTTGAACCCGAAGGAGGGTACAACGAGACGCTGCTCTATTTAGGCGGACGGGAGCAAGACAGCGTGACGCTTGTGGCCAAGTTTTCACTGCACTACCCAAAGACGCGTATCATTGCCTACAACTACCGCGGTTACGGCACCAGCGGCGGCAAACCGGGTGAAGCGGCGTATCACGGGGATGCGTTGAAGATCTACGATGATGTCGTCCGCCGTTTCGGCGTGCCAGCCGTTTTGGGATATAGCCTAGGCTCCAACATCGCTGTACATGTCGCGGCAAGGCGCAAGCCCAAAAAGCTTATTCTGGTCGCGCCGTTTGCGTCTGTTCCGGCACTTTCGCGTGCCAAAAAGCTTCCGGTTCCCGACTTTGCGGTCAAACACCGCTTTGCGACCATACACGAGATCGACAAGGTGCAGACACCGTTTTCGATGTATGCTACGGTCGATGACGGTTTCGTCCCGATACGACAGCCTCGAAAACTGAAGGCTAAGGCGAAAAAAGAGATGCTGGTTGACTATAAAGAGTTTGAAGGTTATAATCACGCACAATTACTCTTCAGCGACGAAGTGACGCAAGAGATAGAAAAGGTGTTGGAACAGTGAAAGAAGCGATAGTTTTACTCAATATGGGCGGACCGAACAACCTTCAGGAGGTTGAACTGTTTTTGAAAAACATGTTTAACGACCCGAATATCCTCACCATGAAGAGCAACCTGCTGCGCAAGTTCGTCGGCGGGATGATCACCTTCACCCGTGCCGAGTCGTCGCAGGAGATCTACCGTCAGCTCGGCGGCAAGTCACCGATCGTCGGCCACACGAAGAACCTTGTCGCTGCACTGGAGAAGAAGTTGGATGATGAGAACGTCCTCATCGACTTTGTCATGCGCTACACGCCGCCGTTTGCGCCGGAGGTGATCGAGCGTCTGAAAGCACAGAACGTGGAGAAGGTCTACCTGATCCCGCTCTACCCGCAGTACTCGACGACCACGACCAAGTCCTCTCTCGAAGATTTTGAAGAGGCTTTCCATGCGAGCGGCATGGATGCGGTCCTGGTCGAGGTGAAACACTATTATGAGAACAACACCTACAACGAAGCGGTGATCGAACGGATCAAAGAGAAGATGGGTAAGAGCGACTACAACGATTTCGACATCATCTTTTCCGCCCACGGCCTGCCGCAGAAGATCGTCGATGCGGGCGACCCGTACCAGCGTCATGTCGAACGCCATGTCGAACTGCTCAAGAGAAAACTGCAGGAGCATGCGATGGATTTCCATCAGGTGCATCTGGCCTATCAGTCAAAGGTCGGACCGATGAAGTGGCTGGAGCCCTCGCTGGAGGAGGAGCTGGCCAAGGTGCGCAACCGCGGCGTCGTCATCTACCCGATCGCCTTCACCATCGACAACTCCGAGACGGACTTTGAACTGGAGATCGAGTACAGAGAGATCGCCGAAGAGATGGGCTTCAACGATTACCGTGTCTGCCGCTGCGTGAATGACAGTGCGACCTTTGTGGATGCCCTGATCGAGATCTACCATAAGATGAAGCAGTAGCCTGAGGGAAGCTGCAGAGTGTAGTGCATCAACGCTGAGGAACGCTGTTGTTTTCGCTCTGCTAAAATAGGAGAAAGAGTTCAAAAGATAAAACATGACCGTAGTAATATTTGACATGGACGGCACCCTCATCGACTCGCAGCATGACATCACTGTCTCCATCAACCACGTACGGGCACTCAACCACGGTTTAGACCCCCTGACAAGCGACTTTGTCGTCGAAGCGATCAACCGCGACCAGCGCAACCTCGCCAAGCTTTTTTACAATACAGAGCTGTATGAGGAGCGTGACCGTATCGTCTTTGAAGCGCACTACCACAAACAGTGTACGGAGGCCTCCGTACTGTATGAAGGTGTTAAGGAGCTTGTCGTCTCATTGCACGGCAAGGGCGTTAAAATGGGGGTGGCGACCAATGCCCCGAGCCAGTTCGCCAACCGTATGCTGGAACACGTAGGCATCGCCGGCTATTTTGAACGCATTGTGGGTGCCGACATGGTCGCACTGCCGAAGCCCGACCCCGAGATGCTGCAGGTGACACTCGAACACCTGCTGTTTGACGCGAAAAGGGACAGCGCCTTCATGGTGGGTGACAACACCAAAGACATGGAGGCCGGTTTTCGCGCAGGCGTGGCCTCGGTATTTGTGACCTGGGGGTTCAGTCCCCAGGGGCACGGTGACCACGTCATCGGCCATCCCAGCGAGTTGCTCGAACTGATATAGCCGATGAAAACAGCTCTTCTCCTCTTGCTCGGCACTCTTCTGTATGCGGTGGAGATGGTTGAGCGCACGCAGATGCTGATGGGCACCTTCGCCACGATCACGCTGCCGCAGAAGAAGCGTGCCGAGCAGCAACAAAGTTTTGCGATCCTGCGTGCCGTCGAGCATGCACTGTCAAGTTACGACACCGCTG
Source organism: Sulfurimonadaceae bacterium (assembly GCA_041571435.1). Classification (GTDB taxonomy): domain Bacteria; phylum Campylobacterota; class Campylobacteria; order Campylobacterales; family Sulfurimonadaceae; genus Sulfonitrofixus. Next base: position 1,596 of record JBFFUI010000015.1, on the reverse strand, counting down.
CTGACATATACAAGCTCAACCGCCATCGTACGGCAACACTTTCGCCCTACAGCTACGAAGCACTCACCCTCTCCGGAGACTATTATGAAAAAAGCAACGGCTATTTCGACATTACGGTCGGCGCCGTCACCAAAGCGCTCTATCGTTTCGGCGACGAGGAGCGCCTTGTCCCGGCCGCTGCATTGGAGCGTGCCAAGATCGACTTTAAGGGGCTGCATTTCGACAGCGGGCGGGCCTGGCTCGACGAAGGGACGCTCATCGACCTCGGCGGCATGGGCAAGGGCTTCGGCATAGACAAGGCGGCGGCCTATTTGAGAGAACAGAACGTCACCCGCGGCACGCTCGCCCTGAGCGGTGACATCCGCTGCCTTGACATCTGCCGCATGGCTATTCAAGACCCTTTTGGCGCGGGGGTGCTTGCCGAGTTTACAACAAGATATCCCGACACGGCGCTCTCTACCAGCGGCAACTACCGCCGGTATGTGGGGGAGAAAAAGAACAACCATCTGATCGACCCTAAAAAGAAGCGTTCCCAGCAGGGATTTGCCTCGATCACCCTGATCTCGCTGGGCAGCAACAGCGACATTGACGCCTATGCGACAGCTGCCTCGGTGATGCCCGTTGAAGAGGCCATCCGGTTTTTAGGGACGCTTGACGTAGCTTATCTTCTCATTACAAACAGCGGCATACGTCACAAAAGCGACAACCTCGAGCGGTATGTCAGCCACTTTACCTATCAGCACTGACCCGATTTCCCGGTACCGCGCTTTTGGGCATAGTATAAACAAGAGGGCTGAACGCGCTTGCATTTTGCTCTTTTTGCAACTATAATAGAGGCAAAAAGGAGTTTTCATGAAACTGTTTATTGCATTGATGACACTGTCCGCATTGGCCTACGGCGGCAACTTTACGCTGATGAGCGACACCCTCAAAGGGCAGTTGACCAAGGCGGAAGAGTTTGGCGGTTTCGGCTGCAGCGGGCAGAACATCTCGCCGGAGCTGCACTGGAGCAACCCGCCCAAGGGGACCAAAAGCTTTGCGATCACCGTGTATGATCCCGACGCGCCGACCGGCAGTGGCTGGTGGCACTGGCAGGTCGTGAACATCCCTGCCGACGCCAAAGGCATCGCCGCCAACGCTTCAGCCGGGCACAAGTTCCCCAAAGGAGCACTCGAGACCATGACCGACTACGGTTTTAGCGGCTTCGGTGGTGCCTGTCCGCCGAAAGGCCACGGCGCGCACATGTACATCTTTACCGTCTATGCCCTCGACACGGAGAAACTTGACCTTAACGCCAAGAGCGACAGCGCCGTGGTCGGCTACAACATCAACGCCCACACCATCGAAAAAGCGACGCTTGTCGCCTACTACCGCCGGGACTGAGTGCGGCTAAGGTATAAACGATGATGAAAACAGGGGTCGTCCTGCTGGCACCGTTACACAACGGCGCTCTTAGAAAAGGTCTATGCTGCCAGTCCCGAACAGGAGCGTTATGTCGCCCTCAAGGAGACAGAGAACCTTCCCGCTCCCGTGCAGCGCTATTTTCGTCTGGTTCTCAAAGAGGGTGCCCCGGTCATCGGGCACGCCTTTCTTTTG
>JBFFUI010000014.1:0-43918 GCA_041571435.1 Sulfurimonadaceae bacterium | reverse complement strand
CTTTTTGGACCTCCATACCGATGATTGCATTGATCTCATCTACAGTGATACCGATGACTTTTTCAGTGAACTTGCTTCTGACATCAATACTACCGCCGTAGATAGCCGAATCCGAATAGCATTCAAAAAGATTGAGCACATATTCAAGTCCGATCTCAAGTTCAGGCTCTGAACCGCGTGATGTACGGTAAAAGTGTGGTCCGCTTTCGATCTTGTTCTCTGCCATCTGTCTGGAGATGATCTCCGGTGGGATGTAGCTCGCTTCAAGGAACATCACCCCCTCATCATAGGTGACTCGAGAAGCATCTTCTTGGTAAATACCGACAGTTGAAGCCTTTTGATCGTTATAGACGGTGGCAAAACCTTTTTCATCGCGCTTCAATGTGCAGATCGCTTTGTTTTGCTCATCATTGTTGAAGAATCCGTAGTGATAGCCACGGAGGACAACACCGGTACTATAAGTCGCATACCAGAGAAGTCCCTCGATTGCATTCTCTTTTGTCCCATCGATCTGTGCCAGACGCAGACGAATCGAAAGCGGCAGCTCCAGTCCTCTCAGGTCAAGTGCGCGGTAGGTAAGATCGACATCCAGCGTGTCATCCTGCATAAGCTGAAGCAGGCGACCGATACCGAGGCGTGTCTGGTCCGTATCTTCACTTTTCATCTTTTTGAGCGGGCGATCATAAGCAGCACAAAGGTCACGTGCTACACCGCGGATACTGAGACAGTCGCCACGATTTGCCGTCAATTCGATCTCGATCAGGTCATCGTTAAAGTAAGGGTTGTTTCGGACCTCTTCACCAAGCTTGACATCGCCGACACTCTCATCGATAATCATAATTCCGTCTTCCAGTTTTGGCAGACCGATCTCCGTGGATGAACAGATCATCCCTTCAGAATCGATGCCGCGAAGTTTAACCGGCTTGATCTTGAGCCCACCGGGCATCTCGGCACCCAGTGTTGCAACAGCGACTGTAATCCCCTCACGTACATTTGCCGCACCACAGACGATCTGACGTGTTGTTGAACCGAGATCGACTTGACAGATGTTCAGTTTGTCCGCATCGGGGTGTTTTTCACAGGCTGTCACCTGACCGAAAACAATCTTTTCCGGAATGTCAAATGACTCAATACGGTCGACTTCCAGACCGATACTGTTAAAGGTCTTTGCCAAATCTTCTGTCGAAATATCATCGAGTTTAATCCACTCGTTTAACCAACTGCGTGTAACGATCATTGAAACTGCTCCAAAAGTCTGACATCACCCTCGAACAGTGAACGAAGGTCTCCGATGTGTTGAATAAGCATCGCGAAACGCTCGACACCAAGGCCAAAAGCGTAACCGCTGACATCTTTGTATCCGACGGCTTCAAACACATTCGGATCGACGATCCCGCAGCCGAGGACCTCCAGCCAGCCTGTCTTGGAACAGACACGGCACCCCTTCCCTTTACAGAAGATACAGCTGATGTCGACTTCAGCCGATGGCTCCGTAAACGGAAAGAAACTTGGACGAAAACGTACTTCGACATCGCCGAACATGTACTTTAGAAAATCTTCGAGTATGAACTTCAGATTGGCAAAAGAGACTTTTCCCTCCTCGTCAACAACCAGACCCTCTACCTGATGGAACATCGGTGTATGCGTCAGGTCGAGGTCACGTCTGAAGACAGAGCCCGGAGCGATCATGCGTATCGGTGGTTTCGTGTTCATCATCGTACGGATCTGTACCGGTGATGTGTGGGTACGCAGGAGCATCTCGTCTTTGAAATAGAACGTATCCTGCATGTCACGAGCCGGATGGTACTTCGGCAGGTTCAATGCTTCAAAGTTATGGAAGTCATCTTCGACCATAGGTCCGGTGTTAACGGCAAAGTTCATGGAGACAAAGTACTCGACAATACGGTCCATCGTCTGCATAACCGGGTGCAGTGCACCGCGTTCAGTCGTTGAAGAAAAGAGAGAGACATCGATCTTCTCTGCTTTCATCGCCGCTTTAAGGGCCTCTGTTGCCAAAACAGCCTTGCGCTGGTTGAACAGTTCTGTCATTTTACCTTTATGAATGTTCAGGTTTTTGGCAAACTCTGCTTTCTCTTCATTGGCGACTGTTTTCATTTTGGCAAATTCGGCTGCAAGCACACCTTTTTTACCAAAAACAGCAATACGGATCTCTTCGAGTTCTGCTACCGAATCCGCTGCTTCTATTTTTTCATACCACTGTGTCAAATGGGGTCTCCATACCGGCTCTTAATAGGGACCAGTTCGGCCCCTCGCCTTTAGATAATATCGCGTATTTTATCCAAAGAGTTTTAACTTTATCTTGAAGCCCTGTTTTGCGGGCTTTTGACAGCATGAAACTGTGTGATTTAACAACTCTGTGATACAATGATAAAAATCAATATTCAGAGGTAAATAGATGTGTCTGTTTTGTAAAATTGTCAATAAAGAGATCCCCGGGAACATCGAGATGGAAAATGAAGACTTTCTAGCCTTTCATGATATCAACCCAAAAGCACCCGTGCATATTCTTGTCATCCCTAAACAACATGTTGACAGTTTCAACGAAGTCAGCCCTGAGACCATGGCAGGAATGACTTCCTTTATTCAGGAGTTAGTAGACCATATCGATATCAAAGAGTCAGGATACCGTTTGATCAGTAATATCGGCCATAATGGCGGCCAAGAGGTTAATCACCTGCACTGGCACGTCATCGGCGGGGCAAAATTGACCTTTCCTCATCTGATCGATGCCGATCCGAAAGACTTCTTATAATCCTTAAGTCCCTTGTTCCAAGGGACTTTTTTCTTCTGTTATCGCTCTCTTCTTACACGATTGTAAACGTCTACTGACAACATCTAGACAAATAGATCAGAACCAACCGTCTTCACCGCGGCACTCTTTGTCAACATCATCCATAAACTCTTGATAATCCGTATCTTCCTGCTTATTCAAAACCATAAATGTCTCAAGATCATACTCTTTAAAGATCTTGTCATCCAGACAAGAGCAGTAACTTTGATTGTACTCTTTGACACACGCTGTCAGAACACGCTCTTTATCTCCATCCTGCCAGCTGAAATACTTGTTATAAAACGGTATCAATGCCCAAAAGAAAAAAACAACCGCGAGAACGATGTTGAGAAGGTACTCGCGTTTACGTGTTTGGAGATAACGTCTAGCATCATAAACAATGAAGAGCATAAACAGTATCTCTAACGTGATGGTGAACCAATCACTCTCATAAAAAGCGAACATTAATCTCCTTGCACGTTCCGTCGTTCTGTCAGTAATAAAATATAATTTTTAACGATCAGTATAGATTTCAAAAACAATTTTTGGAATAGGAGTGTCAGGAGGGGTGCTTAATAATCTTTGATCACCAATGAGTTATCAACCACCATATTTTCCAATTTGTGTGAATAGGCATAGTCCAGGATATCGAAAAGCCGATGGACCATTTGCGAGCTCGTGTTATAGTCTTTAGAATACACGATACTTATTACGATCCGTTTAGTATAAAAGTGGCTTTCAAAACTGGTAAGTAGGTTAGACGCAGCTTTTATGCCACTCTCTTCAGTAGTACCGTCAAATATTTCGCAACAGAGGTTTTTTTCTAATACGATAAACATATCGGTCTGACGATTATGTTCGTTAAAAACACTGATGTCTATGTCAGGACTAGAGAGAACAACGGCCAATGAAAAATGTTGATCATACCGTGTACGTTTGTAAAAATAATCATCGATTTTATCAACAATAATCTTTTGATATTTACTTCGATTCTCTTTAATCATACTTATCATGCATCAATTATATCACATTATTATTTGTAATAATTGATCTGAATACATATGAAAAAGACAAATCCAATGCCCAAGAGGTCATCTGTTTTTAATGAGAGATAAACCCGTCCGGGCTGAATTTCATTCTAAGACGGGCAGCAGGCATCCAGTTCGCCAAGGTCTACGTTTGCACCTTGACCACTGATCATCTCTTCATTTTCGCGGATCGTTTTGCCATTATGCACAATGGTGTACGAGATCTTTGTCGTGTCACGGATCGTATTGATCGTCGAACAGTAGGTCTCGACACTTGCCATAACCCAGCGTGCCGCCTGATCATCATTGTCGGCATCGGAATTAAACGTATACGTCAAATGAAGTGAATTAAACTTTTTTGGGTGGTCCTCATTGCGAACGACTTCGCCATCAACAACCAGGTCCGTCACGGTCTTGCCCTGGTTTTGCGGCAGCATATAAACGTCGGTCGCACTGCAGGTGATGATGCCGCTTAAGAAGTACTCGATTGGACTGATTGTCGGACAATCGATAATAAAACTGCTTTTTGCCGTTGTCGCCTCAAATTTCATCGCCTCTTTGTGCGCTACCGAGATCTTCATAGTGATAAACCTTTAATATAGTCTTGAAATTGAACAAGCTGTTCTTTTGTACGGAGTGTTGATGTCCCACCCTGAGATTCACGGGCGTTCATAGAGTTACGGAGTGCAAGGTATGGCATAACGTCCTCTTTGATACGAGCATCGATCTTTTTAAGTTCATCGAAACTCATCTCGCTGACATCTATCCCGAGGCTCTCTGCACGGGCAACCGCTTTTCCGGAGATAAAGTGTGTCTCTCTAAATGGTACGCCGCACTTCTCGACAAGGTAATCCGCTAGGTCAGTCGCTGTCAGATGCCCTTTTTGACACGCCTTTTCCATGTTGTCCACTTTGATTGTCATCGTCTTAAGCGCTTCGCGCAGGATCTCCAAAGAGAGTTCCGCCGTATCGATACTGTCAAAGACACCCTCTTTATCTTCCTGGGTATCTTTGTTGTAGGCCAGCGGCAATCCCTTCATCACCGTCAGGAGCGAGATCAGGTTGCCGTTGACACGTCCTGTCTTGCCGCGAAGCAGTTCAGGCACATCCGGGTTTTTCTTTTGTGGCATGATCGACGAGCCTGTCGAGTAGGCATCAGAGAGCTCAACAAAACCAAACTCATAACTCGACCAGAGAATGATCTCTTCGCTCAGACGTGAGATATGCATCATCATCGTCGAGATATTAAAGAGAATCTCCAGTGCAAAATCACGGTCACTGACAGTGTCCAGACAGTTAACACTGACACTGTCAAAACCGAGTGTATCCGCCGTCATCTCGCGATTGATATTGTGCGGTGTACCGGCAAGTGCAGCACATCCAAGCGGCGAGATGTTATTACGGCGTCTTGAGTCCTCAAAACGTTCAATGTCACGTTTGAACATCGATGCATATGCCAGCATATGGAACCCGAAATTGATCGGCTGCGCATGCTGAAGGTGGGTCATACCCGGTATCAATGTCTCCGTATGTTTGGACGCGATATCGACAATGACTTCCAACAGCGATTTTATTAGCTGCGCGATCTCGCGATCTTTACGCAGCACGTAGCGGCGGAAATCAACAGCGACCTGATCGTTGCGTGAACGTGCGGTATGCAATTTGCCGCCTGTCTCACCGATAATAGCTGTCAGACGCTTTTCGATCGCCATATGCAGGTCTTCATCCGAGATCTTCCATTCAAACACCCCGGACTCGATCTCTTCAAGAACCTGTCGCATACCTTCTTGAATCGCTTTGAGTTCTTCTTCGTTTAATATACCCTGCGCTTGCAGCATTGCAGCGTGGGCAAGTGAGCCCTCTATATCTTCTCTGTAAAGACGACGATCAAACATAATTGAGGCATTAAAATCATCTAGAAGTGAAGCGGCACCTTCACTGAAACGACCTGACCACATTTTATCCATATTGGCTCCCGTAATAGCACACATATCACACGTGTGGAAATAGTTTTCGTATTTTACCTGATTTTTTCAATGCTTTGTATTTTGGAAGAGTTTTAGAGGGAAAGTGTTGTGTGAAAAAGCAGAAGTGTATACCCTCTGCTTATGTGTGTGCTTTAGTTACAGGCTGGAACGTTACCGCTGTCTTTTGCATATTCGACCATAAAGTCTTGTAGGTGCTTGGCACGTTTTTGATATTTCTTGCTTTCAAAATATTTCCATGACTTTTTCGCTTTTTTATTGTCAAGGTGGAGTTTAGCTAAACCTTCACCTTTGTTCTTCATGAGCTTTTTCCATGTTTTCTTCTTTTTTGAAGCTGCCACTTCAAGTCCGCCTCCATGACATTTTCGACATTTCTTAATGTAGACTTTCTGACCTTTATAAACAGCTGCTTCCGCAGAACCTAGTCCTAGAACAGTTATAGCAAGCACGTATATAATCACTTTTTTCATATACAAGAACCTTTAGACCTTTAATTATTGTATTCATAGTACATTATCAAAAATAATATTTGCCTTAACCTGAGAGGGAAAATGAAGGAGTTCTTGAAGATTGGATGAGATGTTACGGATTAAGAATAAGTAAAAGTAATCAAGAGCATATTTACAGCTCTTTTATGTTGTTTTATATTTGTTTCTTACAGTTGATACCTTGCTTCCAACTCTGCGTTTAAGTCCCATAGGCCTTTAGTTTTAAGCCTCTCAACAACCTCCTTCGTACAGGTCACATCGTCCGGCCAACGTCGTGTAAATCCATCGAGACTGTTTTTGTTGGTACCGTCAATATAGACAACCTCGTCCAAAATGCTCAGATCACGCTGTGCATCAAGGTTGTTGACGATACGCCAGGTTAACATATAGGGGTTGTCAATATTATTATTGTTTACATCCACGAAAGCAACAATACGGAGGTGTTCTTTAAGATCACCCAGAAGTACAAACAGTTCTTTGACTGAACGGCTCTTACTGATAGTGATCACCGTAATAGGGTTCGGTGTCATCAACATGTATTGACGAAGGTCTTCGACCTCGGGTATGCGCTCTTTTATCTGTTCCAGGAGTTTACTATCGTCTAACAGTTCCGGAAATTGGGGGTTGAACTTGAGTGTCGCATCGATTCCAAGTTTGCCGCCCACCAGAGCTTCCGGACTTGAGTGATCCAGTGCGTCCGTAATACCTTCCGACACGAAAAGCATTTTATGTGAAAAGCGGTCAAGTACATATTTTACCAATGAAAAGTAGTTATTTAGTTCAGGCCCCTTCTCATCGATGAAGAGAGCATGTTTGACAAAACTCATCTGTCCTGCGCCCCAAAAAACGTGCATGAACTGTTTGGCGTGCCCTTTATAAAGCGGCTGCATTTTTGCAAAGATCAGGTTATGAAAGACACCGTTCTCAGGCATGTGGTAGTCAATAAGATCAGGTGCATTGGTCTTGAGCAGCGGCAAGAAAATACGCTCGGTCGCCCAGCCCATGTATTTGTCTTCAAGAGGCGGTTTGCCGACGACCGTTGCCAGGAACATCGGCTCTGTTTTATGGGTAATGGCACTGACCTCCATGACAGGATAAGGCTCTTCGAGTGTATAGTAGCCGGTATGGTCGCCAAACGGTCCTTCGATCTTCATTGTCAGCGGATCAACCCACCCTTCGATCACATAATCGACATCTTTTGGAACATAGAGCGGTGTCGTGATGGACTTGACGACCTGCGCATTCTGTTTTTTCACAAACCCGTAAAGCAGCAGTTCGTTCACACCGTATGGCAGTGGTGCTGTCGCGCACCACGTGTAAAGCGGATCACCGCCGATACCGATGCTCACCGGCATCTTTTTTCCTGCACGTTGGTACTGGTCGAAGAAGTGTGAGGCATCTTTATGGATCTGCCAGTGCATACCTAGATGATTTTTATCATAGACTTGTAGTCGGTACATCCCCAGGTTGACCATCGCACCGTCAAGACTCTGCGTATAGACCTGCCCCATCGTGATAAACGGACCACCATCCTGTTCCCAGGTTGTCAACACAGGAAGGTCGTAGAGGTTTACATCGGCACCGAGCATTTTGACCGCCTGACACTCACCCTCTTTTTTCAAACGTTTGGGAAAAACATTTTTCATCTGAAACAGGTCACCCAGCATCGAGATCTTGTTTCCCAGACCTTCTGGTGGTTTCATATGAAGCAGTTTGGTAATCTCATCTGCGACAGATTCGATCTTGCGGCCGAACAGCAATTCAGTCCGCTTGTATGATCCGTAGAGATTCATAACTACCGGGGCATCAAAATGTTTGTTGCTCTTTTTGTCAACCGGATTGGTAAAGAGAAGAGCTTTCCCGCCATCCTCTTTTTTTACCTCCATATATGCCAGATGCGGGATCTCTAAATAGATGTCAAGTTCATCTTCGATGACGGTAATTTCATTGTGCTTTTGTAGCAGGTCTATTGTTTTTTGCATTTTATCTCTTGAGGAGTTTTTATAATTCTAGTGTAAGTATGGTAACTGCATTAACAGAGAAAGTAAACCCGATGGATGATCTGAAGCAAAATATCTGCTTCTAGATCCGCTGTGGCATCTCGTCTTTAAATGCAACTTTTTCAGCATCTTTAAGAAGCTGCAGTGCCCCATTGTCTATCATTTTTTGTGCCAGATCGACACCAATATCTTTTGATTCATTCACGTCAACGACAATTTTTTCCTGCATGACATTGGTGCCGTCAGGAAAGCCCAGCATAACACGGAAAGTGACTTCATTCCCCTTTATAACAGCATTACATGCTACCGGGGCAGAACATCCAGCACCGATTGCCGCGATAAAATCACGCTCGATCTGAGTCGCTATGTAGGTATTCTCATCTTTGAGAAATTCAGCTATCTCACTTAGTTTTGCATTGCCCTGCACTATCTCTATACCCAAGGCAGCTTGTCCCATTGGCGGTATCATCATATCCAGCGAGAGTTTATCAGTGAAAGGGATATCTTTTAGAAGGTCCAGACGATGCAGTCCAATATAGGCAAGGATGATCGCATCGTACTGACCTTCCGCAAGTTTTCGAAGACGAGTGTTGACATTCCCTCGTAGGTCTTTGACTTTTAGATCGGGTCTCTGTTTAAGCAACTGCATACGTCGTCGTAAACTTGTTGTACCCACGACTGCACCCTGTGGAAGCTCATCCAAGTTTGCATACTTATGAGATAGAAAAACATCGCTTTGATCCTGTCTTTCTGTTACCGCTGCAAGTTCCAATCCCTCGGGGATATATGTGGGAACATCTTTAAGAGAATGCACTGCGATATCCGCATTACCTGCAAGCATCGCATCTTCAAGCTCTTTTGTGAAATGTCCCTTGCCACCGATCAGCGCTAAGGGTTTATCCAAGACCTTGTCACCATTACTGACGATCTTGTTAAGCACCACTTCCACATCATCAAATGCTGCCTCGATTCTATCTTTAATATGATAAGCTTGCCATAGGGCAAGATCTGAAACTCTTGTAGCGATAACCACTTTATCCATTATTTGACTTTCACTTCTTTAAATTTGTTTTTGCTTGCATCTTTTACGCCGTCAAAGAACATTGTCGGTGTACCCTGCACCATCACCTTCATTGCAATATTCTTGTCATGCTTGAACCGCTGTTCAACTGTTGGAGCATGAATATCGGCAACACTCAGTGATGTCCCTAACGCTTTGTTGAATGCCGTTAGGATCTTTTTCTCATCTGTCTCACGGGGATCGATATCGACTTTATATAAATCCAGGATCTTGCCTTTGACCCCTTTGTGTTCAGCAGCGATTTCCGCTTTGGTCAAAGTGACAGCTGCCGGGTGAAGAGCTGGAAGTGGGAAATGGTAATAATAGACAGCAAAAGCATCAGGATATTTTTTCATGTAACTGATCGCTTCGGGAACAAACTTACGACAGAACGGGCAGAGTGGATCGGAGAAGATCGCCACCTTGTGTTTTGCGTTAGTATTACCATAGATCAGATTCGTTTTAGTATAAAAATCTGCCTCAAACTTTGGTGAAACAGTCGCGCTTAAAGGACGTCCTGTTTTGAGATCATTAAGTTCTTTGGTAATGTAGTCACCGTGAACAAAATAGATCATCTGCTGCTCGATATCACGCTCTTGCGTGCCCTGTTTGACATGTGCCGTCAACTTTACGATGACACTGTCCCAGTCTTTAAGTTCTTTTACCGCCTCACGACTTGTCACTGTGATTTTGAGATTGGAGACGTTTTTGTTGCCACCGATCTGTTTTGTCAAAAACTGGGTGACCTCTGCATCTGTTGCACCAAAAAGTGAAAGACTACTTACTAGAATCGCTGCTGATAATTTCGACATCAATGACATCATCATCCTTTTCTTCATGTATTTGAGTGTGGGAATATCGTGTACTCTTTTGATCTGTAGATTTTGCCGTAAAACGGTTAACCAACATCTTCGTTATGACAGAGAACTGAAGCAAAACACCAAAAATGTCTGTCAAAAACCCTGGAAGTATCAATAAGACGGCACCGAGTACGGCAAAGATATTGAGGCGCTGGAACTCCTGAACGTCAATCTTTTCCATGGAAAAGGCCTGCATGTTCTCAAAGAGTGTCGCTCTGAAGTTTACCAACAGAACAAACCCGACAAAAGCACTCGCTAGCAGTTCCAAAAAGGTATAAAAACCGCCAATTTGCGAGGCGATGTTGACGGAGATCATCACCTCTAAAAAAAGGTAGAGCACAAAATAGAGCATTACAGTCGTTCCATAATCTCGTCAAAAACCTTATCAGCAAAAGCAGCTCTCTTCTCCAGCGTAGCACGCTCGACGATCTGCACATTGCCGTTGACCAGCTCTTTACCCACGATGACAGTGTACGGGAATCCGATGAGTTCGGCATCTTTCATCTTAAAACCGAAACGCTCTTTACGATCATCCAAAATAACATCAACACCGGCATCCTGGAGCTGTTTATAGAGGGCTTCGCCGAAAGCCAGTTGCTCCTCATCTTTGATGTTGGAGACCATGACATTGACCAAATAAGGTGCCGTCTCTTTAGTCCAGACACACCCGTTTTCATCATGATGCTGTTCGATCGTTGCTGCGATCAGACGACTGACACCCATACCGTAGGTCCCCATGACAAACGGCTCTGCCTGACCTTTTTCATTTAAGAACTCGGCTTTGAGAGGTTTTGAATAGGTGGTACCCAATTTAAAGATATGCCCGACTTCGATCCCCTTTTTATACAGAAGCTTACCGCTGCAGTGCGGGCATCCGTCACCCTCTTTTGCAGTATAGAGATCGGCAAAAAGAGCGCCATCGAGCACACTCATGTCGACGCCGACATAGTGATAATCTTTTTCGTTGGCACCGCAGATAAGGCCTTTAGCCCCCTTCAATGACGTGTCAAAAACACACGGTACCTTCTCCATATCAAGTGGACCCATAAAGCCCGGTACAAGTCCCAAACCTGTAAGTTCTTCTTCTGTCACATCCGCAATGTCAAGTGCTTCAGCCGCATTGACCGCTTTTACCTCTTGGAGTTCATCGTCACCGCGCAAGAAGAAAAGGACGATCTGGTCACCATCTTCGTACATCATACGCTTGGCAATACATTTCATCGTGTAATAAGGATCGACTTTAAAGAAATCGGCAAGCTCGTCGATTGTTTTAACATCCGGTGTCTGGAACTTGTTAAAGTCCGCTTCCGGCGCTTCCGGGATCTTACGTACATCGGAACGCGCTGCTGCTTCGACATTGGCCCCGTATTCACAACTGTCACAGATAGCAATAGTATCTTCCCCGCTGTCGGCGATCACCATCAACTCTTTCGAACCCGACCCGCCGATGGCACCGCTGTCGGCTTCGACCACACGAAAGTCCAGCCCTAAACGCTCTAGAACACGTTTGTAAGATGCTTCCATCATGTCAAACTCTCTGTCAAGATCTTCTGTTGTAGCATGAAAGCTGTAGCCGTCTTTCATCACAAACTCACGACCGCGCATCAGACCGAAACGCGGACGTGCTTCATCACGAAACTTAGTCTTGATCTGATAGAGGTTAAGCGGAAGCTGTTTGTAACTGGTCACACGGTTGCGGACCAGGTTGACCATCATCTCTTCGTGGGTCGGTCCCAGAACAAAGAGATTCTCCTTGCGGTCACGAAAACGCAGAAGCTCTTTTCCAAACTTCTCGATCCGACCACTCTCTTGCCAAAGATCGGCCGGCGTCACAAAGCTAAGATCTACCTCTTGTGCGCCGACCTTCGTCATCTCTTCATTGATCACATTTTCGATCTTTTTCAGTACACGTTTACCCAATGGCAGATAATTGTACAAACCGGCAGCAACCTGCGAGGTGAAACCGGCACGTGCTAAAAAGATGTGGCTGGCCAAGACAGCATCAGAAGGTGCCTCTTTGGTCGTTGGTATAAAAGCTTTTGAAAAACGCATGGACGTTCCTTATAAAATATGATTATTGATTGTCGATATCACTCAGACCGAGTATGTGCGAAAGTGAACTCATCAGCAATTCAGAATGCGCCTCTTCCGTTACATCACGAAGACGGTGCATCTTATCGTGAAGAAAACGCTTCAGTGTCTGTTCCGCCATCTTTTGGGCTTGTGCAGCATACTCTTTTGGAAGGTAACCGTTGGTGATAGCACGTTCACTCTCGATCTTGGCCGCGTTCATCGCACGGAGATAGAGCTCTTTGATCATCGGCTCGATGCGCTGCTGCTGCTGCAGATCGTAATAACTTTTCGTAAACTTGCGGATGATCCCGAAAGAGGCCTTCGCTTCATCTTCGCGCAGAACAAGGTTTTCATCTACGATGCTTTTAAGATCATCCACGGCATAGAGTGTAATCGAATCGGATTCAAACACTTCGATATCGCGCGGTACGGCCATGTCGATCCAGTAACGATCACGGATCGAAAAGTTGATATCCTCTTTTTTGATGATCGGTTCTGTTGCGCCTGTCGCAGAGACAAGTAGCTCAAACTCATCTATCACCGCTGACAGCTCTTCAAAGTCAATGACCTGAGCATCAAACTCTTTGGCAATCTCTTCAGCTTTTTCGCGGGTACGGTTCATGATCGTGATTGATACACCTTCACGCATGAGGTATCGTGCGGATAGAACGGTCATCTCCCCCGCTCCGATAAGAAGAGCCCGTTTTCCGTTCAGGTCACCTGCATCTTGTTTAAGTTGCTTCATCGCCACACTCGCAATGGAGACAGGTTTTGAAGAGATATCCGTTACATTGCGGACTTCAGCCGCACATCGGAATGCATGGTGAATAACGGAAGCCACTCTCTCCCCGCAAAAACCGTGTTGCTTGGCAAAAGTGAAAGCATCTTTGATCTGTCCGGAGATCTGTGTCTCACCGACGACCATTGAGTCCAGTGAGCTGACGACAGAGAGCATGTGGTGGATCGCAGATCGGTCTTCATGGATATCGGCACGGGCCTCAAGTTCGTCAGCCGGGATCCCTGAACGTTTATGCAGGTAAAGCAGGATAGTCAACGTCGCTGCGTCAACGTCGCTACAGCTGCAAAAGACTTCGATCCGGTTACACGTCGAGGTCACCATCGCTTCATCAATACTCGGATCGGCGCAGATCTTGCTCAGACAGACCTTTTTTTGTTCGTCATTGGAAAAAGCGAGTTGTTCCCGAATAGCCAAAGTCGTGTTCTTATGGGTGAAACTGACCACTAAAAAATGCATTAAAAACTTCTCTTCATCATGGATTCGATAATGCCGACAAGACGTTCATCCTCTGCCACTGCTGCAATTGCCTTGTCTGAAAGTTCCTGGGCAAGCGCATACGAACGTTCGACCGACTTGTGCTCTTTCATCTTTGCTTTGATCCATGCTGCATCTTCTGGTGATAGTTTCTCTTTGTGACAGGAGAGCAGACGCTCCCTCTCCGCACCTTCCAGATCCTCTGCCAGGTAGATATAAGGCAAGGTGCATTTGCCCTCTTCATAGTCGTGCAGTGCAGGTTTTCCAAGTGTTGCTTCGTCAGAGACAATGTCCAGGATGTCATCAATGATCTGAAATGCGATACCGAGATTTTTGCCGTAAAGCGCATACGCTTCAGCATCTTTGCCGGTCATCACTGCTGCGGCTTTGGCAGAAGCTTCGATCAGAGCGGCCGTTTTAAGATAGAGCATCTCCATATAGGCGTCGGCATCGGCGTTAAAGTGTTCAGACATGCGCACATCCATCAGTTCACCGACGGAAAGGGCCGTAACGGCATCGGCGACAGTCTGAGCAACGGCTTCGTCGTACGAGACAAGCGTGCTGTACGCTTTAGAGTAGAGCGCGTCCCCGAGCATTATGGCTGTTTTGGAATCTTCTGTCGCATTGACAGATGGTGCGCCGCGACGCAATGTGGCTTCGTCGATAACATCATCATGCAGTAGACTTGCCGCATGGATAAGCTCGATAATCGCACCCAGTCTAGGTGCTCTCTCATCTTCAGCTGCAATCTCCAGTACCAGTTTTGCACGCAGGCGCTTACCGCCTTTGAGCGTACCGAACAGGCGGGTTATTTCGTCATAGCCGATCTCGTCGACAAGCGATAAAATCTCTTTTTCTACTTTATCTATCACTGTTAATACTACCCTAATAATTTTACATAGATCTCTTATGAAAGCAGTTTCCTGCTCTCAAAAGAGGGCTACCTCTTCCAGAGGCGCGACTGCGCTACTCATTACGTGTTACGACTTCACCTGTATATTCGATGTAGAGGCTTTTCGCTTTCTCTTCTACTTCGGCTGAACGTTCAAAATCATTTGTCGCAAGCTCACGTTCCCATTCATCGCCCATCTTTTCATCCAGGAGAATCTCCATCGCGGCCAGGCGGTTAATAATCTTTTCGATCTGTTCCTCGACAAGGTTCTTGTTTGCTGTGAAGACAATGTCCATAAACTTTGACTTCGGCGAACCTAAAAAGACATCATCCTCATCTTCGAACAGTGCCGCATATTTGCCATATTCGTTCATATCTATGTTTCCCATATATTTAAAATTTGGTGATTATACCACTGAGATGCTTATAACACCTCTAACCACTTGCGACACTTTAACCGGCAGGACTTTTGATCCGATAAACAACGGCGTAAAGGACCGGAACGTAAATTAGATTTAAGACTGTTGCCCAGGCGATTCCGAAGCCGAGCGCGACCGCCATCGGTTGCAGGATCATGGCCTGGCCCGAAGCGAAAAAGATCAATGTCGAGAGCCCCAACACCGTCGTGATAGATGTCAAAAGAATAGGTCGAAGACGTGTTTTCGCCAATCGTACCAGCTCATCCATATTCTTCGCTCTCTTAATGAAACTGACCATGATCAAACCGTCGTTGACCACGACGCCTGACAGACCGACGATACCGATCAGTGAGGTCATACCGATATTAAGGTCCATGATCATGTGACCGACATAGACGCCCAGAAGGGACAAAGGGATCGTACTCAATACGATTAATGAGTGTTTGAGCGAGTCAAAAAGCCACACCAACGTGATAAAGATCAAAAAGATCGCTATCAACGCAGCCTGTTTCATCTCTCTCTGCGTCTTCGCATTCTCCTTCTCTTCGCCTTTGACCTCAACAATAAAACCCTCTTTGATCAAACCGTCGATCGTAGGCCGAAGTGCTTTCATCGCCTCAGAGGAGGTGATCGTCTCTTTATGCAGAGAAGCAAAGACGGAACGGATTCGTTTGCCGTTTTCTTTGATCGTGTTAACATACCCTTGCGTCAAAATAAAATCACAGACATCCCGCAACGCGATAAAGTTTGATGTTCCGGGAACCTGCACCTGCAGATCGTCCAGCGAAGCAAGTGAGTCTTTGGTGTGTCCCTCTATCCGAATCCGAACCAGACCCTCCTCGTTAAACATCTTGCCGTACTCGCCTTTAAGGTAATATGCCCGCAACTCCTGCGTAATAAGCTGTTCATTAAAGCCCAGCTCCTGACCGTAACTGTTGACACGCAGTTTGAGCTCTTTTTCACCCATATCCGCATCGTCTGCAATGTCTTGCAAGCCCTTGACCGCATGCATCGCTTTTTCAAGTTTATTGACAGCACCGACAAGTTCGTCATCATCTTTTCCGCTAATGGCAATCTCGACATCATGCGCTACGACACCCGTTCCCTGTATGTCCGTGTTCAACTCTTCATAGAGAAAATGACCATCGACTTTTGCCTCTTTGTACGGTTTCATCCACGTTGCGATTTCCTCTCTGATCGCATACGCAGAGCGATTACGGATCAAGACATCCGGATCATATTCGATCGAAAAATAGGGGTTGATATATTTGTTAAAAATATTGTCCGGCGCACGTTCATGCAGCTCGATAAAGATATGAAAAAGATTTTCGCCGATCTCTGCTTTGTTCTTGGCATCGATCCTCAAACCGATCACCGATGTCACCGATATATAGTCATCGTCATGCAGCCGTTTAAGAAGCTCATTTTCGATTGTTGTGACCAGCTTCTCCGTATCTTCAAGATCATTATTGACATTAACCTTGCCCGATACGTAGACCTGTGTTACGTCAAATTCAGGAAAGAGCTGGAATTTTGATGTTTTGACCATATAGGCCGTCACCAGTAAGATCGTTGCGACGATCGCAATTAGCGAAAGTACCTTTTTCTCCAGAAGTCGGATCAACACCCTTTGGTAAAAGCTGTAGAGTGTCTCCCAGATACCGTGGGTCATATGCCCCTCTTTGCGCAGACGCAAGAGCTCATACGAATGCAGCGGCAGGAAGTAAAAAGCCTCAAAAATCGAACTGACCAGAAGGACCGAGATCATGATCGGCAGGATCTTGATAAAAGCCCCCATCTCACCGCTGATCAACAGCATCGGCAAAAAGGCGAAGATGGTGGTCAGCGTTGCCGTCAAAACCGCCGGAAACATCTCTGTCGCACCTACGATCGCCGCTTCTCTGGGTTCCATTCCCTCTTCAAGGTGTCGGTAAATGTTCTCTGCAACGACGATCGCTTCATCGACCAACATACCAAGCGCGATCAAAGCGCCGAGCAACGAGAGCATATTCAGGCTGTAGCCTCCAGCCTCAGACACGATCAAACCGATCATGAATGAAAGCGGTATCCCCATGGCCACGACCAGAGCAATACCCCGGTTGACAAAGACTAGCATCGCCATAAAGACAAGCATCAGCCCGAACATGATATTGGCAAAAACGGTATTGAGACGGTTTTTGATCCAGACAGAGGTATCGGTATAAATATCGAAGGCGAGGTGCGGGTACATCTTTTTATACTCCGCAAGGAGAAGACGGATCTCTTTTGTCAGAGCGATGGCATTACCCGACTTGGACTTGGTGATGTTGACAGAGATGTTGCGCACACCGTTATAATGAGAGATCTCGCTCTCGTCGCCCAGTTCAAAAGAGATGTCGGAAACATCACCCAGACGGACATGCCCGCGTCCAACATTGATGACCGTATTTTCCAGGCTTTTCTGATCTTTCTCGCCGTTATAGGTTGAGATATAGAGGTGCTGGCCACGCTCTTTGATCGTACCGATAGGAAAGATGGAACTGAGGTTTTGCATCGCGGCCACAACGGCATTGACCTCAAGACCGTAGGCCCGGATCTTCTCTTCATTGAGCCTCAATACCAGTTCTTCATCCGAATCGCCCCGAATAGAGATCTCGCTAAGCTCTTTGAACTGTGCAAGTGAACTTTTTAACTCCTCAGCACGTGCCAGAAGTTCTTTGGTCGGTACCTCACCTGCAATTGCGATCAAAACAAGCGGTATTGTCTCAACATGGATTTTGGCGATCGGTTCATTCATATCTGCCGGAAGATCACGCTTGGTCTGGGCTATGATGTCTTTGACATCCTGAAGGACCTGGATGTTGTCTGAACCTGGTTTGATGTCCGCCAATATGGAGAAAGAACCGTTTTTAATAGTGGTCTTGACCGTATCAAGTTCATTGATATTTTTGAGGTCATCCTCGATGGTAGAGACGACCATCTTGTCAAGCACGTTGGCAGAGGTACCGACATAGCCGCCGTTGATAGAGATCTTGTCCATCTGAATCGGCGGAAAGATCTCTTTGGGAATGTTGATGTAGGCAAAAATGGAGAGCAGCAATATGAACATCAACAAAATATGGTTCAGGAGCGGTTTGTCGATCGCAAACTCAATAATACGGCGGATCATTGCTCTATTTACTCATCAAACATCGTGTCAAGGACCTGATTTTTAAATCGAATCGACTCGACCTTGGTTTTTAAAATGCGGTTCTCCTCTTTTAACGCATTGTACTCTCCCGTAAGAAGAGCAATGTCACGGCTTTTATAATAGACCTGCGACTGCAGATATATCTTGGGAAAGAGAAGCAGCCAGCCGATCGCCAGGACCAGAAGGGTCATCAGCAGAAAACGCCACCCCATTTTGTTCTCTGTATTTTGGTGTGCATGATGTTCTTTGACCTCATTGAGTATCTGATCTTTTTCGTTCATCATGCCCCCATATCAAAGAGACGCAGTTTGGCACTGCGGCTTCGAGCGTTCTCTTTTAGTTCATCTTTTTGGGCAGTCAACGGCTTTTTGGTCACGATCTTCCCTTTTGCGTGGTTATTGCCACAGGTACACCGCATCGCCTCAGGCGGACAGATACACGACTTTTTCCACTCTGAAAAACGCTGTTTGACCATACGGTCTTCAAGGGAGTGAAAAGAGATGATCCCGATCCTGGCATGAGGCAGATCAGCCTCGCTGATAGCATCGAGCAGGCGTGACAACTCACCCAGTTCATCATTGACCTCGATCCGGATCGCCTGCATCACCAATGTGGCCGGATGGATCTTTTTACCCCGCGGGCCGAAAGGTTTGACCACGTCACTCAGCTCTTTTGCAGATGTGAATGGACGGTGTTTGACGATCTCGGATGCGATCTGGGCCGCATTTCTAATTTCGCCATATTCGCGCAGAATATGTTCCAGTTCTTTCTGGGAGTAGCTGTTGACGACCTCCGCTGCGTTCAACTGCGCATCCGGATCCATGCGCATGTCAAGCGTGTCGCTCTCGTAGGAGAACCCCCGATCTTTCTGATCGAGCTGAAGCGAAGAGACGCCGATATCTGCCAGAATGCCTCTGATGTTTTCCACACCCTCTTCGGCAATGATCGCTCTGATTACATCGGAGAAACGCCCTTTTTTTATCTTGGCACGATCACCGAACGGCGCAAGACGTTTGGTCGAAAAATCGATCGCCGTCTGATCCTGGTCGATCCCGATTAGGGTGATGTTTTTGTTGGCTTCGAGCAGCATCGAACTGTGTCCGCCATACCCCATCGTACAGTCAACAACAACACCCTCTTCTATCCCGGAAAAGGCATCGATCACTTCGCGGTAAAGTACGGGGATATGTGGGATTTCTGTCAACGGTTTTCCTTCTTGGTTATTGGAATAATTTTACTCTAAAGGTGCTTAATAACGTTCCAGTACAAAATCTTTAAAGTGCTTCAGCAGTGCTGACTCCGCCTTGTCTTTTCGTTTGATCAGGATAAAGTCACGTTCAAACGTGATATTTTTGATATTGACTTCAAACAGTTTTCGCTCTTTTAGTTCATTAACTACACAGATGCGGGGCAGAACAGAAAGGTAGCTGTCATCTTTCAATAAAAAGTTTTTGATGGCTTCAATACTTCCGAACTCCATAAAGACCTTGAGCTCTTTATCCAAAGGTGCGATCGTATTTAAAAAAACAGCGCGTGTGCCGGAACCCTCCTCCCGCATGATCCACCGTTTGTCCAGCAGTTGGTCGATATAGTATTCCTCGCTTGTATCATAGTCACTGTTACGGCTGACAACGATGAGCTCATCTTTCATCAGAATGTGAGACTCCAGCATACTGTCACTGCTGTCACCTTCGATAAACCCCAGGTCACTCTCGCCGTTTTTTACCCGTTTTATCACGTCGGAAGTGTTGGCACTTTCAAGCCTTACATGCAGACCCTCATATGATTGCAGATAGCTGTTGAGCAAAGTCGGCATCATATAGTCGGCGACCGTGACACTGGCAGCGATACGCAGTTCACCCATCAGCTGTGAAGCATTGAAGTTGGCATAAAGCTCTTTCAACCCTTCAAGATGAGACTTACAACCCGAAAGCAGCATATGCCCTCTGTCATTCAAGACCAATCTTTTGCCGATTCGCTCAAAAAGTTGCTCGTTCAACTCCTTTTCCAACTCACGAATAGACATGGAAACGGCCGACTGGCTCATCTCATACTCTTTGGCTGTCTCCACAACCCGCTCTGTCCTGGCCAGAGAGATAAATAGTTCCAGCTGTTTAAATGAGTACATCGCTCTCCTTTTTTTCCGTTGAAATCTCGATGCAAATACTATACACTCCTAGCTTAATTCATTATTTCTGTGCATTACCTTTAGTTACATTCAATTATATTGTTAATTATATCGCTAATATTTTATTTTGCATCTCCCTGTAACTGTGATAAAATTCTGTTATTACAATCATAAGGTTCCGCATGAAACGTAGAGACTTTTTCAAAACATCTTTAGCAGGGGCTGCTGCGCTGACGGCAAGCTCTCTGGAAGCCGGTGTGACAGGACAGCCGATCGATAATCGCAAGATTTCAAACATCGCTTTCCCTGAAAAACGCCCAATGATCACCTACTCCGACCGTCCGCCTCTTTTGGAGTCGCCGCGTTCGACATTTGCAAATGCCATCACTCCCAATGATGCATTTTTTGTCCGTTGGCACATGCCGGACATCCCGACACACATCGACCCAAAAAAATTCCATATCAAGGTCAACGGTCTCGTCGAAAAAGAGCTTGACATCTCTCTTGACTTTTTGAAAAACCCGGCACACTTCGAGCAGGTCGAAGTGACTGCGGTACTGCAGTGCGGCGGTAACAGCCGTTCGGCCTTCAAACCGACTGCAGGCGGGATCCAGTGGGGACACGGTGCCATGGGTTGTGCCAAATGGAAAGGGGTGCGCCTAAGCGACGTTCTTGACCAGGCGGGCCTTAAAAAAGATGCCGAGTGGATCGGTTTCAACGGCAGTGAAAAAGCGGCTTACTACGAGACACCGGAGTTTATTCGTGAACTTCACCTCGAAGAGCTGGACGATCACGTCATCCTGGCTTACGAGATGAACGGTGAAGACCTGCCGTACCTGAACGGTTATCCGCTGCGTCTCGTCATTCCGGGAACCTACTCGGACAGCTGGGTCAAGATGCTGAGCAACATCACCGTCACCAACAAGTACAAGAAACTCTTCTTTATGGACGTCGCCTACCGTGTGCCGGACAACGAATGTGAGTGTGAGACACCGGAAGAGAAGTTTAAAAAGACAAAACCGATCACGAAGATGAACGTCAAATCGATCATCGGCTACCCGGTAAACGGTACCGTACTTCAGACAAACTCCCATACGGTCGTACGCGGTGTTGCCTTTGATGACGGTCACGGTATCCGCGATGTCAAGATCTCTATCGATAACGGTAAGACATGGAAGTCTGCGGAACTTGACAGCGGCGAAGCCGGTCGTTATGCCTACAGATCATTCAAACTCGCCATTAAACCGACAAAATTCGGCAAGATGACGATCATGGCAAAAGCGATCAACAAGATCGGTGAAGAGCAGCCGTTTGCAAAAGACGTTAAATGGAATCACGGCGGATACAAGTTTAACGGTATCGATGTCGTTACGGTTGACGTGGTATAAGGAGCAGATAGATGAAAAAGATTTTAATAATAGCAACATTGGCAATGGCACCGCTTTTTGCACAGGTAGAAGGTGACATCGAAGTACCGTATATCCCTTTCGAAGTCAAAATGGGTAAAGGGTTTGATGCGGTCAATGCCAACTGTCTCACCTGCCACTCATTCGGTTATGTTACGAACCAGGGCCGTCAGTCCAAAGAGTTCTGGCGTAAAAAAGTAGAGAAGATGATCGTTCACTTTAAAGCACCGATCACCGATAAAGATGCCGCGACTGTTACAAATTACCTCTTCGAAGAGTATGGCAACGGCAAATTAAAATAACCCTCTTATAACAACCAGGTACACTTTTTTGTGTACCTTAACCACAAATTAATACCTCATTTATGCTACAATCATCACTATGAATAAACAACGTTTAAATAAGCAGCTATCCTCATTCGCGCTCTCTATGTTTCGAAAAGATTTCTATGGTATTTACCATGGTGCACTCTCTGCCAAAACGGAGAATAACCGTTTTGTCATTAACACCAATGAAGCGATCTTCGATGCCATTGACGATGAACATCTTTTGGAACTCTATTTTGACGAAGATTATCGCTGGAATGATGCCAGTGTCGATGCAATGATACATAAAGGGATCTACAAAAAGATCACCGATGCCAAGTTTATTACCTTCTCGATGCCCCCTTTCACCACCGCGTACTCGATAGAACACAACATCATCAATCCAAAAGACTATTTCGGTTACCATGACCTCGGCCAGATTACGATTTATGATCCCAAGAACTTTGATGACTGGTATGACCGTGCCGTTACGGAGATCCCAAAGTATTTTCTGGCGAACAAGACCAATATCATGGTCATTAGGGGATACGGCGTTTATGCCTACAACCGCAATCTGCATGAGATGGCTAAGCAGTTGGCCGTTTTAGAAAAATCGTGTCGTCTGTTGATGCTCGAAAGCAAAAGCAGCAGTTTGAATTTTGACTACTAGTTTTACGAAAGAGAGTAATATCTAGAGACTCTGCACATCTGTCATGAATCTGATCATGTAGTTTTTCAGATTTTAAGAATAGAGCGCTTTGCGGCACTCTATTTTTTTGAACAGCACGGCAAGTAAGCCGGGCGTTTTACTGATTTTAATGTGGGTTAGAAGCTCAAGTCCGGTGCAGAGCACACCGCATACTGAAAGTTTTACGTGTTACTGGAAGTTTGTGTAGACGGCCTGCACATCCTCATCATCATCCAGTTTCTCCAACATCGGCTGAAGTAGCTCCAGCTGCTCTTCCGTCAGTTCGATAGGCGTATTGGCAATGTATTCGAGCGTTGCTTTTTTCAACTCAATACCCATATCTTCAAGTGCCTTATTCATGTTACCAAAGTCCGTATAGTCGGTATGAACGATACATTCACCGTCTTCGGCTTCGATCTCTTCAAGACCCGCATCGATCAGTTCAAGTTCAAGCTCTTCAACATCCATCTCGTCTGTCAATTCAAACTCAAAGATCGCCTTGCGTGAAAACATAAAGTCGAGTGCACCGTTGTTCAGCATCTCGCCGCCGTTTTTGTTGATGATGTTTTTAACATTGGCAACCGTACGTGTATTGTTGTCCGTCAGACACTCGACAAAGATGAGTGTACCGTTTGGTCCCTTCCCTTCAAAAGTGACCTCCAACATGTCTTTCGCATCTTTTCCCGTTGCACGTTTGATCGCTGCGGCAATATTGTCTTTAGGCATGTTCTCCGCTTTGGCGTTCAATATCGCCGTACGGAGTTTCGGGTTCATATCCGGATCACCACCGCCCTCTTTTGCCGCTTTTTCAATCGATTTTGCCAACTTAGGGAAAACCCGGGACATGTTCCCCCATCGTTTCATTTTTGCTGCTTTACGGTATTCAAAGGCTCTACCCATCATATGCTCCTACATAATATATTAATGTTTTGCGATTATATTCAATCTTCTCTTATAGTGAGTCTAATATATCTCTTTGACCCGACCGACTTCACCGCTCATGAGACGGACTTTAATACCGTGCGGGTGGCTTGCGGACTTTGTCAGGATATCACGAACGACCCCGTCAGTCAGGTATCCTGTATCCTGATCCTGCTTCAGGACAATCGCAACACGTTTTCCACTGATGATATTTTTACGCAGTTTGCCATCCATTATGACTCTTTAGGTCTGTAGTTGAGTACTTTTTTAACGGTATCGACGGAGCAGAAGAAGAGAGCATCAAAGACAGGGTTGATACGCGTCGTGTTCTTGTCAACGATATCAAACGCATGGAAGGTAAACCCTTCGCCATCTTTACTGTTTTTAGGCAGGACCTGAAATTCTATAGGCTGCAGTGTACGCAGAAGGTTCATCACCTTTTTATACGACTTGTCATCTTCAGCAGGCAGAAGGTTGCCGTCTTCATTCTCATTCACACGTACTTTTGTCAACAATGTGAACTTGTCTTTAAAGATCACCTTTTCCCACTTGACAATCCCGCGTGAAAACCTGAATTCCATATGTTTTGCCATCAATGGATGCGGTTTACTCTTGCGAATAGCTTCAAGCAGCTGTAAAAAATAGTTTGTACCGCCGAAAGCGTCGGCACATTTAGAGAGTTGGTTGTGATAGGCGGTCTTCGCCGCATCATCAAGATTGTTGAAGTCGCACATGGCACTTCCTTTTTATAAATATAAATGCAATTATAGTAGAAAAGAAGCCCATCCGTATATTACCGTGAGCTTATCCAAAAACAGCGTGTCAACTAAGACCCAAACCTCTTCATGAGCAAACCGTCAAAAGCACCCTACATGTAACCGATCTATGCTATAGTTAAACCCATGAGTAAAACTGCACTGTTGGCCGAATTTTTCCTTATCTTTATCACTCCGCCCTTATTGATAATCTGGGGACCGCTGCCTAAAGAAGCGATCATGCCGGTGCTGTGGATTGTCTCTTTCTACGCCTATCTCCATCTCCGCAGCTCAGGGATCAGAGTCGGCGTAGTCAACTTCGAGCGCAAGGATCTCTATGTTGTAGTACTACGGTTTATTGTGGTCGTTGCCGCTATGACACTTTTTGTAATACTCTATACACCCGATATCTTTTTGGCGTTCGTCAAAGCTGCACCATTGCGTTGGCTGCTGGTTATGCTGCTCTACCCTTTTCTCTCTGCCTATCTGCAGGAGATCCTCTTTCGCAGTTTCTTCTTTCACCGCTACAAGAAGCTGTTCAAAGGGCATGCCTTATACTTCGTCATTATCAATGCGATGGTGTTTGCCTATGTGCATATCGTTTTTGAAAACTGGATCGCCGTCATTTTCACCTTTTTTGGCGGCTTGTTGTTTGCACAAACCTACCTCAAAACCCGATCGACCATGCTGACTGCTATAGAGCACGCGCTTTACGGCAATGCGCTCTACACACTTGGACTCGGATACTATTTTTATCACGGCGCGAATCTTTAAACGCCCTTTTTACTCAACAACCTTCACCGCGAACAGTTAATGACTTCGAGCCAATGCCGCGAAGTCGATCTCCTCTTTTTTCTCTTCCGATTTTTTTGGCTCAGGTTCAGTGCTGAAGATGTAGTCACTGCTTTTCAGTGTACACCCTTTCATGCCGGGTACGCACGGTTTTTCAACACGTTTACAGTAACCTTTGTAGTCATGTTGACAGGTCCACCCCATGAGAAACCCTTTTTTTATGATTACCGCAATTATAACATTAAAGACAAAAAGCAGTTTCTTACAAAAGTCCATACATAGGTCGAAATTGACATTATCTGCATACTACAGCTATAATAATTGCAGATTTGATTCTCTCCTTGCCAGGGAGAAGCTCTGAAACAAAGGGAGCTATAGAGTATATGATTACATTTAAACGTTCCGCAGAGCCTCTGGATGAACTGAACTTTGAGAGACTCCACCGCTCACTAAACGCACATATTGAGATGAATACCGAACTAAAAAAGGCCAATGAAGAGCTTCGTGAAGAGAAGATAACACTTCAAAAAGAGCTGTCACAGTTTAAACAAGAGTATAGAGAGCAGCCTCTTTCAAAACTCAAAGTACTGCAAGAAGAGTTAACGTCCTTGGTAGAAGATATCGATACAATCATTGAAACATCTGAAAAAACTGTTTTAGAACATCTTATCCAACATAGCAAAGAGGTCTGTACCAGCTCATTTGCTCTGTTAAACAGGTTAAAAGAGTCCGAAGGCAATTTGTCGATATAATAGCGCGCTGCAAGGGAGTGAAAGGTTGTTGAACACAAAACGGTCTTCGTAAAGCACAGTTTAACAGCGTATAAACTGATGCATAAAGGATTGGCATGGCTAAAAGATGGCTTACGTTATTTTTTTCAATCTTGTTTCTGCCACAGCTCGTCTCTGCGCAAAAAATGGTGGACATTTATGGCGGTTATTCCGACACCGCTTCAGCAACTGTTACTGCAACACAGTACCCGTGGATCGGATCATCGGTCTCTGCCTCTGAAACAATTGACGGCAGCTCAGGTCTGTTTGGCATGAGGATCGTCGGATGCTTTGACCCTGAAGACAATTCATGGATGGATCCAGAGAAAACACTTAAAGAAGGCTCCAACTATTCGTGGCTGGGCGGCAGTGTGGATATTTTTGGCTTTCGTGCCCACGGAGAGAATACCGAATCGACCACCGTTGCCATTGCATTCAACGCGATGTTTCGCTATCCGGGCGACACATTCCAGCCCTATTTTGGCATGGGTATACTGATGCATGAGTCTGAAATTAGCGTCAGCGAAAAGTCTGCATTAGGTAAAGCCATGAGTGGTTCAGGCTATGGTATGGGGTTAGATCTTAGCACTGGTCTTTTATGGTCCGTACACAGCCGTGTATCTCTTTTTGCAGAATACCGATACACCTCATTATCTATTGACTATGATAGCACTGATGATGACCTTGTTCTTTTTGGCGGCGAAAGCATCCATACGAATCTCAAGACCAACCATTTTCTGGCAGGCCTTTCCTTTCCGTTTTAACGTTTGGTGATAACAGTCATTCTGTCTATCTGTAGAGTTGATTATAGTAATGTCTGGTTTCAGCAGCATCAAAAATTTCCATCACATCTGCAGCCAAGTATTGTCATGTTACCGCTATCGAAGGTCTTGACCCTGCCGTTTGCAATGTGCTAAGAAAAACGATACAATCGGGAAACTTTCAAAAATCCATATCGTTTTAAGAAGCACTGTTTTGGACTGCAGTGCCCTATATAACGATAAGGCAAGATCATTTCGAAAACTGATTGTCTTATTGAGTGGTACAAAAGGACGCAGATGAAGAACATTTCACAGGAGCTGATAGAACAGGCCAAAGCTCTCAGTACCGCATGGCAGAAGAGTATCGAGGAGAGACGCGGCAAAGAGGAGCTAAAATTTCATGCCACAATGGAGAGCATGCTCAAAAACCCGCTCAACAAAGTCTTTCTGATCGAACTGCTCGATCAAAGTTTCCGTTCCACTGAACCTAGACGTGTCGCTGACCAGATCGAATATATTTTTAATAAGTATGAAGGTACCGACTTCTTCAGTGACTTTGAGAAGGTATTGATCTGGCTCTTTCGCGAAGTGGGCTGCCACATTCCGAGTTTTTCCGTTCCACTTTTTATACGGATGCTGCGTGAAGAGGTCAGCAGCGTTGTTATCAAGGGTGAGGATCACCCTCTTTTCAGACACATCGAACACCGCCGAAAAGAGGGAACCCGTGTCAACATCAACGTCATCGGCGAAGCGGTCCTAGGGGAAAAAGAGGCGCAGCAGCGACTTGACAAATATGTTGCATCGCTTGAACACGAGCAGATAGACTATATCTCTATCAAGATATCCACCATTTTTTCTCAGCTTAATGCCCTAGCCCACGAATGGAGTGTCGACGAGCTGGTCAAACGCATCAGCCGGATATATGATGCAGCGATGGCCAACACCTTCATCGACAAAAACGGCCAAAGACAAAACAAGTTTGTCAACCTCGATATGGAGGAGTACCGCGATCTTGAACTGACCGTGGATGCCTTCATGACAACGCTTTCACAGGAGCGATTCAAGCACTACCACGCCGGTATCGTCATTCAAAGTTATATGCCCGATGCTAAGGCCGAGCTTGAAAAACTGGTCAAATGGGCGTTGAAACGGGTCGAAAACGGCGGTGCACCGATCAAAGTACGTCTTGTCAAAGGGGCCAACCAGGAGATGGAACGTGCTGAAGCGAGTCTTCGCGGCTGGCCCTGTATCACCTACGAACAGAAGGTCGAAAGCGACGCTAATTACAAAGTGCTGATGGACTATCTGCTCGATCCAGCCATAGCACCGAGTGTCCATGTCGGGATCGCTTCGCACAATATTTTCGATCATGCACTGGCCAATACCCTTGCCAAAGAGCGCAATGTCGAAGCCTACGCCACTGCCGAGATGCTCGAAGGTATGAGCGAGGCAGCCTACCGTGTACTCAAGGACGAAAACATCAAGGTGATACTCTATGCGCCTACCGCGACGATGAAGACCTTTACCAATGCGGTCGCCTATCTGGTGCGCCGCTTTGACGAAAACACGGCACAAGGTAACTTTATGCGCCACAGTTTTGGGCTCAAAGCGGATTCAGTTACCTGGAAAGAGCTCGAAGAGGGGTTTGAACAGGCCTGCAAAGCCATGAACAGTATCGTACTGACACCATTCAGAACACAAGACCGCAATGTTGAAGAGCCGAAACCGATATTTGACCCTGAAAGCTACTATTACGAAAGTGAGAGCGATACGGACTTTATCCTCAAACAGAACCGCCGCTGGGCAGAGAGTATCCGTGCTAAGTGGCAGAACATCGGCAGCAACGGTGGCTTCAATGCCGAAGTGGTCGTCGGCGGCAAAGCCGTTTCTTGCGAGGAGCATGCCGATGTGATCGACAAGTCACAATACCACGACGATGTTGTCGTGGGCAGTTACGCCAAGGCTTCGGCAGAGCACCTCCAACATGCTGTTGACGTGGCCGAGAATGATCCGGATGGATGGCGCCAGCTCAGCACCGAAGTGCGTCAGAAGATCATGATGGACGTTGCCAACGAGCTCCGAAGAAGCCGTGGCGACCTTATCGGTGTTGCGGCAGCAGAGGTCGGAAAGATCTTTACCGAAACCGATGTAGAGGTCTCTGAGGCGATCGACTTCCTCAACTTCTATCCTTACAGCGTGGCGCAGATCGAGGCGCTTGGCGGGATAAATATCTCTCCCAAAGGGGTCGGGTTAGTGATCAGTCCGTGGAACTTTCCGGTGGCGATCCCCGCCGGCGGCATTGCGGCAGCGCTCGCAGCAGGCAACACGGTCATCCTCAAACCCGCTTCTGCCGCCGTACTGAGCGCCTACCGCCTCTGTCAGTGCTTCTGGAATGCCGGGGTCAGCAAAAACACTCTTCAGTTTGTCCCCTGTGACGGCAGCCAGGCCGGCAAGAACCTGATCCCCAACAGCAAAATCGACTTCGTCATCTTCACCGGTGGTGAATCAACGGCATACGGCATGATCAAAGCACGTCCCGATATACATCTCAGCGCCGAGACCGGCGGCAAGGATGCGACCATCGTCACCGCCATGGCCGACCGTGATCAGGCACTAGCCAATGTACTGGCGTCCGCGTTCAACAATTCCGGGCAAAAATGCTCTGCCACCTCGCTGCTGGTCCTGGAACGTGAACTCTATGAGGATGCCGCCTTCAAATCGATGCTGCTGGATGCTGCCTCTTCGCTCGAAGTGGGTTCGGTCTGGGAGATGCAGAACAAAATCGGTGCGCTTGTCGACAAGCCGGCAGGCAAGCTAGCCCATGCACTCGAACAGCTTGACCAGGGCGAGAGCTGGCTTCTACCGCCATCTTATGCGGACAACGACAATCCCTATATGCTAAAGCCTGCCATCCGCTGGGGGACAAAACGGGGTGACTACTGTCACACCAACGAACTCTTTGGCCCAGTACTTTCCGTAATGTGTGCCGACAATCTCGATGATGCCATTGAGATCGTCAATTCAACCGGCTACGGTCTTACCTCTGGTATCGAATCCCTTGACGAGCGTGAACTTAACGAGTGGAAAGAGAAGCTGCTCGCAGGCAACCTCTATATCAACCGTCCAACAACCGGCGCCATCGTCCTTCGGCAGCCCTTCGGAGGAATGGGTAAGTCCGCCATCGGAAGCGGCAGGAAAGCCGGTGGCCTGAACTATGTCACCCAATTCATCAACATCACCGCTGACCCACAGCATGCATCCGAACAGCGGACGAATCCGGTACTGGATAAACTGCAAAAACTCAAAGCAAGTGAAACACGCTTCATGAATGAGCTCGAGAATGCCTGCACGATCGTCGGCAACTTTGCATATTGGCAGGAAGCAGTTTTTCTTAAAGAGCATGACTATTTCCAGATCCGCGGTGAAAGCAACGTTTCGCGTTACCTTGGCGTCAAAAGTGTACTGCTTCGATTTGGCAATGATGACACGCTTACGGAGATGCTCTGTTCCTACTCTGCCGCTAAAATGGCGGGGGCCAGGGTCACCATCTCCGTACCTGAGGAGAGCGACTCGAAAGCGCTCTTCTGGCTAAGCGCCAAACAGAAACAGTTGCTTGAAGAAGAGGATGACTTCATTATGGAAAACGAACTCTCCCTGATCTTTTCGTTTGCCAACTTCGAACGTATCCGCTTCCTCAGACCCGAACATGTCTCACCGCAGATCTACAGCGATATCGCCGACAAAGCATACTACCTTGCGACAGCACCGTTTGTCGCACATGGCCGCATCGAACTGATGCACTACTACATTGAACAGAGCGTCTCTCACCGCTACCACCGTTACGGTAACCTGGGAATCAAAGCGCTCGAAGAAAAGGACACACTATCTTAGAACTCCCTGTTATTATCTCGTTTCTCATCTATATGGTCGTTATGGTCGCTATCGGGCTCTATTTTTACTTTAAGACAAAGAACCTTTCCGACTACGTGCTCGGTGGACGTGGGCTCGGACCGGGCGTTACCGCACTGAGTGCCGGTGCTTCAGATATGAGCGGCTGGCTGCTGCTTGGTCTTCCGGGCATGCTCTACAGCGACGGCATTGTCGGCAGCTGGATCGCTGTCGGACTGATCATCGGAGCGTACCTGAACTGGCACTATGTCGCCAAACCGCTGCGCGTCTACACCCACCATCTCAACGACGCCATCACAATACCCGACTACTTCTCCAACCGGTTCGAAGAGAGCGGCAACAGCCTGCGTATTGTCACAGCGGTAGTGATCCTTCTCTTTTACACACTCTACACCTCTTCAGGTCTTGTCGGCGGGGCCAAACTCTTTGAGGCGACCTTCGGGCTTGACTATGATACGGCGCTACTTGTAGGAAGCTTCATCATCGTCTCTTACACCTTCCTCGGCGGCTACAATGCCGTGAGCTGGACCGACTTTATCCAGGGGATCCTGATGATGCTTGCCCTGGTCGTAACACCGCTGGTGGTCATCTTTGAGGTCGGCGGCATCTCCGCTGCGATCAACATTATCGGTTCCATAAAACCCCAAAATCTTGACTTTGTGACGGGGAGTTCCTTCATCGGGATCATCTCGCTTATGGCGTGGGGGCTGGGGTACTTTGGCCAGCCGCATATACTGGTACGCTTTATGTCGATACGCGACGAACGTGAGATGCACCGTGCCAAACAGATCGGTATGAGCTGGATGATCCTCTCCATCATCGGTTCACTGGCCGTCGGCTTTTTCGGCTTTGCCTATGTCGCGGCCAACGGCATCGACCTTCAGGACAGTGAAAAGATCTTTATCACCATGTCACAGCTGCTTTTCAACCCCTGGATCGCCGGCTTCCTGCTCGCCGCTATTCTCGCCGCTATCATGAGTACGGTCGATTCACAGCTGCTTGTCTCGTCGTCGGTCCTGACCCGTGACCTCTACCACGCCTCGCTACGACCAGGCGCCGGTAATAGAGAACTGGTCTGGGTCGGCCGTGCCACGGTCATCGCTATCGCTGTCATCGCCTGGTATCTCTCTACAGACAGAGATGCCACAGTCCTCTCACTTGTTGCCTATGCCTGGGCAGGTTTCGGCGCCGCCTTCGGGCCGCTGATCATCCTCTCACTCTATCACAAGGGGATCACCAAGAGCGGTGCAATCGCAGGAATGATTGCAGGAACGGTAACGATTATCGTCTACAAACACCTCGAAGGGGGTATTTTCGACCTTTACGAACTGCTGCCCGGTTTCATCGTCGCGACCATTGCAATTTTGCTGTTCAGCCGAAAGTCAGATCTTTCATCTACTTCGGCAGCAACATTCGAAGAGGTCCGCAAACGCTTGGAAGAGGCCTAGCCAAACGGCCGGGAGGAAATCAAGAGGCAGCGGAGCGGTCTCTTCTTTAGATCCGCTCCAATCTTATGATTTTAAAACGCATTAGACTATTGAGATATACTCTTTGACAGCGAGAAGGTCATCGCTGTTTATGGATGCCCCTTTAATCTTATGGACCATTGCAACAACATCGTCATAGTCTCTCAGGTCAGTCGTTTTTTCAAACAGTGACTGCGTGGCGATATGGTCAAATATCTTTTTGCTCTCAATCCCCGTCTTGGTCACAAGAAGTTGTGTTAAAAGCAACGCATCACAGCTATCGGTAACACTCTCTTTGGCAAAGCCTTCCGCCGCTTGAGGCTCCAGACCTCGAGAGACAAGCGAAGAGGCTATTCACCTTTCAAAAAGGTTGGACTGCTGCACCGACATCTGCGCCGGCTGCGGCAGTACAACCAGCGTCTCTGCGAACATAACTTGTGAAGCAAAGATAATGCTACCGATAAAGAGTATACGATTGCGCATGAAAAGCCTTTGTTTTTAGTTACCTTATTGTCTAACAATTGGGTAAACAAACAAGAATATACCTGCAGACCTCTTATGTAACAAGCGCTAAGAAGCTGCTTGCTTCGATTATTTATGCATGATATAAAGGTTGTTGCTTTTGTGACAGGCTGCTTTAAAACGTTCTTTTAGCTCCCTGTCAAAACTCATCATATAGATATCACTGTTTTTTAGGCAAAGCGCTTCAAATGTCTCCAAAAGAAGATCATCAGCCACATTTTTACCGTGATCACACTTCGTAAAGTTAAAGGAGTTCAAAGTCTTGCCGTAATCATAGAGGTTCGCTTCCCACTCTCTCTTCTTGAGATAGAGAGAATCAGGATTTGCCGCCAGATAGATGTTTTCATCTTCTATTCCATACGGTTCGATAAGATCATTGAAGATGGATGCGATGTTCGAAAAGTTTTCGATGTCCCAAAAAAGGTAACTTCCGTTGGTTTTGCTTTTCTCTCTTTTATTAAAGAGCGTGACACGCTTTTTGATATTGAAATGCGTATGCGCGGTATCGTTGATGAGTTCGATATCGTTTTTTAGCTGCTTGGCGTCAGCCGTCGTAAAGCCCATGATCCTGCCGAGTTCGATGTACATCTCAAGGTTCGCCAGCTCTTCTCTCGCACCGCCTTTTTGATAGTTTTTCAGTTGTGCCAACTTGCTGGCACTGAAAAGGGTGTGGGTGTTGAGAGCGTCGCGAGTTGCATACACTTTTAGCACACGGTGAAAAAGCTGTTTGGCATCTTTGGTATCAGGCAGTTCGATCGAACCCACATATCTGCGCCCAATAAAAACTTTTTGCATACGAGACCTCATAATTTTTGATGATGTATCTTAGCAAAGAGAGATTATAAAAAAAGCATGTAGGAGGGTCAGCACCTGTTTCAGTAGCGGAATTTAAGAACAGTGCTTGCTTAAGAATCGATGCAGCTGGTTGGCGAACTCGTGGGCATCTTTCGGGCTGAAGGGTTTAGGGCCTTTTGTCATCTCTCCACTCTCCCTTATTGTCTCCATCAGATTGCGCATGGCCAGATACTGTTTGATGTTGTCGACGCTATAAAGTTCTCCACGATGGTCTATGGCATGTGCCTTTTTGGCAATCACCCGATCCGCCAGCGGAATGTCCGCAGTGATGACAAGGTCACCTTCCTTGACCATCTCAACGATACGATGGTCCGCTTCATCGGCACCCTCCTCCACAATGATGTAGGTCACCAGGTCGGAATCACCCAATGTTATCTTTTTGTTTGAGACCACATAAGTAGGCAGACGGAGCCGTTCGATCGATCGCAGCACAATCGGTTTTAAAAGGTTGGGAAAAGCGTCACCGTCTATGTAAAGTGTCAACACTTTAGATGACATAAAGCACAACCATCAAAAAGTGACAAATACTGCCACCCATCACAAAAAGATGCCAAATCGTATGGTTGAACGGGAGATTGTCCCAAACATAGAAGATGACACCGAAAGTGTAAAGAAGCCCCCCTGCCAACAGCAGCCACAATCCACCCGGAGCCATGACACCCATAAGCGGTTTGACCGCAATCACAATCATCCAACCCAACAAAAGGTAAAGGATTAAAGAGAGCTTTTCAAATCGACCCGGATAAGCAAACTTCAGATAGATCCCGATGAGTGAGGTCCCCCAGACCACACCGAACAGAGTGTACCCCAAGGTATTTCCCAATGAGATCAAGGTGACATGGGTGTAGGAACCTGCGATCAGTATATAGATAGAGGCATGATCGAACTGTTGAAACCTTTTTTTTATATCGTGATGGGTGATGGCATGGTAAAGCGTAGAGGAACCGTAGAGGATGATCAGTGTCGTTCCAAACAATATACTGGCTAATACCGAGATCACTGAACCACTCTGTGAAGAGTAGGCCACCATTATAGTAAGCGCTGCAATACTGAGCGCCAGCCCCACACCGTGTGTTATCGCGTGCCAGATCTCTTCAATCAGAGAGAAGTCGTTGACATCATTGCTCATAGTCTACCTTTTTATAATCTGTGTTTAGGCTGCTCGCTGCTTTGCACAAAAGAGATGTACAGCAGGTACATATAGGAGATGAACAGCCACAAACCGGACAAAACCAGCTATTAACAATCATACTCTAAAACGCCTAACTGAGAGAAAAAATACCAAAAATCATGAACAGTCTCACCATCCAATCAGCCCGAACACTCAGGTCACCTGGCTTAGCGATACACAGTTATCTTTTCTCTCGCGAACGCTCAAGCATTCTTCCACATTGATGTCGTACCAGGTATTTTCTTCTTTCAATACGGTCTCAACTTTTCAACATTTCCCGAAGTATCTCTTACCGATACATTTCCTGCCGGTGTATACTCACAGACCCAGACCTGAGAGCGGTCATCACAGGCCATCGCTGCACAGCCAAGCTCGGTTGTCGTATTCCAGATAAGCTGAGTGAAATGTCCGCAAACCTTCCCTTCTTCACAGCTGTTCGTCTCATAATCATACCACTGCACTTCATCATACCAGGCCTGAACGACTGCTTCCTCTTTGACCTTTTTCAGTTTACTGCGCCAGATCCAACTGCCGTTGGCATCTTTGGCATTGGCTGTTTTAACGGCGCTTGCCCAGAAAAGATTCTCACCGTTTAAACCGACTTTGCCATGTGAGTGCACCATCCTGCAGCCATCTTGTTGAAGTTTTTTTGCCCAGGTACGTGCTGCACTTTCAAGCTTATTTGAATAGGTCAGTGCCGGCGAATTGTACTTTTTGCGTAGATCGTTATGCACTTTTGTAATCGCTTTTGTATCGACTGTAATCTCTTCTGCATATATATAAGTAAGTAATAGTGATAATATCCAGAGAAATCTCAGCATAATTTTTTCCTATATTTGAGAGATGGCATCATAGGCCGTATCCATCATAACATCTATCTCTTCTTTTGTGATGATATAAGGCGGCATGAAATAGACAATATGGCCAAGAGGACGGAGAAGAACACCGTTTTTGAGGCCATGTTCATACACTTTGAGACCGATCCGCTCACTGGTATCATAACCTTTCAGCTCTATCGCGGCGACCATCCCGCATTGGCGCACCTCTTTGACATTGTCCAAACTCTTGAATCTTTCCAGTTTTGACGCGATATATGCTGCTGTCTCTTTATTGCGTTCTATAATATTTTCTGATTCAAAAAGGTCAAGTGTCGCATTGGCGGCAGCACATGCAAGAGCATTTCCTGTGTATGAATGTGAATGTAAAAAAGCTTTGTAAAGTTTGTAGTCACAATAAAAAGCACGGTAGACCTCGTCGGTTGTTAGTACGACAGAGAGCGGTAAATAGCCTCCTGTAAGCCCCTTGGATAACACAATGTAATCCGGTGTTATACCGGCCTGCTCGACAGCGAACATACTTCCCGTCCTGCCAAAGCCTGCCATCACTTCATCCGCTATCAGATGAACACCGTAAGCGGTGCAGAGTTCTCGCGCCTTTGTCAAAAAGAGCGGATGGTACATATGCATCGAACCAGCAGCTTGAATCAGCGGTTCGACGATCAAGGCTGCGATCTCATCATGGTGTGTTTTAAAACACGCTTCCAAAGCTTCTGCAGCTTCGAGGGCGGCAGCTTCACTTTGGTCTTTCGGTACCGGGGTCTGAATAGAACGGATAAGAAGCGGCTCATAGGTCTCTTTGTACAGTTCAACATCACCGACAGAGAGGGCGCCAATAGTCTCGCCGTGATACGAGTTGTTCAGTGAGACGAACAGCGGACGCTCTCTACCCTGGTTCTTATGGAAGTGGTAACTCATTTTCAACGCGACTTCAACAGCCGATGAACCGTTGTCTGCGTAAAAACAGCGTGTTAGTCCTTCGGGGGTCAATTTGACAAGACGTTCACTCAACCGTATGACCTGTTCGTGGGTAAAGCCTGCCAGAATAACATGTTCGAGTGTGTCCAGCTGCTTTTTTACCGCTGTATTGATGTAATCGTTGGCATGGCCGAAGATATTGACCCACCAGGAACTGATAGCATCGATATAACGGTTGCCTTCGAAATCCTCCAAATAGACACCTTTTCCGCTTTTTACAGGTATCATTGGCAAAAACTCGTGGTCTTTCATCTGGGTACACGGATGCCATATCACATCAAGATCTCTACTGGCCATCATCTCATTATTCATCATTCAACCTTCATTCGTTTTGCTGTTCTAATCATAGCGAAATCTGCATTTGCAAAAAATGCGACAATCTGCCTAAATTAGGGAACTTTTAGGCTAGTTTAATATTTAAAAACATAAAATATAACCAATTGATATATTAAGGGCAACATCACATATGATCACTTGGATGCAAAGACACCGAAAATACCTAGTAATCACCATCTGGATATCGACTTTCGCTTTTATCGGCGCCGGTTTTGTCGGATGGGGACAATACAGCTACGGCGATAAAGCCGGAGCCGTCGCCAAAGTGGGCGACATCTCTGTCAGTCAGCGTGAATGGCAACAGGCCTACAGCCGTCTTTACGGACAGTACAACCAGGTTTTCCAAGGAAACTTCGACGAAAAGCAGGCTGAAAGTTTTGGTTTAAAACAACAAGCATTGCGCCAGGTCATCGAACAGGCTCTTGTCTTAAACTTAGCTAACAGCTATAACCTTCAGGTCACCAAAGAAGAGCTCTCAAAAGTCATTCTCTCCCAAGAGATGTTCTTTGAAAACGGCAGCTTCTCAAAAGAGCTCTATGTCAAAGTCCTCAAACAGAACAATCTCAGTGTAACTGAATATGAGAGCGATCTGCGCAACTCGATCCTCATTCAAAAAGTACTTTCACTGTTTCAAAGTGAGACACTTCCTCTTGAAGAGAAAATCTTCACAACGGCAAACAGTATCGCTGACAAGATCGAATACAAGATTCTTGATGCCAACGATATCACACTCGACACTTCGGATAAAGTGCTCAAAGCATTTTGGGAGACACGTCAGCAGAACTACATGAACAAACCATCGTTCACACTTCAGATTGTAACACAAGAGAAGGTCTCTGCTGATGCAAATGAAACCTCGATCCAAGAGTACTACCAAGCAAACCGTACTAACTTTACGGATGCCGAAGGAAAGATACTGCCACTGGATGCTGCCAGAGAACAGGTCATCGCTGCTTTAGTTGATAAAGCGACCAATAAACAATCTCTTCGCAACTACATCGCATTCAAAAACGGAACACTTGACAGCAGTATCCCGGTCGAGACCATCACTGTAGACGAAGAGAACAATACGTACGGTGACGAGATCTTTGCCGAGATCACTGCACTTAATATCACCAGCCCGTTTCTGAAATCACGCAAGGTTGGTGACAACTATATCACCATCAAACTGGAGCAGGTGAATCCGGCAACAGCAAAATCATTTGAAGAAGCTAAGCCAGCCGTACTTACAGATTACAGTGCACAGCAGAGTGCCCAGAAGCTTCAGGAACTGGCAAACAGCTCACTGGAGAGCTTCAGCGGTGTCCAGAGCGGGTTTATTTCAGCGACACAAAGCGAAGCACTTGGAGGCCTGAGCGAAAAAGAGACTAAACTTTTTGTCTCAAAACTTTTTGCTTCAGCACAAAAGCGCGGCTATATCCCCCTCAATGACAAGAAAGTGGTGCTGTTCAATATCACCGCACAGAAACTGACTGATACAACTGCGGGTACCGAAGCAGCTCAAGTAACACAACTGAAAACTTCGATCTTCAATACAGCTTTGATCAAGATGCTCGAGAGTAAGTTCACAGTCGAATCATACGTAGGAGGCAACTAAGGTGAGCAGAACAGTTTTAGCAATTGACATTGGTTCCACCAAGATCTGCGCGATTATCGCCAATATTGATTCTGAGAACAATATACAGATCACGGGTGCCGGTATTGCTAAAGCACAAGGCCTTAAAAAAGGCAGCATCACGAACATTGAATTAGCCTCAAAATCTATTAAAAGTGCCCTGTCGGACGCCAAGCGCGTAGCTGGAACTGAGATCAAAAAAGCGACGGTAAGTATCTCCGGTGCCTACACAAAAAGCTTAATCTCCAGCGGTATTGTCAACATTCCGAACAAAGAGATCTCGTTAAAAGAGATCGAACGCGTTATGCGTACTTCGCTTTACAATGCCAATATCCCGAATGAGTACGAGATACTGCATACCCTTCCCTTTAACTTCAAAGTAGACGATCAGGACTACATTGAAGATCCGTTAGGGATGAATGCATCGCGTCTGGAAGTCGAAACGCACATCATTACCACGCTAAAATCAAACTTCAACAACCTTCGAAAGGCTGTTCGTGCAGCAGGTGTCGAGGTGGACAACGTGGTCCTTAGCGGCTATGCTTCGGCGATCGCTGTCTTGAACGATGATGAGAAAGAGCTTGGTGTCGCTGTTGTTGACATGGGCGGCAGTACCAGCAATATCGTCATCCATGTCGGTAATGCGATTCGTTACAACGATTTCCTGGGTGTCGGTTCTAACCATATCACCAACGACCTCTCTATGGCACTGCATACACCGCTAAATGTGGCCGATAATGTCAAGATGGAATACGGTTCGCTGCATACGCCGAACAACGACCTGATAGAACTACCTATCATCGGAGATGAGACATCAACACATGAAGTCTCTTTAGAGGTGGTTCACAATGTCATCTATGCACGTGTCGAAGAGACGTTGATGATCATCGCACAGTCACTGGAAAAAAGCGGGCTGAAAGAACAGATGGGTGCAGGTGTCGTCTTGACAGGCGGTTTTACCAACATGGACGGCTTGCGTGAGCTTGCTAGTGCCATCTTTGACAATCTGCCGGTACGTGTAGCCAAACCGATCGAGGTCGACGGGCTGTTCGATCAACTGCGCAACCCCTCTTATTCGGGTGCCATCGGTCTGCTTCGTTACGAAGCAAACGGCTACTCTCTCTATGAGGTGGATGTGAACAAGAAGATGCGTCATACAAAAAATGACTTTGAAGATCTTGAGATGCCGGATCTGGCTGATGTCGAAACTGCCGGTATCCCAACAATCGATGAAGAGTTTCCTGCGAAACCCAGCAACATAAAGATTGGACAACCTATCACCCCGAAAAAGAGTAAGGGTGAACAGGAAGCAGGTGCGTTTTCAAAATTCTGGAACTGGATGACCCAGTTATTTTAACAAGGAGTGTGAAATGAGTAGTGATATGTTTATAATCGAGGAATCCGTTCGACAAACAGGTGCTAGAATCGTTGCTGTCGGTGTCGGCGGTGGTGGCGGCAACATGATCGGGCACATGATCAACGAAGGTGTCAGCGGTATCGAACTTGTCGTTGCGAACACCGATGCACAGGTACTGGACAATTCATTGGCAAACACAAAGATCCAGCTCGGCGGTAAGCTGACAAAAGGTCTTGGCGCAGGTATGAAACCGTCTATCGGTAAAGACTCGGCACTGGAGAGCTATGACGAACTTCGTACGGCGCTCGAGGGTGCTGATATTGTCTTCATCGCTGCCGGTCTCGGCGGCGGTACCGGTACAGGTGCGGCCCCTATCGTTGCACAGATCGCTAAAGAGATCGGTGCTTTGACCATTGCCGTTGTGACTAAACCGTTCAAATTCGAGGGCGGTAAACGTTCCAAACTTGCCGAAAAAGGACTTGAAGATCTTAAAGGCGAGTGTGACTCAATCGTTATCATCCCGAATGACAAACTGCTTTCCATCATCGACAAGCGTTTGGGTATGCGTGAAAGTTTCAAGATCGTTGACTCTGTTCTTGCCCAAGCGGTAAGCGGTACATCAGGGGTGATCCTTTCTCACGGTGACAACGACATCAACCTTGACTTTGCCGACCTTAAAACTGTTATGAACCATCGTGGTATGGCACTCATGGGTATGGGTGAGCACCAGGGTGAGAATGCAGCATATGAAGCGATCAAGTCAGCCATTGAATCACCGTTACTTGACAACATGTCGATCAACGGTGCGATGGGTGTTCTTGTTCACTTCCACATGCACCCTGAATTCCCGATGATGGAGATGACAGAGGCGATGGAGATCGTGCATGAAAGTGCCGACAGTGATGCTGACGTAATCTTTGGAACAACGACAGATGAGAGTATGCCGATCGATGCGATCCGTATCACGCTGGTTGCGACAGGTTTTGAAAAAGATCTTAACCAGGGTGTCAACAATGACGCCTTTGTTTCAGATACACCTGCTCAGCCTCAGTCAACAGCGGCACAACAGGCACAACGCCCTAAAATGGTTGTCGGCGGTGACCTGAGTGATGACTACCTCGACGTTCCGACATACATGCGTCAACAGAAAGACTAAACGCCCTACCAATGCACTCCTTTGACGAGGTTATGAAGGCCAAAACACTACTTGGCCTTCGCGACACAGCCTCACTTCCAGAAATAAAAGCACGCTACAAAAACCTTATGCACCAGTGGCACCCCGACAAACATCTCGATGAGACCGAGACAGCGACCAAGATGAGCAGCGACATCATTGAGGCCTACAAGATCATTTTAGAGTATGTTAAAGAGTACGAATACCGTTTTGATGAGGAATTTATCAAGCAGAAGACGATCTCACCGCATGAGTGGTGGAATGACCGTTTTGGCGGACGATAGATAATATCGTCGAAAGGTGAACCGAGGCATAAATTGCGCCGATACCCGAAAGGGCAATCCGAGCGTTAAGGTTGTTAATCGATGAACGTCACAATGTCTTTCATCGCAACACGTTTAGGCTGGTACGTGTTGATCTTGGCATCCTTGTCTTCATAACCGACAACAACGCTGTAGAGCAGCGAATAGTTATCCGGCACACCTATTACTTTAGAGACGATCTTGCCATACTCGGTCGTAGAACCTTGAGGTACCGTCGCTAAACCGTACCCTTCGGCTGCCAGCATAAGGCTTTGCATGTATGCACCACAATCGATAAGTGGTCCTTGTGCACCGTTAATCAGCTCGTTCTCAATATAGACAAAAATTACGTTCTGTGCTCCGAACCAGCGGTAGTTGTCAAACCACATCTTCTGACGGGTCTCATCATCATGGCGGTCGACTTCCATCAGTTTATAAAGGCCGGCTCCTGTAAGAATACGACGTTTTTTATACGGATTGATCCAGTTAAGAGGGTAATACTGTATATGCTGATCGACGTCACCGCCCGCTTCGATATGTTCGATGATAGCATCACCGATGTTTGTCAGAATTTCGGTATTACTGACTGAATAGACTGTCCAAGGCTGCATGTTCGCACCACTCGGTGTCATCGCAGCTGCTTCCAAAATCTTTTCGATTGTCTCTTTTGGAACTGATTTATTTAAAAATTTTCGCTTTGATGAACGGCCTTTAATAGCGTCAATAACATTCATACTTTCCATTCGTAATAACTCCGTTATATAATAATTGAGTATTTTACAGTAAGCCTACTTAGATAATGGCATAGGGGTAAAGTACTGTTGGCGTGTTACAATCGCGCAGTCACTAATAATCTCTTAGTCTATCGGTGATGCTCTTGTTTTGTTATCTTCACCAGCTCTTTGAGCCGTTGCAGATCCTTATCCTCATAGCTTTTTGCATACTTGACTCTGTGATAGAGCGAATCAACCTCATCGAGGATACTGCTTTCATAAACCCTCTTAAGGCGCATTAAGAAGTCATGCATACTTTCATTGCTCTTTTTCTCAACACCCTCTCTTTTAGCCTGTTTTAAAAGCGGATCCATCAGACATAGAACTCTATCTTTGCAACGTCTGGCATTAATGAACATCGCCAATAGAAGAGAGAAGAGAACAAACAGCAGTGCTGAGAGCAGAAACTTGACGAGGTACATTGTGTTGTTTAACAGCTTGTTCAGCAGTTCCATCTGTTTGACACGACTGTACTCCAGGATCCATGTCTCGATGATATACTTCGCATACATAAATCGCAGATTGGTGTAACGTAGAAATCTCTCCGTCCGACTCAACTCGGCCGTACCCAGATTTTGCAACGCATTGGCATCGAAACGCTTTGCAAATGCGGTAGTCTCAACACGACGCCACCCCTCCTCCTCAAGATAGACCTCGACCCAGGCGTGTGCTGTGTACTCCCGTACAACAAGATAGTTATCCAATGCCTCATCCGTATTGATCATAAAACCCGTGACAATACGGGTCGGAAGTTTGGCGACCCGCGCCATATAGGCAAATGCGGATGCGAAGTGAACGCAATACCCCTTCTTCGTGCCCTGCAAAAATGCGTCAACGGGCCTTAATCTGTCCAAGGGATCGGGCTTGAGCGTATACTCAAGATCCAGAGATTGGAAATAGTCGGTGAGGTTTTTCAGGGTCTCTTTATCACTCGGCGCTACTAGGCTCCTGGCGATTGCGGCACTCTGACGGTCACGATTATCATCAACAGCCAGTGATGCTTCGCGTATCTCTTTGCGTATTGGTGCACGCATCCTGTAAGACAAATGTGAGTTTAGGCTATACCGATAAACCTTCTCTATCTTTTTATCACTGAAGATCGTGTAGTCATCGTACAGCTTGCTTTTCGGCGGAGAAGTGTCCGGAATATCCAGGGCATAAAGCCACTTTTCATTATGCGGATAGAGCGTAACCGTGTACCCTATGCTTTCACGCAGTTTATCGGCCCGGTTTTTGGCGTTCAAGGATTTTTGATAACTGCTGTCCAACTGTACGAAAGAGTCGTTTCTGTCGACATAGAGCGTTGTTCCACGGAAGTAAAGGTCCTCTCCCTTTGGAAGCTTTTCTTTAAAATATACCTCCATGACTACCTGCTGTGACGGAACCAAAAGGGCGTCACTGCCTAAAGACATCCGGCCGTTATGCCCGCTTCGCTTGATCAACTCTTCTTGAAACCCGTAATCCGCTTTTTCAAAACTGATTCGCGGAAAGACCATAAAGAGAAGTGCAACAATAGGCAGTGAGTAGGTAAAGATGGAGAGGGACA
The DNA here is from genome assembly GCA_041571435.1 of Sulfurimonadaceae bacterium. Lineage (GTDB taxonomy): Bacteria > Campylobacterota > Campylobacteria > Campylobacterales > Sulfurimonadaceae > Sulfonitrofixus. The sequence continues at coordinate 515 of JBFFUI010000014.1, read as the reverse complement.
TCTTTACCACATCATAGAGCGAACTGTTCATCTTATGCCAGATAAAGAGCAGCAAGAAGGTATAGAGTACGAACACCATGTAAAAGAGCATGACAACAGAGTTATGCAGGAAAAACGAGAGAATGAGCAACATCGCCGGAGAGAAAGCGAGGTAGAAGTTCAACTCCCCTTTCAGACGCTGCAGCGTAACGGCATAGATCAACAACGCGTTCAAAAATGAGAGATAGAGGGCAAACTTGCTGAACGATGAAAAGTTGAAATCCGTGTAGAAAGAGCTGACGACCGACAGCAGTCCAAAGAGCATCAGCCCATACTGCAGGGGCTTAGACACTTCCCGTTTTAGAAGCAGGACAACAAAGACAACGAGCAGATAAACGAGCATCGGAAACTTTAACCGGTCCAGATGGGGCAGAATCGACAAAAAGAGCGCTATATCTACGAGATGCAGACTCTTTGGCGGGGACTTAATACTGTCCAAGATATGTGAGAATCTCATCACTGCCCATCTTTTTACT